>CAYLTW010000062.1:0-9966 GCA_964386735.1 uncultured Woeseiaceae bacterium
CGATGAGTAACTACGACGCAATCATTATCGGTGCCGGTCATAACGGCCTGACGAATGCCGCTTATCTCGCGAAGGCCGGACTGAACGTCGTCGTGCTTGAGAAGAATGACTATATCGGCGGAGCGTCTGCTTCCCGGGAACTCCACGAGGGCTGGATTTACTCGAGTTCTTCATATGTCTGCAGCATGCTGCGGCAGGCGCTGCATCGCGACCTGGACCTCGGGCGGCACGGGCTGCTACTCGTGCCCTATCTTGGAACCGTCAACTTCGGCGATGGCGACGAAAGACTTTTTGCCTATCATAATGAAGAGGCGGCTCACCTTGAGATAAAGCGCCACTCGCCGCACGATGCTGACGCGATGCATCGCTTTCAGACAGATTTGATGCGTTACTCACAACTCATCCGCAAGACGTTACTACGCACACCACCCGATCCGACCTCGTTTCGGCCGCGGGATATCAAAGAACTGCTTTTTTTCGCCAGGCAACTCTGGGCTCTGGGCGAAAAGGAAATTTACGAGTACGTGCGTTTCTTCACGATGAGCGCAGCCGAGTTTCTCGAGGATTATTTCGAGAATGACCTGGTCAAGGCCGCGATGGCCAGCCCGGGCATCATCGGTACGGCGCTCGGTGTTTATTCGCCCGGCTCCTCCTACATCCTGCTGCATCATGTCATGGGCGACGTCGATGGCAGCATCGGCGCATGGGGCCTCCCGCGTGGTGGCATGGGTGCCATTTCAGAAGCGATTGCCGCTGCTCTGCGAGAACACGGTGGCGAGATTCGAACCAACGCCGGTGTGTACAAGGTGATTGTGGAAAATCGCAAGGCAGTTGGCGTCGTACTCGAAAACGGTGACGAGATCAGGGCGAGCATTGTCGTATCGAATCTGGATGCGAAGCGGACGTTTACCCGCATCATGGACAAGAACGACCTGCCCGAAGGCATCTACGAGAAAGCCTGCAACTTCAAAATCCGTGGCTCGTCCGGCAAGGTCAATATTGCGCTGTCCGGGATGCCGAAATTCACCGGCGTGCCGGAGAATCGCTACATAAATCGCGGTGGGCAGGGCTTCACGGGTTCTTTGGAAACCATGGAGCGGGCCTACGATTGCTGGAAGCATGGCCGCTGGTCCGATGATCCGTTTGTCGAATCGGTCATACCCTCGGCCTGGGATCCAACTGTCGCGCCTCCCGGTCAGCACTGGATGTCGAATTTCGTGCAGTACTGCCCGCCCAAGCTCGCTGACGGCCCGTGGACGCCGGAAAAACGCGATCAGTTCGGCCAGACTGTCGTCGACAAGATTGAACGATACAGTCCGGGATTCAAAGACCTGATCCTTCATATGGAGGTTCGCACGCCACATGAAATTGAACAGGAAATCGGGTTGACGGAAGGCAATATTTTCCAGGGAGAACTTACGATCGATCAGCTGCTTTTCAATCGGCCATTCCCCGGATATGCGCAATACCGCATGCCGGTCCGGAATCTCTATATGTGCGGGTCATCGACACACCCGGGAGGCGGCGTCTCGTCCGCCTGTGGCGCGAACGCAGCACGCGAGATACTCATGGATCTGCGACGCCCCAATACCGTCCCCGAAGACGACTTCTACGACGAATAGCTTATGAATACGACTGATCCATACGCCGGCGAACGACTGAAGTTATCCCCTTTCTATCCCAGGCAGAAGGTGCTGAATATTCGGGATGCCTGGTCCGCGTGGAATGGCTACAAGTTCGCCGAGTATTATTACGACGCGGAGTACGAGTATTTTTGCGTTCGCAATACCTGCGCCACCTACGACATTTGCCCGATGCAGAAATACCGAATTGGCGGTCGCGATGCCGAAGCCATGTTGAACCGCATGGTAACCAGGGATGTTGCAAAGATCGGGCTCAATCGTGTCGCCTACTGCGTTTGGTGTACCGACGATGGCCGCTTGATCGATGATGGCACGATTTTCAGACTGTCCGGCGACAGGTTCATGCTGACTTGCGGCAGCCCTTGCACCGCCTGGCTGGAAAAAAGCGCGTTCGGGTTCGATGATGTTACTGTCGAAGACGTAACCGATGAGCTGGCGGCCCTGTCACTGCAGGGGCCTACGTCCTGCGCCGTACTCAAAAAAATGGGGCTGGATGGTATCGACACGGCGAAGGCGTTCGATATCAAGTATTTTCCATTCCACGGCGACACTCTCATGGTGTCGCGCACAGGTTTTACCGGCGATCTCGGTTACGAACTCTGGATTCAACCCGCCCTCGCCCTCAATCTGTGGGATGAACTCTACGCCGCGGGCGAAAATTTCGGCATTCAACCTTTCGGTGAAGCTGCAACCAATATGGCCAGGCTCGAAGCCGCGTTCATTATGCCCGCGATGGAGTTCAACGAGGCGCTCCGCACTGTGCACTTCGAGCATGATCAAACACCGTTCGAATTGAGCCTCGGCTGGTTGGTCGATTTCGACAAACCGCATTTCAGCGGTCGAAGCGCATTGTTGAGAGAGAAGCGACATGGGCCGAAATACACGTTGGCCAAGCTCGACATAGAGGGCAACAAACCGGCCGAGGGTTCTTATATTTACAAGAACAAGCGTTGCACTCAGGAAATTGGCTACGTTACCTCGGCAATGTGGTCGCCCGCGGTAAAGGCAAACATCGCCCTGGCTATGATCAGGACGGAGCACGTGCAGGGCGAACTGTGGGCGGAAATTTATTACGAAAAAGAACTACGCCACTACAGCCGGGTAGCCCGATGCACACGCAAACAGAAGCCGTTCTGGATGCCGGCAAGGGCACGCGCGACACCACCTCCTGATTGCTGACATGCAATTCTCAATCGCGATTGTTTAGCGTTGCCCTGTGGGTGAATACGCGTTTCGAATAAAGCGGAGCGCGAAGATCCCCAGCGAGACGTACACGACGCCCCAACTCATCGCGAGCGCAGCCTCACCTGTGAACCAGTCAAGCGACCCATCCGACGACAAGCCGCCGGTCGCCGACTGGTACGGACGGACGTAGTAGTTGAGAAACAGGAAGGGCATGATCAGGCCATTTGCGACCAGTAGTGCAGGAGCAAGAAGCGTCGTTCGAGTCTTTTTTACGTCCAGTTCATCCGCAGGCGTAATGTGCAGCTTTGCCAAATAGGCGGCCTCTTCTTCGCTCACGAACGTGTATCGCGATACCGCGATCGTTACGATGAGGCTCACAACGCCGCCGATAAGAGCCGGGTTAAGATAGGACGGCAAATCGACCATGCCTATGAAATCAAAGAACTTTGGCACAACGTTAAACACCAATCCCGATAGCATTCCCCAGAACGCGGCGGACTCTGTGATGCGCTTGCTCCAGATACTCATTAGGCCGACCGGGCCCCAGGAGGACGCGAATACCGTCGCAATGAAGGTCGTAAGCCAGAAAATGTTGGGTGGGAAAATCAGTGCTGCAACAAGGGCAATTGTGCCGATTACGAGCATCATCAGGCGGCTGAAGCGAAGCGTCTTCATCTCGTCCTGACTTTTGTGAATGCCGATATCGTTACTCGCACTGAAGCCGACGAGCGAGAGGAATGTCGATGCAGACGACAGTACAGCGGCCATGATGCCCGCTAACATCAGGGCACCGAGCAATTCCGGCAACAGATTCAATGAAGCCCAGATCATGGCGCTTTCCGGTGGCACGATATCGACCTTCCCAAGGTTGATGACGCCACCCATGCCATAAACCATAACCTGCAGCAAGGCGACGACCAGGGTGGCAATACAAGCCGCGCGAAGCACAACATGTTCGTTTTTTGCCATCAAATGCCGGCTCGACTGCCAGGGACTGACCGCGTAAACGACCAGCCAGCTAATTTCGATGACCATTGTCCAAATCAGGAAGTCCGTCGCTGTTGGCCATTCAGTGCCAGGACCAACAATGCCGTGCCAGGACATCAGGTCCACCTTTTCTTCGATAGCGACCAGGCTTTCGATCACCGTCGGCCAGCCACCAAAGTCGGTGACCAGGTACACGATGGCGGCGAAACTGGCGAATGTGAAAAGGAGGAACATTATCGTGTCGGTCAGAATGACGCCGCGGGAGCCGGAGTACATCGTGAACGTTGTGTAACTCAACCAGGCCACGATGAGTCCCTGCACATAGCCCAGATCTGTGAGCTGCGACAACAATATGGCGGCACCCTGGGTTACAGCTACAAGATAGCCACCTAACGCCAGGATGATCGTTATCCCGGCCGTTGCCTGAATACGAGTGCTATTGAATCGCTTGCCGAAAAACTCGGCGACCGTCGTTGCCCGGCTTCTTCGCAGATATCGCCCGAAAAAAATAGCGCCGATGACGTAGCCAGCGCACGCAGATTGTGGAAACAGAACGTAAGGTCCCGCCTGACCGGCGTACGCAAAACCAGCTTCGCCCAGGAACATTGTGGAACTCATCAAACTCGCGACGAGCGTTCCGACAATGATCAGGGTCGGCGCCTGACGCCCGGCAACGTAATAGTCGTCCAGTCGTTTCACGCCGCGCCCGGCGTAGTTGCCGATGGCAATGTAAATAATGATGCTGACAGCAATCGCGGTGGTGTAGATATCCAAACGAGAGACCTTTTGTCAGGGGGACGAATCGATCATCAGATCAGCGGGGATGTGATACGTAGTTTCACCTCGTCATTTTGACGACCGCGCCAGCCAGGCTGGCGGTTCATAAAGCTCGACCGTCACTTCATCGCCCGCATTGATGGCGCCGCCCACCTCCACGACACCCACGATGCCGCGGGTGAGTTTTGCCGCTTTGGAAAATGCGGTTGATGACAACGGTTCGCCCGAATGGCTCGTGTACTTTGATGCCAGTTTCCTGCCCATGTCGTGGCAGGGAGGGTTGTAATCCTCGACCATCAATTCAGCCCCGGATGGAAACTTCAATACCGTGCCTTTCGGCAGGCGCGACAGTTCCACAATTCCAGACAGGCAGAGGTTCGCGCCCAGGCATGCAGCAGTCAGTATTTCAGTCAGGTCCATTAGCTGTTGAATCCCGGCTAATTCCTCGATCGAAACGGCCGACCATTGGCGTTCATTGCGCCGGGTAGTACCTTCAGGCTGCTTGTCCCCTGCCCAGGTCTTTCGTTGGTACGACTGGTGGCGGTCGCCCACAACGCCGTCCAGTTCAACCTGGATCCTCGCGTGCTCCTCCTTTCCCAGATCCTCGTTCGATCCGGCGTGTACCGACACGACCTGGCCTACGATTTTTTTCATAATGCTATGATAGATGTATAGTTCAAGGTCGGATGTCGGGGAGCCTATCATGCACGCGACAGAATTTGTGGAAAGCTATTTTGACGCCTGGAATCAACGCGACCCGCAGGGCGTGGCAGACCATCTTTCCGCTGATGGAATTTATTGCGATATTCCGGAGAACGCGCGACGCTCGCACGACGAGTTGATCGCCAGCCTTCGCGATTTTTTTTCCAAATACCGACACCGATATGTATTGATCGGCGATGTCCTGACGAGCAATGACACTGTTGCGTTTCAGTACGAGATGGTGCCGTCCGGCAAAGGCAGACCGGGCAAACATCCGAATACCTACCGCGGTGCCGAGTTCGTAACACTGCATCACGACGAAGCAATGACGATCATTGATTACTACGATGTTCCCGGCACAGGCCAACCTTCCGGAATGGCGCAAATGACCTCTCACGAATTCCGGCAGCGCAAGTATGCAAAGTCCGGACTAAGCAGCGAACAATTACTCGAGTACAAAAACCGGCTTGAGCAGATCATGCAATCGCAACAGGCTTTCCTGAAACCGGACCTGACGCTACCGAAACTAGCGATGACTGTTAATTGTTCGGTCAACCATTTATCACAGGTTATCAATTCCGGTTTCGGCATGAGCTTCTTTGATTACCTGAATCAATACAGAATTGAACATGCCAGGGAAATTCTGACCGAACTCAACGGCCAAAGGGGTGCCGTATTGAACGTCGCATTCACGGTCGGATTCAATTCAAATTCAGCGTTCTACGCTGCTTTTAAGAAGTGCGTCGGGGAAACCCCTGCCCAGTATCGTCGATCGCAATTGAATAAGACCCACTAATTACCTAACGGCACGCTGAAGGGTGGGATGCATTGCAAGCACACACAGGCTCCTACTACGCGGCCACGGTCAACGACGTCACTGATTTCGCCCCGTTGCTGGGCGACCATACTGCTGACGTCTGCATAATCGGGGCTGGTTTCACTGGTATCTCTACCGCTTTGCACTTGGCCGAGCGCGGCTACAACGTACACGTCATTGAGGCGAACAGAGTTGGGTGGGGCGCCACCGGCCGCAACGGTGGCCAGATGATCGGCGGCATTTCCGGAGAGCAATGCGTTGCAAAACATCTCGGCAAGGATGTGGAGGACGTTTTCGGCGAACTTCGCTGGGCCGGGCATGACATCATTCGCGAGCGCGTGCACACATACGGGATTCAATGTGACCTGAAATTCGGGTATCTGGACGTCGCGATCAAACAAAGACATGTTCGGGACATCGAGGCTGACTACGAGCGTCTCGAGAAAGCCCGCTTCCCTCATGAGTTCAGAATTTTGTCAGGGGATGAGACCCGCGATACGTTAGGCACCGACGCTTACATCGGCGCTTTGCTGAACATGGGGAACGGCCATTTGCATCCGTTAAACCTGTGCATCGGCGAAGCCCGTGCGGCGCAGTCGCTGGGGGCAACGTTCTACGAGGGGTCAGTTGTCCACGACATACAGAAAGGCAGAAAGCCGAGAGTCATTACGCAACAGGGTTCAGTTACGGCCGATGCCGTTGTCATCGCTGGTAATGCCTACCACGCGCTTGAGCGAAAGCTGCGCGGCATCATGTTCCCTGTGAACAGCTTCATCATTGCCACGGAGCCGCTCTCAGAGGAAGTGGTCGGGACAATCAATCCGCAAGATCTGGCTGTCTGCGATCCGAACTTCGTCCTTGAATATTTCCGCCTCAGTGCAGACAAGCGACTGTTGTTTGGCGGGCGCTTTAATTACTTTGGCGACGACCCGGAAATCATTAAAAGAAAACACAGATCGAAACTGGCAAGAATCTATCCGCAACTGGCGAACGTTGGTATTGACTACGCATGGGGCGGCACTATCGGCGTGCCCATTAACCGAGTGCCGCAGCTCGGCAGGATCTCCCCGGACATATTTTATTGCCAGGGATATTCAGGTCACGGCGTCAATGTCACGCACCTGGCCGGTCGAATTATGGCAGATGCCGTCGCCGGTACTGTCGAGCAATTGGATCTGTTCGCAAACGTAAAGCCGTTTATTGTTCCCGGGGCGCATTTTTTCAGCAAGCCGATGATCACGCTCGGAATGATGTACTACAAGATCAAAGACCGGCTCTAAGCGAGGCTGATTAACGAGTCCCGGGACAAGGTCTGGGCTCACCCTGCGTTTCCGGCAACTGGGCCAGATTGGCTGCGTCCGCAACGGGTTTCGACCAGTCATCTTCCCAGATGCATTCCCAGAAATAGCTGCGCCGAAAATAAAACTCCCACGCAGCCGTGCGCCGCTGAAAAAATGGCACGCCGTACAGGCGCTGCATGGCTTCTAATTCTCGTGACAGTCGTAGCGGTCCCGCATCGATCGGATCGAGCCCCATCGCCGCAATAATTTTGGCAACTTGTTCTTTCGCCTCGCGGTCATCGGACGCAATCGGGATACTGACAGGACCACCGACGACACCTGGGTCGTCAATAACGTAACTCGCTTGTAACGCAAAAGTTTTCACGACCCGAGCTCCGGGATTCCACTCCTGAATCATTTCAGCACTCGACGTTTCGACCATCGATACATAATAACCATCGTCGGCTTGCTCATGCGGAAATGAAATATCAATCACGATCTTGTTGTCCAGCGAGCCGAGGCTCTGAGCAACGGTTTCCATCGCTGGCCAGGGTACCGCGAGTATGACGATGTCCCCGGACTGCGCTGCCTCAAGTTGTGTCGTAACACGGGCATTATGGCCCGTTCGACGGGCGACGCCCTGTGCTTTTTCGCCGTCAGGATGGCGGGATCCGTAGATAACCGTATATCCGAGTTCCGCAAATCGAGGTCCAAGCGAATCACCCATGTCGCCCGTGCCGATGATCGCGACCACGGAATCGGGGTCAGCCTGGCCGGCGAAAGTAGTGCCTGGTAACGCCAATAAGCACGTGCCGAATATTACGATAATGCAATTATATCGTTCGATCATCACCTGACCTCCGCCGGAATTGCTAACTGCAGGGCTCGCTTTTTGCTCCACGCCAACAGACGAATCCCCCAGGCGGCAAACCCGGCCCAGTAGTACGCATAGTCAATGATCTGGACGTCGTCGTAGTAAAAAAGTTCGAACCAGTAGGTACTCCATACAACGCCCCACAGGAAGTAAATTCCACCTTTGTGCAGAATTTTCCACTGCCGGACGCTTAGCTTGCTGCGGCCGAAACGAAACGACGTTACGGCCATCGCGATGAGAATCAGGTACCCGGGTATTTGCTCTGACAAATCGAAGTAACTGTAAGCTTCTTCGAGGTAGTAGTCCCAAAAGCCGATCACCATCCACAATATGAAGAACAATTGCCACGCCATACCGGCGGCGAAAGACAGGCCGATAATGCGGCGATTTCGAAGCAGCCAGCGAGTGAACAAGCCCGGGAAAACGACGACCAGCGACGAGGCAGCGAACGCAATGAATAACCACGGAACGGCAAGCCGAACAGAGAACTGAATCATCGACGACACGCCCATAGGGCTCGACAAGTCGACTCTTGTCATCGCGATTGCAGCGGCAATACACATCGGCGCCACAATAAGCGAGAACAACCACCCGTCATTGAGGAGCTTGCTGTTCAGTACGGGCGATCGGGCTGTTGGCATAGACGCATCCTGCAGACCAATTTGGACTGTACGGAAACAATACTATATGTATCGTCCAAGCGTGTAGGCGTGGAGTCGTCGGCCCGATCTGAGCTATTACAATCCCCCAATGGCTCATCAAGCAGCGCTTAGCGCCGAATCCACGGTGCACAAGATTCAACAGGCCGTTAAGTGGACGGTATACGCGCTGCTGATCATCAACTTCGCGTTCTACGTTCTCGAAGACTGGAACCGGGCCGTCTATACGCTGCATGCCGGGTCGGCCTTGCTTGACTGGGCTGGCGAGTTTGCCACCAGTATCGATGAGTCCGCCTGGTTTCTTCTGCTGATTATGTTCGAATTGGAAACGTACGTTGTTGACGACGAAGACTGGACAGGCTGGGTTGCGCACACCGTACGCGGAGTTCGTCTGTTCGCCTACGTATTACTCGCCCACACAGTCTATGCCTTCGTCATTGTTGTCATGAGCCTGCGGCCGACCGTAGCAGTAGAGAATGTGTCGAACCTGTGCGAGATCGTGAACAGCAACGTTTCATACGTGTACAACCTTGAATATACGAGGGTGAGCGAGCAGACCTGCGGCGGGCTTTCGAACGAATCGCAATTCTATTGGCTCGCAGAGGACTCGATAGTCAGCGACATGGCGGGACTGGAACTCGAGCGAAACCTGGCGTGGGCCGATCTGGCCGAAGTTGTCATCTGGCTGCTGATACTGCTTGCGATCGAAATCGTCGTACGCCTGCAGGGCCGGGGCGTCACCGACGGTGTAATTATTTCCACGGCAAATACGCTCAAGTTTCTCCTGTATTCGTCACTCATTGCACTGAGCATTTATTGGGCTTCGCTGTCACACTGGTTGTACGTTTGGGATGAGCTTGTCTGGATTGGTGGTTTCGCAGCCATCGAGATGAACGTCAGCCAATGGCGCAATGAGCTGCTTGATCAACCAGAAATAGCATGATTGGAGGAGCGGAAAAATGATTCACGGACGCTGCGAATGCGGGCGCATTCGCTATGAGGTCGATGGTGATATTGAGGATTTCAGTCATTGCCATTGTTC
>CAYLTW010000062.1:10066-16709 GCA_964386735.1 uncultured Woeseiaceae bacterium
GAATGGGTGGGCCTCGTCGTTCCATTCCTGCCAATGGCAATCATTGGACTTGGTGCAGCCCTCTTTGTGTCGAGTTACCGATGAAAGCGATCTATCAAAAACAGGAACACGCCAGATCGTATTACGCTGACACGGCTAATGAAATCACCGACTACCCGGTGCTCGAAGGCAGTAAATCAGCGGATGTGTGTGTGGTCGGCGCCGGGTTCACCGGTGTGGCCACCGCTCTAAACCTGGCAGAACGTGGCTATTCCGTGGCACTCGTCGAAGCCAGCCGGGTCGGTTGGGGCGCGTCCGGCACGAATGGCGGGCAGCTAATCAACGGCATCAGCGGGTTGGACAAGATCCGTAAAAAACACGGTGAAGGCATCGCCGATATGCTGTGGGACCTCAGGTGGCGGGGCAATGACATCATCCATAACTGGGTTGAAAAGTACGCCATCGAGTGCGACCTGAAAAACGGTTTCGTTGAGACGGCACTGAAGCCACGGCACGTCGCCGACATCGAGGGCTATGCCGCGGAGATGGAACGCCACAACTTTCCCTACGAATATGAATTATGGGACAGGGAAAAAACCCGCGCCATGCTGGGTACCGATGGCTATATCGGTGGCTTCGTCTGTTACCGCGACGGCCACTTGCATCCTTTGAATCTCTGTATTGGCGAAGCACGTGCGGCTCACGGGCTCGGCACGCAGATATTCGAGCAGTCACCGGTCACCGGCATCGAGCACGGCGATCGCCCGAAAGTGAAAACCGCGACTGGCTATGTGCAGGCTGACGCCGTGGTGTTGGCCGGGAACGCCTACAGCTTGCTGGAGCCGAGGCGCCTGTCCAACCTGGTCTTCCCGGCATTCAGCTACATCATCGGCACTGAGCCGCTTTCCGAAAAAGTGGTCAATGAGATCAATCCACTGGACCTCGCCGTCTGCGACCTGAATGACATTGTGGATTACTACCGCCTGTCAGCCGACAAGCGCCTGCTCTTTGGGGGCAGTTGCAATTACTCGGGTCGTGAACCTGCCAGCATCAAGGAATACATCCTGCCCCGGATGCTCAGGATTTACCCGCAGCTTGAGGGTGTACGAATCGATTATCAATGGGGCGGGATGATGGGCATCGTGCTGAATCGTATCCCGGCGCTGGGCCGAATTAATAAAAACGTCTATTACAGCCACGGCTATTCGGGCCACGGCGTAAACGCGACGCATGTCATGGGTGAACTCGTATCCGATGCAGTTGCCGGCACGATGGAGAAATTCGACTTGTTCGCAGACATGAAACACTTCCGGATTCCGGGGTCACGATGGCTGGGCAACCAGATCATTGCCCTGGGCATGACCTATTACAAAATGAAAGACTTGCTTTAGAACGGGACAGATTTTCACTGATGAACGATTTCGACGCCATCGTTATTGGCGCAGGTCATAACGGACTGACCAACGCCGCGTTTCTCGCCAAAGCGGGATTGCGCGTGCTTGTCGTTGAGAAGAACGCTTATGTGGGTGGCGCCACAGTCAGCAGGGAACTGTACGACGGGTGGAAGTACTCAAACAGTTCCTACGTCTGCAGTCTTTTTCGCCCCGAAATACACAATGCGCTCGACCTCGGAAATCACGGCCTGAAAGTAATTCCGCTCGTCAGCAGCATGACCTTCAAACAAGACGGCGACTATTTCGGTAGTTACGGCAATCCGAACGTTCGCCGCCGCGAGTTGATGCGTCACAGCCTTCGCGATGCGGATGCCGTGATTCGCTTCGATGCGGACGTTTTGCGATGGTGCCGACTGATCCGCGGTTTTCTTCTGCGGACGCCTCCCGACCCTGGCTCATTCCGGCCGCGTGATGTATTTGAATTCGCGTACCTGATGAAGAAATTCCATGAACTCAGTGAATCACAGATTTACGAGTTCATTCGCTTCTTTACGATGTCGATCGCCGAGTATCTCGAGAACTATTTCGAGAACGAAACGATCCTCGCGCACTATTCCGGCGGCAGCATTATCGGTACCGGCCTTGGCGTCTATTCACCCGGTACCGCCTATGTGTTATTGCATCACGCAATGGGCGATGTCGACGGCAACGTCGGCTCCTGGGGATTCGCACGTGGCGGCATGGGCGCCATAGCGGACGCGCTGGCCTCGTCATTGCGATCGTTTGGCGGCGAAATTCGAACTGATGCAGAAGTCGGGCGAATCAGTGTCGCCGGTAACAAGACGACCGGTGTGGAGCTGGTATCGGGGGAGAAAATTGCAGCAAAAATCGTCGTATCCAACCTGGATGCCAAACGGACCTTCACCCGATTGATGGAAAAGAAGGATTTACCGCCGAATCTGTTGCGGCTTGCAAGGAATTTCAAGATTCGCGGCTCATCCGGAAAACTGAACATTGCACTGGACGGGTTGCCGTCTTTCCCATCACTACCGAAGGGATCCCCGCTAACGCTGGGTCACATGCATTTCACCGACACACTGCGGCGTCTTGAAAAGGCCTATGACGACTGGAAGGATGACCGCTGGTCGGCAGACCCCTACTGCGACACGCTGATTCCCTCGCAATATGATCCCAGCCTCGCGCCACCGGGCAAACACATGATGACCGTCTTCGTGCAGTACTGCCCGGTAGAACCCGAAGACGGCTGGACAGACGAAAAACGCGATCGGTTTGGACAAACCGTTATCGATCAGATCGCGGACTACAGCCCGAACTTCAAAAGCCTGTTGATGCACGCCGAAATTCGCACACCGCGCGAACTCGAAGACGAGGTGGGTCTGACAGAGGGAAATATCTTCCAGGGCGAACTCACTTTTGATCAGCTGATGTTCAATCGGCCATTTCCCGGTTATGCGCAGTACCGCGGACCGGTCAAGGGCATGTACATGTGTGGCTCCTCCACGCACCCGGGAGGCGGCGTTACCGGCGCGCCCGGTGCCAACGCCGCACGCGAGATACTGCGTGACCTGAAAAAACCGGCTACGACACCGGATGAGTTCAGCGATGACTGAACGTACAGACGCAATCATTATCGGCGCAGGTCACAACGGCCTGGTATGCGCAGCTTACCTCGCTCGCGCCGGGATGAAGGTGCTGTGCCTCGAATCCGCAGATTCCGCCGGCGGAATGTCGGCACCACGCACGCTCGGTGATAGCTATCGCTTTCCCGGGCTAGCACAGTTGGCTTATCCCGTCGCACCGGCGATACGTCGCGACCTCAGGCTCGAGAAATTCGGATATAAGCCCGGCAAGGCGATCGACACTGTCGCACTTGATGCCAATGGCAGGCACCTGACTATCGGCACCAACAGCGTGTCGGGTGACGATCTGCCAGAGTCGGACGAGAAGGCCTACCCGAAACTAAAGAAGCAGTACCTGGCCTTCGCCAAGGCACTGCGCCCCCTGTTCGATAACAAGCCGCCCCGACTTAAGGACATGACATTCGCCGACAAGACAACTCTCGCGAAACTCGGTTGGAATATTCGCCTGGGGTTGGGCCGCGATGAGATGTACGAATTCCTGCGCGTCGCGGCGATCAATATCTATGATGTGCTGAACGAGGCGTTTGAAGATGACCGCCTGAAAGGCGCCATTGCTGCCGACGCGGTCATGGGAAGCGCCATGGGACCACGCACGCCCGGCACCGTATTGACCTGGCTGCAGCGGCTTCAGGGTGAGCTCAACGGACCCATGTCCCTGCAGTCAGGTGGGCGATCGCAACTGGTGCATGCACTTACGCAATCCGCAGAGGACATGGGCGCCGGACTAAGGTTTGATGCTCACGTCGACAAGATCCTTATCGAAAATGGCAAAGCATTTGGCGTGAAACTATCGAGCGGAGAAATGCTGAAGGCCAGGTTAGTTATCTCGAATGCGGATCCACGATCTACATTTACCAGGCTGGTCGGCGCACCGCTGCTCGACACGATGTTCGCAAATCGCGTGGCACAGATTCGAGGTGCCGGCGTTGTCGCGAAACTGCATCTTGCTCTCAGCGGCCAACCGGAATTTGCCGGGCTGCCTGAGTCGCAGCTGGGCGATCGACTGCTGATTGCACCATCGATGGAATATATCGAGCAGGCGTTCAATCACGCCAAATACGATGAGTACTCGGAACACCTAGTTCTCGACATTGCAATACCCAGCCTGCACAACGACGCCTTGGCGCCGGAACGCCATCACGTGATGTCCGTTAACGTCGCTTTTGTGCCGTATCACCTCGAAGGCGGCTGGCAGGAACAGAAAACAACGCTCGCCTACAAAGTGATCTCACAGCTTGGGCAGTATTCGCCGAATCTGAAATCACTGATCGTCGACCATGAATTACTGACGCCACGGGATATAGAGGAACAATTTCACGCGGTTCAGGGGCACTGGCACCACGGCGAACTCTCGATTCATCAGTCTTTCATGATGCGACCCCTGCATGGCGCTGCGCAGTACGACACACCAATCGAAAAGCTCTTTCTGTGTGGTGCGGGATGCCATCCAGGTGGCGGGCTGATCGGTCTTCCGGGCCGTAACGCCGCGAAGCGTGTCCTCGAACTCGGTGGGGCGAAATGAATATCGACCGCGAACATTTTCGCCAGGCATTGCAACGCACACCGTTCCACGATCGCTTCGTCGCACTGTCAACAACCGAGGAATGGATGGCCTGGAATACCTACAAGGTCCCGCGTGTCGTAGACAAACTGTCGACCGAGTATTTCGCCGTACGCAGCGGATGCGCGGTCATGGATCTTACACCGATGGAGAAATATCGCATTACGGGTATCGGTGCTCGTGAATTTCTCGACCGGCTCGTTACGCGCGATATCTCGAAACTCAGGTCCGGACGCGTTACCTATGTTGTCTGGTGCAACGACGAAGGCAAGGTCATTGATGACGGGACATTGTTTCAACTCGGCGAGCACGACTACCGACTGTGCTCTCAGCATCATCAACTCGATTGGCTGCTGATGTCCGCCGATGGATTTGATGTTCACATCGAAGTGGAAACGCACGATGTGGCGGCACTGGCGGTACAGGGCCCGACGTCATACTCGGTACTTGCTGCCGCAGGTATCAACGACCTCGATCATTTGAAGCCGTTCGGCATTGCGGAGCTGCGCTGCGGAGATATTCCTGTCATCGTTTCACGCACGGGCTATACAGGCGATCTTGGCTATGAGCTTTGGACACAACCTGTAGACGCACTGCAACTGTGGGATGCGATTTTCGGCGTACAGGGGCAATACGACATACAAGCGATGGGATTGTCGGCGCTTGAAATGCTGCGTATAGAGGCCGGATTCGTCATGCCCGGATTCGATTTCAATACCGCTGAATCAACGATTCGAAATGCATACGATCGCTCACCCTATGAAGTCGGCCTGGGCTGGGTTGTGAACCTGGACAAGGGCCACTTCACCGGCCGCAAGGCGCTAATGGCAGAAAATTCGAGACCGGCGCAACGGCGACTCACGAAAATCGTTGTCGACGGCAACAAACCGGTCGGCCAGGCGTTTATTTTTGCTGGCAAGAATGGCAAACAGATCGGAGAGATAAAGTGTGCAACCTGGTCGCCGATTCTCAAAGCCAACCTGGCGCTCGCGGATATCGAGTACGTCGATGGTCGCCTGCCGTCGCAGTTGTGGGCGCGCATCGATTATCAACGCGAGTTGAAGTGGCTTTCTACCTGGGCTGAGTGCCAGGTTCAATCAAAGCCATTTTTTAATCCTGAACATCGGTCGAAAACCCCGCCCGCTCGCTACTAGCGTCCGATATCATTGCCCAAAACGCATCAGAGGATAGATATGAGCAACGACGCTGCGATCACCCGTAACATTGCCAATATGTTCGATGGCTGGCGTTCTATTTCAATCGCTCTGTTCATGGCGCTGGTTGGATACTCCGTGATGGTCAGTGTTCCTGTACTCAGTACTGCCCTGGTGGCGCAAATGGGTTTCACGGAGGAGCAGGTGGGAAGAGTCTGGGGAGCTGATCTGGGGGGCTTGTCCCTGGGCGCTGTCCTGTCTGCAATGCTGGTCGCCCGGGTCAACCGGCGGCACCTGGTTTGGGCCGGCGTGATCTTGTCTCTCGGTGCCAATGCCTTATGCATCGTGTTTGTAGAATACGAGCAAGTGTTGTGGCTTCGCATTGCCGCTGGAATCGGTAGCGGTATTTTCACGGCGGTTGCCGTGGTCACTTTGGGAGGCACAACAAAACCGGTGCGTGCGTTCAACATGCTCTTATTCGGTTTTGCCTTTTCGACGGCCCTGGAATTGCATATTTTGCCCAAACTATCAATGAACGGGATCTACCTGTTTTTCATTGCTTTGACCACTGTTTGTGCATTGTTCATTCGCTGGATACCGATCAGACCTCTCAACGCCGAAGAACTGGCACTACAGGAGAAAGGCGAAGATCATGTAGAAGATTGGCATGTGCCCCGAATCATGCCTGTGATTTGCCTCGCCGCAGTATGCTTTACGTACATCAATATCGGTGGTTACTACACCTATATTGAACTGGCGGCACACGCGGATGGTATCGCCAAAGACTGGATCGGCCCAATACTGACATGGTCGTCTATATTCGCCATTGTCGGCTGCGTGCTCGCATATTTCTGTACCCGCTTCGGCTTGTTCAAGCCGCTATTCGTATCCCTG
>CAYLTW010000063.1:0-10036 GCA_964386735.1 uncultured Woeseiaceae bacterium
TCGCGCTCCATGGCGCGAGTCCGTCCCGAATATAGGCATCGTATCCGTCGGCATTGGCGCTCCACTGGTTCAGAAATTTTTGATTTTCTTTCATTCCCGAGAGGTTACAAGTGGCGCCGGAACGAATCTCCCCGATCTCAGTGTCAAAATATGCCGCTAGTCGAATCAGGTCCGGATAGGTCGATGGCAGGTGAGTGAATGTCGACGATCCCGATTGGATCATGATCGTGGTCGAAAGGGCTGATCTTGTTTGTTGAAGACTGATTAGCGCGCTTCTGAGCTCCACATCCCGAATGATTCCGAGGCGACCTGTACCGATCAATTCCTCAACCGAAGGCAGGCCCGGGGCGATGATATTGAAAAAGTTAGCGCTCGCTATTGTGATGCACTCTTCTTCTGTCAGAGTGTCCCGATTGACACGCGCGAACAGGATTTCGTTAACTTCCAGTACAACCTGCAGGCGCTCCAGTCGCCTGTCGCGCACGCGCCTGGTGAGTTTCTCGGCAAGCAAAACGTCTGCGTGCAGCCGCTGAAGGAATTCCTGCTCATCCTTTTTATCCTTTCGCGCTGAGTTCCAGTCGTCGACCTGCAGGCCAATAAATATGCCGACGACGACCACGAGAACTTCAATGGCGACAATGAACCAATTCTGTTCCGTGATCGCCTCACCCAAACGACGCAAAATCATATGCCCCCCCGATTGCCGGAACCAGAATAGCGTAAAGCAGCAATTCGCCAGGTGCTGCCGAAGTAGGAGCATAATAGCTGCCCTGGAGACGTAGAGCACTTTGAGCGAGCTGAAGAACCTGCTGAGTGAGTTGAGACGTCGCCGTGTGTTTCGCATGACGGCGATCTACCTCGTAGCGGCCTGGGTGGCGGTGCAGGTGGCAAGCGAGGCGTTTCCCGCGTTCAACATCCCGGAGGGCGCTATACGCTATGTATGGCTCGCCGTACTAGTTGGTTTCCCCATCGCCGTGCTGTTCAGCTGGAAGTACGAATTGTCAGCTTCCGGTATCCGCCGCACGCCGGCTGCTGACGAAGATGCGGCAGTGGTTCGTTCGTTGACGCGCATTGACTACGGCGTTCTGGCCGCGCTGGGCCTGGTCACACTGATCACCGTATTCGGCGTGGGACAGCGCCTGCTCGAAGTGCAGACCGAAACTTCACAAGCGCCGACCACCCGGGTGATCGATCCCAACTCTATCGCCGTCCTGCCACTGGAGAACCTCTCCGCGAATCCGGATGACGCGTATTTCGCCGCAGGCGTACAAGACGCGCTGATCTCCCGCTTGTCCAGGATTAAGGCGCTGATGGTGACTTCTCGCACCTCCACCCTCAGGGTTAGCCCCGAACTTTCGGTGCCCGAAATCGGCCGTCAACTGGGTGTCGCGAAGCTGCTCGAAGGGTCGGTGCTGTTGGACGGCAACCGCGTACGGGTCATTGTGCAGCTGATCGATGCCGCGTCGGATTTGCATTTGTGGGCCGATACTTACGAGCGCGAGGTAGCCGACATCATTGACCTGCAAAACGAAGTAGCGCGAACGATTTCCGAAGTCATCGAAGTCCGCCTGACGCCCAGCGAAGAAGCCAGATTTGCCGAGGTGAACCCGGTTCGGGCAAAAACTCACCTCGCGTACCTTAAGGGAATGTATCAGTTTCGCCAGGAAACGTCGGCAGCCGACCGGCGCGGGGTCGAGATGCTGGAGAAGGTCGTGCTGCAGGACCCGTCAAGCGCACTGGCCCATGCCGGGGTGGCCTACGGCTACGCACACCTGGGGCACTCACCAATTCCCGGCAACGCCTATCCCAAGGCCAAAGCAGCGGCTGATATTGCTCTACAGCTGGACCCGGAGCTGGCCGAAGCACATATGGCGGTGGGCATGTATCGGGTGTACTACGAGTGGGATTTCGAAGCCGCAGAACGGGCGTTTAAGCGTGCCATCGAGCTCAGCCCGAGCCTGACTGAAGCGCATTACCATCTTGCCTGGCTATATGAAATTCTTGGACCGGCGCACGAAAAAGAGTCGCTGGTCGAGGGCGATCGAACACGGGAGTTGGACCCCCTATCCCCGTTCTACGTCGGCTGGCTGGCGGACCAGTACCGCGACGCGTGCCGCTATGACGAGGCCTTGCGCCTGGCCAGGGAGGCGATCAGGCTCGACCCGGAGTTTCCAATCGGCTGGCTCTCGCTGGGATGGACCTATGCCGAACTGGGCGAATTTGACGAGGCCATCGACGCGCATGGTCACCTCGCGGACAGGCCGAGCTGGTCATGGGCGATCGGGATGAGCTATGCGGCAGCAGGTCTTGAGGACAAGGCGCGTGAAATTGCCGCAGAATTGGAAACATACCCCGGTACTGAATTTCCCCTGGCATTGATTTATACGCAACTGGGCGAACGTGATGCCGCCCTGCATTGGATTGCCCAGGCCGAAAAAGTTCGGCTGCCCTGGTACGGGGCGTTGCTGGGATGGTTACCTGGCCGCGAGGCCATCGCGGATGACCGACGATTGCAGAAGCGAGCAGCGAGCCTGGGACTTCCGGATCCCCGGACGATGGGCTGCGGGGCCTGATTTCCTGACGTCTTTCGGACCCGTGTCACTCAAGCGGAAGCTTGAGCCAGTAGCCGTTGTTGTACGGATCGCCGTCCATTTTTTTCTCGGCAACGGGCGAGGGTTCATCCACCAGCTTCAATATTGAGACAGGCCGGGTAATATCGCAGTCACCCAGATCCTGTGTCACATCGTTTTGTCCGGTGTCGGCGTCGTCGGCCCTATCCGACGGCTTCCAGCCGAACGAAATATCAATCCTCATTTTTTTGTCCTCCGTAGCTCCCGACGCGCTTGCCTGCATAGTGCTGAGCGATCGCATTGAATTCGTGAATCGCCGGGAACATTGTCAGAATTACAAAGCAACAATTGCACGGGACCCGACCCAAAATCACCCGTAAATAAGGCAACAATTGCCCGACCGATCGGCTAGGTTTCTTGATTTTGTGACTCAGGTTCACAGATATTCGGCTACTATTGCATCGAAATGCTTGCGGGCAATACGCGGCGCATGGCGGAGCACATGGAGCAGTAGGCTAGAGTTGTTGCTCGAACTTTTCTCGAGTCATGGCACCCGGAAGTGCGCTGGCAACGTGACCGTCGAGCTCGACATCCCAGGTGTTGAGCATGTCGCCGAGCATCAGGTACATGCTGCGCAATGCGATCAGGTCAAGGACTGCTGCGCGTGAAAAGTGAGCTTCAAGGTTTTCGATGACTTCGGAATCCAGCGCGCCGCGAACATCGAGCTCGTCGACGGCCAGCAGCAACAAGGCGTCCGGCTCAGCCCAGTCCGGGTGCGCCGGGCCGTCAATCACGCGCTCGATTTCAGTTTGTGACAGGTCGCTTTTCAGGCCTCGCTCGACGTGTGACGCCCACTCATACCAGCAACACGCGCGAACAGCGGTGCGCAGGATAACGAGTTCGGCGTTGCGCTTGCCGAGCGTTCCGCCCGCAACCATGTAATTGCGAAATTGCCACCAGGCATTGAGCAGCGACGGGTTGTTCGCAAGGAGTTTGTGAACGTTGAGCGGGTCGCCGTTCATGTCGGCAATGACGTTCGCCAGAGACGAGTCCCAGTTTTCAGTCGGGACGGGCTGCAGTTCTGATTTATCGATCATTGGCCATTTTCTCTTCAATTTTCTCACAAATGTATTTGCCGATCGGAATCGCCGATGTTGCGGCGGGCGAGGGCGCGTTGCACACATGCAGGCTGCGTTCGCTTTGTGCGAACAGGAAATCGTCAATCATTGTTCCATCCTTGCGGACCGCCATAGCGCGGACGCCGGCCGGATACGGTTGCAAGTCTCCGATAGTAATTGACGGGCAATATTTCTGGACGAGTTTGAGGTAGGCAGGCTTCCACACCGCGTTACGGATTTCCCGTAGTCCTGGCACCAGATACCGAGCCGTGAGGCGCCAGAAGCCCGGGTATGACAGCTGCTCCCAGGTGTCGCGCAGGTTGAAGTTGATTCGGCCGTAGCCTTCGCGCTTCCAGCCTTGCAACGCGTTTGGCCCAACTGTTACCGAGCCGTCGATCATGCGCGTCAAATGTATGCCGAGAAAAGGTAGTGCCGGGTCGGGTACCGGGTAAATCAGGTGCCGCACAATGTCGTTTTTTTCCGCGGGCAGCCGATAGTACTCTCCACGATAAGGCACGATGCGAAAATCCGTGCCCAGGTTAAGCATTCGCGTCAGTCTGTCGGCCATTAGTCCTCCGCAGGTGATCAAATAGCGAGTCGAATCCAGGTCGTTCGCTGCCGTTGCTATTTGAATGTGATCGCTGTTTTCCGTCAGTGCCGTAACGGCGGCTCTCAATCTCAATTCGCCGCCGGCCTCCCGAAATTGCTCGGCCAGTCGTTCGCAGATCAGCGAAAAATCAACGATCCCGGTGGTTTTCAAATAAATGGCGGAGAATCCCGTGACTTCAGACTCTCTGTGCTTTAACTCCGCGCCATCGATCAGTTCTACGTCGAGTTCGTTGAGTCGCGCTCGCTCGTACAAATCGAGCAAACGCTCGTGTTCGAGTTCATCGGTCGCGACAATCAGTTTGCCGCACTGCTTGACGGGAACACCGTATTCTTCGCAAAAAGCAATCGTGGCCTCGGCGCCCTCCTTGCAAAACCTGGCCCTGAGGCTGCCGGGCGCGTAGTAAATTCCGGCATGAATCACGCCGGAGTTACGACCCGTCTGGTGCCTCGCGACCTGATTTTCTTTCTCGAGCAGCAGAATTTTCTTGCCGGGATGCCTGATCTGCAGCTGGCGTGCTGTCGATAAGCCGATGATACCGGCGCCGATGATCGCGAAATCGTACATGCACGAATGCTAGCGCGTCTGGCGGGCGTTGAAAATCAAGCGTTTCGGGCATTGCGGAAGCGCGTTGGATTGCCGTATAATCGCGCCGCGCATGGGACTGAGGTCTTGGGAGGTATAGCCCCGTTCCGGGGTTTTTTGTTGCGCAGCAGGAATGGGCCATTGGCCCATTTTTCGTTTTGAAACAGGTACTTAGAGAACTAACGCATGACGGGCGATGAGCTGGAGAAGCTGCTCGAACCAACCATCGATCGGCTCGGATACGAATTGTCGGATTTCGAGGTGAAGCTCGGGGGCAAGGGCGGTGTCATACGGATTTTTATTGATCATCCGGAGGGCATTGGCATTGATGATTGCGAGAAGGTAAGCCAGGCGATCAGCGCATTGCTGGATGTGGAGGACCCGGTACCGGGTCATTTCGATCTTGAAGTGTCATCGCCAGGCTGGAACAGGAAATTAACGAAAGTGAAGCACTTTCAAAGGTTTACAGGCGAAACCGTGAAGGTGGAAATGCGTTTTCCGATTGCGGGGCGCAAACGATTCCGTGGCACGTTGCTGTCGTCGGATGACGAAAACATCGTGGTCGATGTGGATGGCGTGTCGCATACCTTGCCAATGGCGACAATCGACACCGCACGACTGGTACCGGGGGCAACTTGAACGCCGGGCGAATTTGGAGTTTCAGGCAATGAGTAAAGAAATTTTGATGGTGGTTGACGTCGTTTCCAATGAGAAAGGCGTAGAGAAGGACATTATTTTCGAGGCCATCGAAGCCGCACTTGCATCCGCAACCCGCCGCAAGCATGGCGAGGACATCGAGGTGCGCGTGTCGATTGATCGTGAAACCGGTGAGTACGACACGTTTCGTCGCTGGCTGGTTTTTGAAGACGAGTCCACCGAACTGGAGTTTCCGGATCGCGAGTTGCGCATGATTGACGCTGTGGACGTCGACGAGAAAGCGGAGCCCGGTGGCTACGTGGAGGTACCGCTTGCCTCGGTCGAATTCGGCCGAATCGCAGCGCAGACAGCCAAACAGGTCATCGTGCAGAAGGTACGAGAGGCCGAGCGCGAACAGGTTGTCGAGGAGTTCACGGACCGCGAAGGCGAGTTGCTTTCTGGCCTGGTGAAGCGTGTCGATCGCAATGGCGTCTACATCGACCTCGGCGGCAATGCCGAAGGCTTTGTGCCACGCGAGCAAATGGTTCCGCGTGAACCTGTTCGCCCCCAGGATCGTATCAAGGCTCTGCTGATTGAAGTTCGTTCGGAGCCGCGTGGCCCACAATTGTTCATGACCCGTACGTCGCCTGAATTCCTGACCGAGCTGTTCAAGATCGAGGTTCCGGAAGTCGGTCAGGGCATGATCGACATCCTGGGTGCCGCGCGCGACCCGGGACTGCGAGCCAAGATCGCAGTTCGAAGCAACGACAGTCGCATCGATGCGGTCGGCGCCTGCGTCGGCATGCGTGGTTCACGTGTGCAGGCCGTCTCGAACGAGCTCGCCGGAGAGCGGGTCGACATCATCCTTTGGGATGAGAACTCGGCGCAATTTGTCATCAACGCGATGTCGCCAGCGGAGGTCGTATCGATTGTCGTCGATGAAGACGCACGCAGCATGGATATCGCTGTTGAGGAAGACAAGTTGTCGCAGGCCATTGGCCGCGGCGGACAAAACATTCGGCTTGCCAGTGAGCTGTCGGGATGGGAGCTCAACGTAATGACGGCGGCCGACGCCGAGCAAAAGAGCGAGTCCGAATTGAAGGAGCTGATCGAACTGTTCTCCAAGCAACTCGACGTCGACGAGGAAATCGGACTCATTCTGGTGCAGGAGGGCTTCTCCTCGATCGAGGAAGTTGCCTATGTGCCGACGTCCGAGCTCGTGGAAATCGAGGAGTTTGACGAAGATATGGTCAACGAGCTTCGCAGTCGCGCGCGCGACGTCCTGCTGACACAGGCAATTGTCCAGGAAGAAAAAATCGATGAAGTGGAACCGGCGGAAGATCTTCTAAGCCTTGAAGGCATGGACAAGGCACTGGCCTTCGTACTGGCAAGCAAGGGTGTTGTTACGCGCGAAGACCTCGCCGAGCTGGCAACTGACGATTTGCTCGAAATCAATGAAATGGACCAGGAAGAGGCGGGTGCTTTGATCATGAAAGCGCGTGCACATTGGTTCGAAGAGGAGCAACAGGCCTGAGGGCCGTTGAACCGGAGTTAAAGAATGGCTGATGTGACAATTGAACAATTTGCCGAGGTGCTGAAGGTGCCGGTCGACAAGCTGCTGACGCAGCTCGACGAGGCCGGCATCAAGGTTAGCGGCTCAGGCGCAACGATCAGCGACGATGCGAAGCTGGAACTGCTGACGCACCTTCGTCGAAGCCACGGACAAAGCGATACGCTGGCCATGACCGCGGCGCCGCGAAAGATTACGTTGAAGCGCAAATCCCAGTCCGAGCTGAGGCTTTCTGGCATTCAGGGGCGCTCACGCACAGTCAGCGTTGAGGTTCGTCGCAAGCGCACCTATGTGAAACGCGATGTTCTCGAAGAGCAGGCGCAAAAGGAGCAGGACGAACTCGATCGCGTAAGGCAGGAGGAAGAAGACCGCGTTGCAGCCGAAAAACGTGCGGCCGAAGACGCGATCGCCGAACAGGAGAAGGCCGAGCGCCAGGCCGTGGAAGAGCGTCAAAAGGAAGAGCAGGCACGAGTCGACGCAGAGGCCGATGTACGAAAGGCGGCCGAACAGGCAGCGCTGGTTGCGGCAGAGGAGAAAACGCGACTCGAGAAGGCCGAGCAGGACGCCAGGACGCGTCGGGCGAAAGAAAAGCCGAAGGCCGCAAGCAAGCGTGCAGAGACCCGGTACGGTCGCAAGGAATTGCACGTTGCCGGCGACAAGAGCGGTCGCCGCAAGCGCAAAGCACCAATGCGCCGGCGTCCGGTTGGCGTTGGCGGCGATTCACAGCACGGATTCGAAAAACCCACCGAGCCGGTCATTCGCGAAGTTGAGATTCCGGAGAATATTTCGGTTGGCGACCTCGCGCAGCGTATGGCGATCAAGGGCAACGAAGTCGTCAAGGTACTCTTTAATATGGGTGCGATGGTAACGATCAACCAGGCCATTGATCAGGACACCGCAGCGCTGGTCGTAGAGGAACTTGGTCATGTCGCGAAGCCGATCTCTGAGGCTGAGATTGACGAGCGTTTGCTGGCCGAAGAAATAACGGTAGACGGCGATGCCGTTTCGCGGCCACCGGTAGTGACGATTATGGGCCATGTCGATCATGGCAAGACGTCGCTGCTGGATTGCATTCGCACGACGAAAGTTGCCGATGGCGAGGCGGGTGGCATTACGCAACACATTGGTGCGTACTCTGTTGAGACCGAAAAAGGAACAGTGACGTTCCTCGATACACCGGGACACGCCGCCTTCACGGCTATGCGTGCAAGGGGTGCGCAGGCCACCGATATTGTGGTGCTGGTTATCGCGGCCGATGACGGAGTCATGCCGCAAACCGTTGAGGCGATCCAACACGCCAAGGCGGCTGGAGTGCCGCTGGTCGTTGCTGTCAACAAGATTGACCGCGAAAACGCCGATCCTGAACGCGTCAAGAATGAGCTGTCGCAGCACGAAGTTATTCCCGAAGATTGGGGAGGCGAGCATTTGTTCGTGAACGTCTCTGCGCACACCGGCGAAGGCGTGGATCAGCTCCTGGAATCGATTCTGCTGCAATCCGAGGTGATGGACCTGAAGGCCGTCGCGGATGGGCCGGCACATGGCATCGTGATCGAATCGAGTCTTGAGAAGGGTCGTGGCGCGGTTGCGACGCTGCTGGTTCAGTCCGGTACGCTCAGGCAAGGCGACATGATTATTGCCGGCGAAGAATACGGGCGTGTTCGAAACATGTTTGACGAGAAGCAGAACTCTATCAAATCGGCTGGGCCGTCAAGCCCCGTTGTGGTACTCGGCTTGTCAAAGACGCCGGCCTCAGGCGACGATTTCCTCACCGTCAAGAACGAGCGCAAGGCGCGCGAAGTCGCCGAATTCCGTCAGACCAAGTCGCGCGACGCCAAACTTGCGCGGCAACAGGCGTCGAAACTCGAAGACATGTTCAGCCAAATGAAGGACGGCGATGGTCAGTCGGTTTCGGTCATCATCAAGTCGGACGTCCACGGCAGCGCAGAGGCATTGCGCGACTCACTGATCAAGCTTTCGAATGACGAAGTGAAAGTGAAGGTTCTTGGTTCCGGGGTGGGTGGCATCACGGAAACGGATGCGACGCTAGCGGCGGCATCGAACGCGGTGATCATAGGATTCAATGTTCGGGCCGACGCGGCGGCACGTGCCGCGATCAAGGAATCCGGCGTTGATGTCCGTTACTACAGCATCATCTATGAAGCGATCGATGATGTTAAGGCGGCGCTCAGCGGTTTGCTCGCACCGGAAATTCGCGAGCAGATCGTGGGTCTGGCCGAGGTCAAGGAAGTGTTCCGTTCACCGAAGCTCGGCGATATCGCCGGCTCGATCGTTACCGAAGGATTCGTCAAGAAGTCGAATCCGATCCGCGTGCTTCGCGACAACGTCGTGATTTACGAAGGCGAACTCGAGTCGTTGCGACGCTTCAAGGATGATGTCAACGAAGTTCGCTCCGGCACGGAGTGCGGCATCGGTGTCAAGAACTACAATGACGTCAAGGTTGGCGATCAGATCGAATGTTTCGAGCGCGTCGAAGTTGCGCGTACGCTGGATTAGGCGCGGCGGAGCGAGCAAATGCCGCGTGAGTTTTCCCGAAATCAGCGCCTGGGAAATCAGGTGTTGCGGTCACTGTCCGAGTTGCTCAGGTTCGAAACCAAGGACCCGCGCGTGAAAAACGTTTCCCTGACCTCCGTGGATTTGTCGCGGGATCTGAGTGTGGCGCGGGTCTATTTCAGTCTTATGGATCCAAACGAAGACCCGGTACCGGTAGCAGAGGGACTGCAGGCCGCGTCCGGTTTTCTGCGCCGCAAACTTGGCAGTGCAATCAAAATTCGCCATGTCCCGGAACTGCGCTTCGCGCATGACGACAGTGCGGCGGAGGCCGTTCGAATTGGCCGCCTGATAGACGTCGCGATCGAGGCTGGCGAGTCGAATGCCGGTGACAATGCGGGTGACAATGCGGGTGACAATGCCGGCGACGACCGGTAGAGGA
>CAYLTW010000063.1:10136-16195 GCA_964386735.1 uncultured Woeseiaceae bacterium
GGTGACAATGCGGGTGACAATGCGGGTGACAATGCCGGCGACGACCGGTAGAGGAATTCATGAGTACGGCAAAAAGAAGTCGATCGGAAGCGATCGACGGAATCCTGCTGCTGAACAAGCCTGCCGGGCTATCGTCAAATCAGGCTCTGCAGCGCATCAAACGCCTCCTGAATGCCAAAAAGGCGGGCCACACGGGCAGCCTGGACCCGGCAGCGACAGGCATGTTGCCGCTGTGCTTCGGTGAGGCGACCAAGGTTTGCGCGTTTCTTTTGAATGCGGACAAAACCTATCGCGTAACGGCCAAACTCGGCGTGGCGACCGATACCGGCGATGCAGATGGCAACGAGACCGCGCACGAGTCGGTCCCCGCTCTCGGGCGTGACGACTGGGACGCAATCTTGCAGGGATTCAAGGGGGAATCGAAGCAGATACCGCCGATGTACTCGGCGTTGAAGCAAGATGGCAAACGCCTCTATGAGCTTGCCCGCAAGGGTCAGGTTGTGGAGCGTGCGCCACGCCGAATCCGCATAGATGAGATCGAATTGCTGGAATTTGCCGGTACCAGGCTGGTCTTCCGCGTGCGTTGTTCGAAGGGGACCTATGTACGCTCCCTGGTCGAGGATATCGCGGCGCGAGCGGGCACCGTGGCACACACGGCGAGGCTGCATCGTGAGTCTGTAGGAGGCTTTGACGCAAGTTCCATGGTCGACATGAGCGCCGCAGAAGCGTTGCTTGAGCACGGCACAGAGGCGCTCAGGAAGCGGCTTCTGCCACCTGACGTGGCTCTGACAGAGCTAACCGCTGTCGACGTTGATTCGGCGGGCGTTGAGGCGTTTCGGCTGGGCAAAAACGCGGTGGTCGACGAGACACAGGAACGAGGGCTCGCGCGGGTTTACGGACCGGGCCTCGAGAAAGAATTCATAGGTGTGGGCGAGCTGGCCGGCGATGGGACGGTCGCGCCCAAAAGAGTCTTTTTACCGGGACCAAATAAGTCCCCGAATAATTGATTATTAACTGTTAATAGGCCTTTGCAGGCGCTAGAATACCGCGCTTCAAAAAAGGGTCAAAATGAAATCAGGTACACAAGGTACCGTGGAGTATTTGAGTAATGTCACTTTCCAGTGAAGCGAAAGCAAAGATCGTAGTGGATTACGGTCGCAGAGATTCCGATACCGGTTCTCCAGAGGTTCAGGTAGCGCTGCTATCTGCACGAATTTCAGAGCTCACCGAGCACTTCGGTGAGCACAAGAAGGATCACCACAGCCGCCAGGGTCTTCTCAAGATGGTCAACAAGCGACGCAAGTTGCTCGACTATCTGAAATCGAGGGATCAGGATCGGTACCGCGAGCTGATTTCCCGGCTCGGTCTGCGTCGCTAAGAGAGCGCGCTATCCTGGCAATCAGGTAACCTGACGTCGTCCCTGAAACGGGTACGCAACGGGTCACTAATGCCTAATCAAAACTAATCGAGCAAATACTGTGAAATCAACAAGCAAAACGTTCCAATATGGGGAACACGAAGTCAGTTTGACGACCGGTGGTATCGCACGTCAGGCAGACGGTGCCGTTATGGTCAATATGGCCGATACGGTCGTACTGGTTACGGCCGTTGGCCGCAAGGCAGCAGACCCCGGTCGCGACTTTTTCCCGCTGACCGTGAATTATCAGGAAAAAACCTATGCTGCGGGCAAGATCCCGGGTGGCTTCTTCAAGCGCGAAGGTCGTCCGGCAGAGAAAGAAACGCTGGTCTGTCGCCTGATCGACCGTCCGATTCGCCCGCTGTTTCCGAAAGGATTCAAAAACGAAGTCCAGGTGATAGCGACCGTCATGTCGCTGAATCCGGAAGTCGACGCGGATATCCCGGCCCTCATCGGCGCTTCGGCAGCGCTCGCTATTTCGGGCATGCCGTTCGCGGGCCCGATTGGCGCTGTGAAAGTCAGCTACACCGATGGCGAATACGTGCTGAACCCATCTGTATCAGCCGCCAAGGCGTCTGACCTCGAGCTCATCGTTGCCGGCACGCAGGACGCGGTCCTGATGGTTGAGTCCGAAGCGAACGGTCTTTCAGAGGAAATCATGCTGGGTGCCGTCATGTTCGGCCACGAGCAAATGCAGGTAGCAATCTCGGCGATTAGCGAGCTCGCGGCAGAAGTTGGCAAGCCTTCATGGGATTGGGAAGCGCCGGCCGAAGACGAGGATCTCGCATCAGCCGTCGCCACACAGGCTCAATCCGGAATGACCGCTGCGTACCAGATTGGCGACAAGCAAGAGCGTCAGCTTGCCGTACGGGCCGTAAAAGACTCGGCTGTCGAGGCCCTGGCCGAGGAGGGCGAAAGCGCCCGCTGGTCAGCTGGCGATGTCATGGGCGCTGTGTCGAAACTCGAGAAGAATACTGTCCGTCAGCGTGTGATCGCCGGTGAGCCGCGTATTGATGGTCGCGACAAGTCCACGGTACGTCCGATCGACGTCGAGGTTGGAGTTTTGCCGCGCGCCCATGGTTCGGCCGTGTTCACGCGCGGTGAGACGCAGGCCATCGTTGCCGCGACGCTCGGTACCGGGCGAGACGCGCAAATTATTGACGCTATCACTGGCGAGTACAAAGATCCGTTCATGCTGCACTACAACTTCCCACCGTTCTGCGTCGGTGAGACCGGTTTCGTTGGCTCGCCGAAGCGACGTGAAATTGGTCATGGCAAGCTTGCACGCCGCGGAATCGAAGCGGTCATGCCGGATCCGGACGAATTTGGCTACGTTATTCGAGTCGTCTCGGAGATTACCGAATCCAATGGGTCCAGTTCGATGGCATCGGTTTGTGGCACGAGCCTCGCCCTGATGGACGCTGGTGTACCGATTACGGCACCGGTCGCCGGTGTTGCGATGGGTCTCGTCAAGGAAGGCGATGATTTCGCCGTCCTGACTGATATTCTGGGTGATGAAGACCACCTCGGTGATATGGATTTCAAGGTTGCCGGTACTGAAAATGGCATCACTGCCTTGCAAATGGACATCAAGATCCAGGGTATTACACGCGAGATCATGAGTATTGCTCTGGCTCAGGCCAAGGATGCGCGACTGCATATCCTCGGCGAAATGGCCAAGGTCATCAGCGCACCGCGCCAGGAAATGTCCGAATGGGCACCAACCATCATTACAATCAAGATTGACCCCGAGAAAATTCGCGATGTCATCGGCAAGGGTGGGTCAGTAATTCGCTCAATTACCGAAGAGACCGGCGCGTCGGTTGATATCGACAACGATGGCACGGTTCGAATTGCATCGGTTGACGGCGCATCCGGCAAGGAAGCGCTTCGTCGCATTGAGTTGATCACTGCTGACGTCGAAGTCGGGCGCATCTACGATGGCAAAGTGGCTCGCCTGATGGACTTCGGCGCATTCGTCACGATTCTGCCTGGCAAGGACGGACTCGTCCATATCTCGCAGATCTCGAATGAACGTGTTGAGAAAGTCAGCGACAAACTGGCCGAGGGTGACCTCGTCAAGGTAAAGGTCCTGGAAGTCGATCGTCAGGGTCGCGTCCGTCTGTCTATGAAAGAGGTTGAAGCCGCGTAGTAGCCCGCTGTTGGAGCCCGCGGGCTCCAACAGTGCTTACATGCCCGGCCGCGCTGTAAACGGCTCCAGAAAACCGGTAATTCGGTCTGGCAGATAAAATTCCGGATTCCATGGTGTGCCGCCGCCGATAAATCCCACGTGGCCGCCATGGGAACTGACTTCCAGTGTTACCGATTCTGATAGCTGATCCGGTTGCGGAATGACGTCCGTTGTCATGAACGGATCATCCAATGAGTTGATCACGAGTGTCGGTCGCGCAATTGACCCCAGAAAGTTCACCGAGCTGCAGCGATCATAGTAATCCTGCTTGCCGTCGAAGCCGTGAAGCGGTGCTGTAACAGCGTCATCAAACTCATCGAACGTCTTGGCGGCCATTGCGCGCTGCCAGTCGAAAGCGGCGGTATGGCGGTCAAACTTACGGCGAATAGCGTACTTCATGCGTTTTAGTAAGTAATACTGGTAAAACTTTGAAAAACCAGTATTTAATGCCTCGGAACATTTGTGCAAACTGAGGGGTGCGCAAACAGCGCTCGCGGCGCGTAGCGGAGTAGTATCGGCCGCCTCGCCGAGGTATTTGAGTAAAACATTGCCACCCAGCGAGTAGCCGACGGCGACGATTGGTCCGTACTGCTCGGACGCCTCAAGTTTGCTGAGGAAAAACCGGACGTCATCCGTCTCACCGGCGTGGTAGCGACGCGGCAGGCGATTCGTGTAGTCGCCGCAATCCCTGAAGTGCATTACACAGCAATGCCATCCCCGCTCGGCGGCACAGTGCATCATCATTCGTGCATAAGAGGACGAAGCGGAGCCCTCAAGGCCATGCAAAATGACGAGCAATGGTGCAATACGCGGCAACGGCCTCTTTTCGATCACCCAGTCGACGGCCGTTACATCGCCGTCCGGGAGTTCGAGTATCTCTCGCCGCAGTTTCGGCCGGTGCGTGAAGGCCCAGGGCACTGATGGATAGATAGTCTGCGCGTGGCGATTGCGAATCCAGCTCGCAGGCTCGAATTGGCTTCGACTAATGCGCTTGTCGCCAGGTTGCTTTTTGTCGTTCGTCATCAAGACGTGATCGTGGTCGGGCTGTGCGGTCGATTCTAAAAGCCAAAAAAAATGGCCCCCCGCTTACGCAGGGGGCCCGCCGTGGGGTATTAACCCCTTCAGGCATGGCAACGGGGGGCGGGGGAGCAGATCCCCGTTGCAATCGTCAAGCTAGGGCATCCAAGCCCCTGCTGTCAAGCGGAATTGATGTCGCGGGAGCTGATTAAACGGCCTCTTTTACCCGGCCCAGAATTTGGTCCTGATGGGCAATAAAAGAGGCCACGCTTTTTTCGAGGTGGCGCGCCAGAAATTCCGGGGCACCGGTACCGTATGCCCTGATCACGTGCGCCAGAAAAGTCTCGCACATGATCGGGTCGCCGTGTTGCTCCTGTTCGCTGATGACTTGCAGCAGTGTCGGGCGCGTAATGTCGCTGCCGGACTTCTTATCGATAACCGAAAAATCGATGTCTTTGATAACCAACTCACGGATCGCGGCGAGAGTGATGTATCGGCTTTCCTCGGTGTCGTAAAGGCGGCGGTTGGGGTATTTCTTGATAACGCGGGTCATAGCGCGGCTACCTTAGCGGATTTTCCCGCTCAGAAAAAGCTTGCCGATCGGTCGAAATAGAAGTACTCGCGCGCAGCACATCAATTTGCCAGTGCTCGTTGGCCCAGGCCCAGATATCGGCGATGCTGGCGTTGGCAATGTCGGAGGGAGGACTCTGCTGCAGTGCCTCGAGAGCGGCAACAAGCTCCTGCTCGGCGGCATCGATTGGAATGCCGGTCGCGCCGCTCAGCTTGCTGAGCTTGCTGCCATCAGCGTGCACAGCGACCGGGATATGCTGGTATCCGGGCGTACGAAGCCCGAGATATTGCTGCAAGCAAATGTGCCGCGGCGTCGAGTCGATCAGATCAATGCCACGAACGATCTCGGTGACGCCTTGCAGGTCATCGTCAATGACCACCGCGAGATGATAGGCGACAAGGCCATCGCGTCGCAGAATGACGAAGTCCCCGGATCCGGATTCCAGTTTCTGTAATTGCGGGCCCTGCAGGCCGTCAACAAAGCCTACAGGGTCATCAGTGGTACGAACCCGTGTTGATGCCTCAATGCCGATTGTGCCGTTTCGGCAGGTACCGGGGTAAATGGTCCCCAATGGTCCGCGGGGCACATTAACGAGGTCCTTTCGTGAGCACCCGCATCGGTATGCGAGTTCCTCGTCGAGCAGCCGCCCTATTGCCTGCCGATGCAGTGAATCGCTGGCACTCTGATAGGTGACCGGACCATCCCACTCGAAGCCGTAACGATCGAGTGCCGCGATGATCTGGTCGCCGGCGCCCACTTGTTCTCGCGGTGGGTCGATATCCTCCATACGGACCAGCCAGCGGCCGTTGTGACGACGTGCTTCCAGATAGCTCGCGACGGCGGCAAGCAGAGATCCAAAATGC
>CAYLTW010000064.1:0-6793 GCA_964386735.1 uncultured Woeseiaceae bacterium
TTACCGCCCATGTCGGGCGTCAACTGAGCGCCCTCACGCAAAACGTTTTCAATCGCAGCCATGATGCTGTCGTGCGCGGTCTGATGCCCCAGGTGATGCAGCATCATAGCGCCGGCCCAGATCATGCCGACTGGATTGGCGATGCCCTGACCGGCAATATCGGGTGCTGAACCATGTACCGGTTCAAACATCGATGGATATTCTCGCGAAGGATTGATATTGGCAGACGGCGCAATGGCAATTGTGCCGGTACAGGCGGGCCCCAGATCCGAAAGAATATCGCCAAAAAGATTGCTGCCAACAACAACATCAAAGTGATCGGGCATTCGCACGAAATTCGCCGTCAGAATATCGATGTGATACTGATCGACATGCACATCGGGATAACCCTTCGCCATCTCGGCGACTCGGGCATCCCAGTACGGCATCGAGTGAATGATGCCATTGGACTTGGTTGCCGACGTCAGGTGTTTGGCCCGTCGGTTCTTAGCGAGGTCGAAGGCATATTTCAGAACCCGGTCGACGCCACGACGGGTAAAGATGCTTTGCTGCACGACGACTTCGTGTTCCGTACCTTCGTATTGAATACCGCCAATGTTCGAGTATTCGCCCTCGACGTTCTCCCGGACGACGTAAAAGTCGATGTCACCAGGCTCACGGCCTGCGAGTGGGCAGGGGACGCCATCGAACAGGCGCACGGGCCGCAGGTTGATATGCTGGTCGAATTTACGGCGGATCGGGATGAGTAAACCCCATAGCGAGATGTGATCGGGCACCGTCGGAAATCCAGCCGCACCGAGGTAAATCGCGTCGAAGTCGCGGAGTGTATCGATGCCGTCGTCCGGCATCATCCGGCCCGTCTCCAGATACGTCTCGCACGACCAGTCGAATTCCTTCCATTCGAAATTGATGCCGTGCTTACGGCCTGCGGCCTCGAGGACGCGCATTCCTTCAGGCATTACTTCCTTGCCGATGCCGTCGCCGGGAATTACTGCTATTTTAATTGTGGTCATTGAATTCGTAGATTCCGCAGGGCGGGCTCCTACGTCAATAGTTCATTCCGCAGCCAATAATTCTATCGGTCGGGAACTTGGTGATCACCTCGATGCCCGTGTCGGTCACCACGACTTCGTCCTCAAGCCGAACACCGTCCGAGCCGTCTTCCGACCCCGCATAGGTTTCGAGCGCAAACACCATGCCCGGCTGAATCTCGACCGGATGCTCGATACTGTAGGCACGCGAAATTATCGGAAACTCCCACAGGCCAACGCCGATACCATGACCGTACTGCAGGCCAAATATTTCGTGCTCGTTCAGAGCGCCCATTTGACGGTAATCCGGCCAGCGCGTTACGACGTCGGCCGTGGAGCAGCCTGGCTTGACGGCCTCGATGCCGCCCGTCTGAATTTCGAGACAGCGCTCGTGCGCGTCGATCTGCGTCTGACTGGGTTCGCCGCAGGTAAAGCAACGATAAACGCACGTGTGATAGCCGTTATACAAAGCCACGATATCCATAAAGATAACGTCGCCCGGTTGAATCAAGCGGTCTGAACTTAAATGCGGATGCGGGTTGGTACGATTGCCTGACGTAACCTGCACGTTATGCACCCACTGCGCGCCCAGTCGATGCATCTCGGCCGACGCAACTGCCTGCAGATCGTTTTCTTTCGCGCCAGGACGAATCTCCATCGCAATTTTGTGGAATGCCGCATCAACAATAGCCGCACCATGCTTCAGGCACATGATTTCGTCTTCGTTCTTGATTGATCGTGCGTACTGCATGACGCCCTGACCGTCGGCAATTGTGTATCCGCCAGCTTGCATGGCAAGAAGAATTTGAGATTCGATAACGTCAACGCCGATACGAATTTTGCTCTTATCGAGACCGTAGTTGCCGAGCACCATGTCCAGATCTTTCAGAAAGCCTGCGGAACACCCCCATGCTTCAGGCAACGCACCGAACATCGTGCCGTGCGCAGGGAATGTGTAGTCTGCGATCCACGGGCAGTTAAGTTTTTCGCTCGCCACTTCGGAGCCAAAACCGAAAATATGTGGCGGTCCGTCGCGCGGAATGATCGCGTAGCGGCCCATGTTGTCGATTTCAGGTGAACAGACCGCGGTCGACGTTGAATAGCGTTTATTGCCCGTGTCGAAAAGCAACAAGCAATCGATATCGAATTCGTCCATGTACTTCTTGATACGCGTAACCCGATACTCACGCATGCGATCGAAATCCATGCGTTGCTCGTAGTCAACCTGCATCATGCCCTGAGTACCCTTTCGATACGCCACCATTCTTCTCCTGATTCTCCGGGCCATTTCGGCCGGACCAGCCTGCCAAATGCCGTAATTATATCGTCAAATCACGCATTTGCCCCTAAATTTCGATTATCTTAAACTATTTGCCTGGCTTTGGCAGGGATTTGTTTGGCGGCAAGGACGTGATACGTTGCGGCTGGCAAAAAAAAGGACTCTTTTCGTGTCGCGTCATCTCGCAATTGGTGATATCCATGGCTGCATCAACGCACTGACGTCTCTCGTCGAATTCGTCGCATTACGTCCGGACGACACGATCGTCCCGTTGGGTGACTACGTTGATCGCGGCCCCGATACCTCGGCAGTCCTGGATTTCGTCATCGGCCTCGGCAAAACCCATGATCTTGTCCCACTCAGGGGCAACCATGAAATCATGATGCTCGACTCGCGTGAGAAAAAAAGCTGGTTTCATGCCTGGATGGGTTACGGGGGTGATGCGACGCTTCTTTCTTATTCTCGCTCTGAAGAAGATTCCGGATCGTTCGCCGACGTGCCGGACGCACACATAGACTTTCTCGAAAACAAACTTTTGCCGTACCACGAGTGTGAGACGCATTTTTTCGTACACGCGAATGCAGTTGCCAACACTGCGTTGGAAGACCAGACGGACGCCGCACTTTATTGGCGGCGGTACGACGATCCGGAACCGCATTGCTCCGGAAAAATCATGGTCTGCGGCCACACTGTTCAAACATCCGGCTTTCCTGGCAGCAACGGTGATTCGATTTGTATCGACACCTGGGCATGCGGAAGCGGCTGGCTAAGTTGTCTCGATGTCGGGTCCGGAACGATCTGGCAGGCAAACGAGGCCGGTGAGCGGCGGAGTTTTATCATTGGCGATATGGAATAGGCGATATAGAACAGGCGAGACGGAAAAGAACAATACAGCTAGAACTGATCCACAAAATTAGCGGCCCGTTTTATCTGGTTGCCATCCTGGCTTTCCTGCCAGAGTATTTGCCCATGGCCTTGCGCCGGCTTTGCAACGTCGATTGCCAGCAAGCTTCCATTCGGTATCAAAATATCCTCTCCGGTTAACCACAGGATCAGGATGCTCGTGCAGGACTGGTGGCTGCTCACCAGGATATCGCCATCGCCGAAATCAAGGTCATTCACGAAACTGATTATTTCATTGAGTCTCGAGCCTGTCGTTAAGTAAGAAGAATCAACTATCGGCCCCTGGAAACCCAGGATTCTCGCAGCGATTTCCAGTGTTTGTTTCACGCGAATCATTGGACTGGAGTAGATTTGCGAAACGCCTTTCATGTCATCGCGCCGCAGGCGCGTAACAGTTTCGACCTCTTTGATTCCTTTTTCGCTCAATACACGCCGCTCGTCGGCATCCGATTCGGCGGTCATCCCATGACGAAGAACAAAGATTTTCATTTGGACCGGCGCGTCGAAGCTAAACTTTTTCCGGTTTGCCGCTGGCTGCTGATTTTATGATCGCCTCAGTAACAGCCACGCCGTGTACGATTTCCGATGTTGGGATGATATAGGGCTCACCGCCTTCCGCTGCGCGTGCGAACGAGTCGAGTGCCGCGCGAGCAACATCGAAAGAAGCGGCCTGCCAGGTTTGTGCCGGCCCCTTGACGGGTTTGAAAGTACAGTTGCCGAACAATTTGAATCGCCGTTCCTCGGACGGCGCGCCAGCGATGTGTGTCATACCCTCGAGCTTGACGAAACCTTTGGAGCCGTATATCTGGAAATTGAATCCACCGCCAGTCGCCGTCATTGTCGCAAGGTAGCCGGACATGCCGTCTTTCATGCGAAACAGTATTGATGTCGTATCGTCCGCGTCAACTTCGACGATGCGGCGAAAACTCTGCGCATACACTTCGTCGATTTCGCCACACAAGTCGATAAAGCCGTCGATTGCATGAACACCCAGCGGCGTGAGGCCGCCGCAAGGCGTTTCGTCTTTGCTTGCTCGCCATGCGCCGGGCTTGAGGAACAGACCGTTTGGGAAGGTCATTGTCGCCTCGCAATGCAGGATCGTGCCGAGCTCTCCCGAATTGACCAGGTCACGTAGTTTGGAGATTTCCGGGTGAAAGCGCCGGTTGTAGCCCACGGCCAGTGCCACGCCGGCCTTGTCGCATGCCTCGACCGCGGCCGTCGCGTCCGCTGTGTTCAGTGCAAAGGGTTTTTCGCTGAATACGTGTTTACCGTGTTCGGCGGCGGCGATGGTCTGCGCGCTATGGACCGAGTTAGGCGTAACCAGGACAACCGCCTGGATGTTCGGATCGGCGAGGATTTCTTCGTAGGACGAGACCAATTCGAAGCCATGTTCGCTCGCGAATCGCCGGGCATCGTCTGACAGCGAGCGGGTTGTACCGGCAACAAATCGAATATCGTCACTTACGCCGGAAACGGACTCCACCAACGTCTTACCCCACCAACCGAGTCCAACAATGGCCGCATTAATCATGATATTTGCCCATTTTTACTCTGACCCTATACTTTGTTTTTACTCTGACCCTATACTTTGGAATGAGCCGGTATATCGGTAAAAATCGAGTTTTCCATATTTAATCGATTAAGGCAATGAATCGGGCAGACGGGCTGGGCCATGTTTGGAGAAGGGGAGGCGATGCACATTGACGAGCCCGTACTTGGCTGGCTCCTTCTTTCGGCCCGAGTGTGCGTGGCGATCGTGTTCCTGGTCAGCGGCATACATAAAGCGTTTTATTACGCCAGGGCTCGCGAGGAATTTCACCAGGCCAGGGTGCCTGCTACCGGCGTGTTGCTTCCACTGACTATTTTGCTGCATATACTCGCATCAGCAGCGCTGATCAGCGGTGTCTATTCGCGCGAAGCGGCGCTGTTGCTGGTGCTATTTACCATCGTTTCCACCGTCAAGGTGCATCGTTTCTGGCGCATGACGGAGGGCGAACGGCTTGAAAGCAGCAGGATCGCAATGGCGAATCTGGCAGTCGTGGGCGGTCTTCTGTTGCTGGCGGCGACAGGGCCGGGCAGGCTGGTGCTATGAGGCAGGCTGGGGCTATCGTATTATCGACAAATATCGTAAAGTCGATTCTATATCGATGAAATGGCAGCGAGGGTCGCCGCTCTTTGGAGTCAGAGCGGGTCAAAACGCTCAAGCTACAGGTCACGCCTCAGCAACAAATACGAGTAAATCTATTGAATGACAGCAACGGCCTGATAGCGGCCGCAATCGAACAGTCCGCAACGCCCGATCAAGCGACCCGCCTCGAACTCTACCGGTCCATGCAAGCTTGCCGAATGATGGAACAGCGCGCTTATGACCTGTTCATGCAGAATCTGATCAAGGGCACATCTCACCTGGCGCTGGGCCAGGAAGCTGTTGCTGCGGGTTTCGGATCCGCCATGCGCAAAGACGACTACACCTTTTGTACTTATCGCGGTCACAATCACACCCTGGTCCGCGGCGTTTCGATGAGCGGAATCCTGGGTGAACTGATGGGCCGTGAATGCGGACTGTTAAGTGGCAAGGGTGGTTCCATGCACCTGATGAGCGTCGAGCACGGTGCCATGGGTTCCTACGCGATTATCGGCGCCCACATGCCAATCGCGGCCGGTGCCGCCTGGTCTGCACAGTATCGCGAGTCCGGCCAGGTTGCCGTTTGTTTCTTCGGTGACGGCACGACCAATATCGGTGCATTTCATGAGTCGCTCAACTTCGCTGCCATCTGGTCATTGCCCGTGGTCTACGTATGCGAGAACAATCTCTACATGGAGTACACGCCGATATCGGAGGTTACCGCCGTCAAGAACCCGGCCGCCGATCGAGCGTCCGCCCATGGCCTTGAGCGAATCCTGATCGACGGCAACGATGTCGACCTGGTCTACGCAACAGCAAATGCCGTTTTGGACAAAGCGAGACGCGGCGATGGGCCCAGCCTGATCGAAGTACTGACCTACCGGCATGGGGGACATTCGCGAGCCGATCCGGGCAAGTACCGGCCGGACGAAGAGCTTGCAGCCTGGAAAGAGCGCGACCCCGTTGTTACCTACCGCCAAAGATTACTGGACGCCGGGATCGATGCGGCTGCGCTGGATGCCATCGACAAGGAGACCAGCGAACGTGTTGACCGTGCGACGGAAACCGCGAGCAGCAGTCCACCGCCGCCGCTGGATATCGCCGAAACCGATCTGTGGTCGGACGGGAGTTCATCATGGCGAACATGAGTTATCGCGAGGCAGTCTCTGCTGCGATTGCCCAGGAGATGCGCCGCGACGACAACGTTGTATTCATTGGCGAAGATATCGCAGCGGCCGGTGGCGTATTCAAAACCACCGAAGGTCTGTTGGATGAATTTGGGCCCATACGTGTGCGTGACACGCCGATTTCCGAACAAGCGATTATTGGCGCGACTATGGGGGCGGCGATGACCGGACTCCGACCGATCGCCGAGATCATGTTTTCGGATTTTTTCGCAGTTTGCTGGGATATTGTCGTCAACCAGATCGCAAAAACGCGATTCATGTCGGATGG
>CAYLTW010000064.1:6893-16084 GCA_964386735.1 uncultured Woeseiaceae bacterium
TTTGCTGGGATATTGTCGTCAACCAGATCGCAAAAACGCGATTCATGTCGGATGGGCAGTGTTCGTTCCCATTGGTCATTCGGTGTGCGAATGGTGGCGGGTCCCGTTTCGGAGCGCAGCATTCGCAGAGTGTTGAGAACTGGGCGATGGCAATTCCAGGTCTGAAGGTTGTCGCGCCATCGACCGCGGCGGATGTGAAAGGCCTGTTGGCCGCCTCAATTCGCGATCCGGACCCTGTGTTGTTCTTCGAGCAGAAATCGCTATATGGCACCAAGGGCGAAGTACCGGAGGGTGAGCATGTCGTTCCGCTGGGCCAGGCAAACGTGCTCAGAGATGGCGGAGACGTCACTATCGTCGCGCTGGCAGCGATGGTGCCGAAAGCCATGCAAGCGGCCGAGACGCTGGAGAACGAACACAACATTTCCGCGACGGTCATCGATGTGAGATCACTGGTACCGCTCGATACCACGACAATTTTCGAATCGGTCAGCAAAACCGGCAGGCTCGTTACGGTGGAGGAAAACCCGCGCCTGTGCGGCTGGGGTGCCGAACTATCGTCGCTGGTCGCCGAGGAATTATTCTGGGACCTCGAAGGCCCGATCGTGCGCGTCACGACACCACATATTCCGCTGCCATCCGCCGATGCGCTTGAAGATGCCGTGCTTCCGAGCGTCGCACGGATCGTCGACAACGTGTTAAAGCTTGCGGATTGAAGGAGCAGGAATGAATGTTGTAATGCCGCAATTGGGCGAGACCGTAACCGAAGGTACGATTTCTGCCTGGCATAAGAAGGCAGGTGACAATGTGGAGAAAGGCGAGATGTTGCTCGACGTGGAGACTGACAAAGTTGCCACGGAGATCACCGCGCCAACGACGGGTGTACTCAGCAGTATCAATATAGACGAGGGCGACACCGTTGATGTGGGTACTGTACTGGCAGTAATTACTGTGGAAGGCGAAGTCGTTGCCGAAACGCCAGCGCCAGCGTCAACGACGGCAGAATCCGCGCCGGCCGCCAGGGGAAGTGGCATGCCGGATAAATCCTCAGGCGATCGACTGTCGCCAGCGGTGCGGCGCCTGCTCAAGGAACACGCACTTGACGTCGCCGCGATTGCCGGATCTGGCCGCGGTGGCCGGGTGACCCGGGATGACGTTCTGAAATATATTGAAGCAGCGAATTCCGTTGCGGGCAGCGATGATTTCGAACGCATTCCGTTTGATCGCATCCGAAAAGTAACCGCCGAACATATGGTGCGTTCTAAAGCAACGTCACCGCATGTATTGCAAACCATCGATGTCGACTTCAGCGCTGTCGATCGGGTGCGCCTTTCGATGCGGGACGAGTGGCGAGCTGAAAATGGCTACTCGCTGAGCTACCTGCCGTTCGTGGCGCGCGCCTTGTGCCGGGCCATCACAGAATTCCCGAGAGTTAACGGCAGCGTTGACGGCGACGCGCTGCTGGTACACAAGGCAACCAACCTTGCCATTGCCGTAGACCTGAATTTTGAAGGTCTTGTTGCGCCGGTTGTCCCGAATGCTGACGAACTCAAAGTATTGCAACTCGCGGCAACATTTCATGAACTGGGTGACAAAGCCAAGGCCGGAAAACTAAACGCCGATGAATTGCAGGGCGGTACTTATACGCTTTCGAACCCAGGGCCGTTCGGCACACTTTTCACTGCGGCAATTATCAATCAGCCGCAAGTCGCGATTCTGTCAATGGATGCGGTCAGGAAAAGACCCGTGGTGATTGAAGCCGAGGCGGGTGACAGCATCGAAATTCGGCCGGTTGGCATATTGGCGCATACCTTCGATCACAGGGCTATCGACGGGGCGTACTCGGCCGCGTTCCTCAACAAATTGAAATCTATTATTGAACAAAGCGACTGGAGCAAAGAGCTGTGATGGGCGGGCGATGGATATGCAGGACGATTCTGATTTCGATGCTGCCGGGCATCGCTTGCGCGCAGGAAAATATCGATTCGCAGGTCGAACGGGGCGAAGCGCTGTTTAACCAGGATGCGTCGTGCTGGGTGTGCCACGGCAGGCAGGCGGAGGGCCTGATCGGCCCGGCGCTGACGTACGGACCGACACCGGCGCAGATCTATGAGCAAATAAAGAACAACCCTCAGATGGCGGTGATCCAGCAGGTGCTTAAACCCGACAACGAGGACCTGATTGCGATCGCGTTGTACATCCGGCGACTTTCCGGGTTGCCGATCGACGGAAACATGGCAGCAAATTTTCGAACAGAACTGGCTACCAGGAAGGCCAGGGAAGAAACGGATCTGATTTTCCCGAAAACCGAGCGCGATATTGCAGTTGAGAAAATCCAGTCTTTCGATACGGTACTGGCGGACTGGCAGCGCCGCTCGAAGGAAGGCCCCATTGGTGCTTCGTACGAATCCAGAGTCGTCGCGACATTCGACCCGGGCAAACCGAAGTTCAAACCGAAGAAAAATCACACGTATTTTTACGAGAATGTGGGCAACTCGGCGAACCTGACCGTACTGGAGGAGGGCGCTACCAACGCCCGCTCAACGCAGATAGTTGTTGGTGACGCCGAGTCCCATAAAGTGATCGCGAGCTATGAGTTGCCGGTAAACCTTAGGGCGGCGGTGCATACGACTCTGATGTCGCCGGACGGCAAGTACGTCTACATTGTCGGCTCAAAACCGAACACCGAGCCCGACAACCAGATTCGTGCATTGGATGCGCCGGCAACGCTTATCAAGGCGGACGCGCTGACCTTGCAACCCGTAAAGCAGATTACGATGGGAGGTCGCTTGCACCACGGCCAGGTGTTCCGCGACAAATACGTGTTGCTCGATACGTTTTCACGCGATCCGGACGGACTCGACATCATGCTGCTGGATACCGAAACCGACAAAATTGTGGGCGGCGTACGCGATGAGGATCTTGGTGGTTCCTCTTATACGGCCTGGAGCGACGATGAATTCATCTACGTGCTAATGGAACCGACCGGCTACGCGTCGCATCGCTCCACGGGCATGCTGGGTGCGATCAATCTGTACAGGGGTGTGTTAACCACGATGAAACCTTTCTGGGTTGCCAAAATCGATCCGGATACCTGGGAAGTGGTTCGCGAGTATCCCTACGCCGGGTTTCGCGGTGACTGGATCGTGATCGATTCAAGAAAGGAATACATGTACGTCACGGCGGCCGGAAGTTCGAACGTCAACAAGATCAACCTGGAAACCGGGGAACTGCAGTGGACCGCTCCGGCAGGTATCAGCCCTTACGGTGCCAGCTTGACGGCAGACGAATCAGAACTCTGGGTCGCCAACAAGGGTGAGACGACCGGGCATTTCGGCCGAACTATATCGGTCCTGGCAGCCGATACCGGGCGGCAGCTTGAGACCTTGTTCTCAGGCTACGAGGTCGACCATCTCCTGCTGGCACCCAACGGCAAGGAAATGTGGGCAACCAGTAACGGTGAGGGACGAATCTACGTATTTGACGCTGCTACGCGCGAGAAGAAAACCGTGATCCAGATGCCGCAGAATGGCGATCCGCACGGACTCGTCTGGGTTCACTACGATGAACATGGCGTTTCACGAGTGGTGCGCGACCAGGGCGGCTTTCGCAACGGCATTCACCCGGCGCTTGGTACCGCACTCGACTACTAGTATGCGGCGGCCTGTAAAAGCGATGATTTTGCTTTTATGCCTGGCGTCGCTGCCGGCTTGTGCAGCAAAGACCGAAGCGACAGGCAACTGCCTGTTGATAACGCTGACCGGCACGCAGGGTGGCCCACCGGCCGTCAACGGCCTGGCAGGCGCCGGTACTCTGATCCGGTTTGGCACCGAAGAAAACAATTGCAGTGATACCTTGCTGCAATTCGATGCAGGTCGCGGCACGACTGAGCGATTGTCCCAGGTTGGTGTATCGCCGCTGCAACTGGACGCGATTTTTCTCACCCACGTGCATTCTGACCATACCGAGGGTCTGGCCGGACTCCTGCAGTACCGCTGGCATTTTCTGGGTGACGCTGTTGATGTCATCTGCAGTGCGGATGTGGTCGTAAGTAAACCGCCACCGGAACGCACCCTGAGTTGCAGTGGCCTGGTCGAACATACGGCAGACGCGATGCTTTATTCGGGGGAAATCGCACAGCGTTATGGGGAAAACAGGAAACGGGATCCCGCCGGCCCCGCGGCACTGGCAACACTTCGGCTGGTTCCACTGCCGCTACCGGCAGAGCCTGGCACGATAGTCTGGCAATCCGGCGACGTGTCGGTCATGGCGATCGAGACCGTGCATATACCCGGATCGCTCGCGTACCGGGTGGATACGCCGGCCGGGAGCGTTGTCATCAGCGGCGACGCCGGCAACAGCAGGCCGGGACCACCGCGGGAGACGTCAACGTCCGAATCCGTAGAAGCGCTGGCTGACGGGGCCGATATGCTGGTGCAATCTGCCATTCATCCGGTTTTTGCGCCCGACGCAGGGAGTACATTTCCTGCCATCCCGTATTTCAGGCAGAGCAATGCCCGGGACATCGGCGCCATGGCCGAGCGTGCCGGCGTCAGGCAACTGATACTGACACACCTGATTCCGTCTCTGGATTCATCAGCGCACGGCCCTTTTTCAGTTCCGGGCGGCGGCATCACGGCCGAAGACTTCGCCGGGGAGGCCCGCAACGGCGGGTTCGGTGGCCAGGTGCATGTTGGGCGTGACCTGATGACGCTACGTCTGGCCTCCAAATAGCGGTTGTACGCCCGACTTTATTGTGCGAACGTACAAATATCGGCGGCCAGATAAACGATTATTTATACGTTGCGTAAGTTGTAGCGATTATTTATAGTCTCTCTGCGATATTATCGTAATTTCTAGATCTATTTCTGAAGTACTCGGGGGAGAACCATGTTTAGTCATTTGGATACAGACAAGATCCGCTCTGTCTCGCGGTTGTTATTTTCCGCATTGTGGGTTGTAGGGGCGACCAGCATGGCGGCGCCGTCGTCCGCGCTAGCCCAGGAGGAGTCCGGGGCGGAACTCGAAGAAATTATTGTCACGTCCCGGCGATACGAAGAATCGCTAACCGATGCTCCGGTCTCTGTGAACGTCATGGACCAGAATTATATTCGTCAAAATCGTATTCAGCGGGCAGACGATCTGATGGAGTTTACTCCCGGTGCAACCTGGGAATCATTTAGCAAGATGCAGCCGGTCGCTTCGATGCGCGGCGTCATTGCGCCGACACCGGGTAACTCATCAAGCGAGTCCTCTATTCAGACGGTAGTCGACAATTTCGTGCTTACCAAAGATTCCTTGAAGTCGCCACCTTTGTTCGACCTGCAACGTGTTGAGGTCATGCGCGGTCCGCAGGGAACCGCATTCGGTCGTAACGCTTCTGTCGGACTTATCCACTTCGTGACAAATAAACCGTCACAGCAAAAAAGTGGTGGAGTTACTGCAACGTACGCCACTGAAAATCTCGTTGAAATCGACGGCTTCATCAACGGCGGATTGTCAGACACGGTCTCCGGACGCCTTGCGTTTAATTTCGATCAGCAAGATGGACCTACGAGGGACATGATTACGGACAAGGGCATCGACGGTGACTCGAACAGGGCCATTCGTGGTTCGTTGAAGTTCGAACCGAGCGATTCATTCAGCGCTTACTTCAAGGCGGAATTCAGTGTCGATCGCGACGAGGCGCCGGTTCGCCATGGCTATGTTCAGCCAGATGGGTCGGATTGTTCACAGCCCTACGTTGGTGGTATTGATACCGGGGACGGTCCCTACAATGAAACCTACTTTGACGATTGCAGTGATCCGTTTCGTCAACGAATCTCAGCGGAAGATGCCGAATTCGACTTCCGCACCAACCGCGATATTTTGACCCTTACGGCTGAACTGACCTGGAATCTCGCAAACGATCTTTCGATTACTTCAATCACGGGCTACCTGGATGGCGACACAGAGTCACTCATGGATCTTGTCGGTTCGCAGAATGATGTGGCGTTTCAGGAAGTAAGGAATGACGCACAATCGTTCAGCACAGAATTGCGCCTGGACAATCTGACATCCGACAGCCAGTTTCACTGGCTTGCCGGCGTCTACCTGATGCGGGATGAGGAAGATCGATTCGAGGAGAATAAGTTCCAGCCGCGAGACGCGCGCCTGGGCAATGGGCGGCCGCCATTTTTCGTGCCGACATTCCTTGCCACTTTTTCGAATAACGTAACCGACAGCTGGTCCGTATTTGGCGAGTTGACTTATGACATCTCCGACAAGGCATCCATAACATACGGCGGCCGATACGTAGATGACCAGAAGGACTATACCTACGGCGTCGGTGCGTACGGCGTGAATCGCCAGCTCGGCGGCATTCCGGGTGTCGGCCCCGGAATCGATGGTGTGGCGCAAGCCTGCCGGCCTAACTCGGCGGGTCCACCCGACCCGACCTGCGGCAGCATCGACGCGCGACTCGGATTTTCCGACTACCCGGTTGACGGTTCCTGGAGCGACTACATCAGCAAGTTGTCGTTCAGCTACAGGATGACTGAAAGCACGAACATCTATGCGCTGTATTCCGAAGGTTTCAAGAGCGGCACATTTCAGCCTGATGCCAGGAACAAAGCGAGCGCCGATGTTCTCGTCGAACCCGAAACCTCGCAAAACTTCGAAGTAGGACTAAAGGGTGAGTCAGGTCGCCTGCGATACGCCCTGACGGGATTTTTCCTGAAAGTTAAAGACGTGCAAACCATCAACCTGGTACCGGTCGGTGCCGGCTTTACCGGCCTGATAAGTAACGTAGGTGCCGTCGAGACCCTGGGTCTCGAAGCGGATGCGACATTTCTGCTGGGGGATAACTTCCTGTTAAGTGGCAATTTCGCGTTGTTGGATGCCGAGATGAAGAATACACCTGATCCATCGGACCCGACGATTGACATTAGCGGCAAACGCCCACCGGGTGCGCCGGAGTGGACGTTTGCTGTATTTGGTGAATATACGTTGAACCTCGGTAATGGATCCAGTCTGCAATTCCGTGCAGATGTACGTGGCCGAAGTGATGTGTTCAACCAGACATCGGTGCGAAATATCGATCCGGCACCGCGACTTCGACCAGAGGTTATTAACTGGGGTGCGCGAATCGGTTGGTACTCCGCAGACAATAAAATGTCAGTCTCCGTCTGGGGCAAGAACCTCAACGAGGACGTTGATATTGAGAATTTTGGACCGCCGAGCCCATGCTGCAGCACGTTTGCCGCGGGTTTCCGGGGCAAGCGATACTACGGCGTGACGGGAAGCTACTATTTCGGCGAGTAATGCCCGACGCCATGTTTTGCATATGCAACGGCAGCCCAGAATGGGCTGCCGTTTTTTTTAATGATCGGGGGCGATAGCAGCGAGGATGCCAGCTACTGGCGACTAGCGAGATCGCGCATGTAACTCACCATTCGTTGACGTGTTTTTTCATTTGGCAACCGGCCGAACCCGGCGTTGAGATTGTCAACGACATGTTTCGGGTTTGCGGTCTCCGTTAGTACACAATTGACTGCCGGGTGCGCGAGAATGAACTTCAATGAAAACTGCGCCCAGCTGTTACAATCAAATTCGGCCGCCCATTCCGGCAGCGCCCGGCCTTTCACAATCGAGAAATACTGTCCGTTTAGAAACGGCCGATTGACTATCACGGCTATCTCCTTGTCCACGGCCATGGGCAACAGCCTCTGCGCGGCCTCGGATTCGAGCATCGAATAATTGACCTGCACAAAGTCGACGGTGCCGGATTCCATAAACTTCATGATGATCTCGTAAAAGCTTTTGTTCGGCCTTGCAACCCCGACGTATCGGGTAAGCCCGTCTTCTTTCCAGCCACGAAACTTGTCGGGATGGGCTTCCATATCTTTGACGTTTCGGGTAAGTATGAGATCGAGTGAAGACACTTGCTGCGCCTCTCGCACCGCCGCGATTTCCGCCCGCCCATCCTGTTCGTCTGTTGATGCTATATAAGTTCCAAGGAACATTTCATCCTGGGCGTTCTTTTCGCGAACGATCTCCCCGACCGTAAACCTTCCAGGGCCCGATGTATCGACGTAAGCGCCGCCTTTCTCCATGAAGATATCGAGAATTTCGCGTGAAAGCGCAAGGTTGCCGGATTGAAATGCCTGGGAGTTTCCGAGGCCGATGATCGGTAGCCGCTCGCCGGTCCCGGGAATGGACCGACTTGGCAAGCGGCCTCCACTTGCAGCGTGGCAGGGCAGTGAAAAGGCAGTTAGCGCCGCCCCCGTGTATCCGATGAATTCTCGCCGGTTAGTCATGTGTCTTGTCTCCCGCCCAGTATTTGTCGTCCCGGGTGCTTTCCTCGGCAACGGTGGCATCTTCGAAGCCAGGCGCCATCGATGCGGCGGTGCCTGGGAGGACGGCGTGATGCCGTATGTTCAACGTCTTAAGCCAGCGTTGCTGGCCCATTGTCAGTGCGATGAAAAATCCCAGTTCCACGAGTTCGGGTTCGCTGAAATGATCGTGTAGCCTTTTCCACAACGCGTCGTCCGTTTCCACATCCCATGTTATCGCTTCGGTATAGGCGAGCGCCGCCTTCTGGCGCTCGTCGTAGTTTTCTGATTTCTCGAAATTCAGCAAGTCCATGTAGTCCGCCTCCACTACGCCGGCCTCGCGGGACTTTTCAGATCGCTGGTTGCCGCAGTATTCGCACTTGACGGAGCGGGATACATACACCCTGCACAATTCCTTGATATTGTGATCGCAGACGCCCTCGTGAAAAGCGTCTTTCCACGCAGTTGCAAACGCCATCATGATCGGCGGGCGGTGCGCTCTTATTGCCTGGCTTTCCGGTCTCGGTGTGCCGAACTTCGCACAGCGTGCAAACTCGGCAATCATTGCCGGGTCGTCAACGCCTGCCGGATCGATAAAACTGATTCGCTGCTTTGTCATTGTTTCCTCCCGAACTACGTGCTCACTGCGGGTTTTCGGCCGAGTTTCGCCAGCCCGGTATACAACACGCCCAGAGAAACCAGAAGAATGCTGATCGTGGTCCACACCGCGGATGGATCACCGGGATCGATGAATGGCTGCACCAGGATGGGTGCCGAAAACTGGCCCAGGAACATTGCCGTCGTCACAAGTCCCACGCCAAAACCGCGTCGCTTGGCCGAAACGATCGACAGAATCCAGCTGCTGTGATTTGGCACATACAG
>CAYLTW010000065.1:0-3352 GCA_964386735.1 uncultured Woeseiaceae bacterium
CGTTGCGATTCAGCTGATAATCTCGCGCGAGCTCGGGCTGAACTTTTGTGAAAACCCCTGGCAGGGTTCTTTCATCGTCAACGAGCTCACGGACCTTGTCGAGGAAGCGGTTTTCGAGGAGTTCGAAAAGATCTCGGAGCGAGGCGGTGTGCTGGGCGCGATGGACACGATGTACCAGCGCGGCAAAATTCAGGAAGAAAGCCTGTACTACGAGAGCAAGAAGCACGACGGATCCTTGCCATTGATTGGTGTGAACACGTTCCTGCCCAAGCAAGGTCAGGAAGATGAGGTGCACGAACTCGAATTGATTCGCTCCACGGATAATGAAAAAAATGACCAGATTCGACACGTACACTCGTTTCAGGCGACGCACGGTAGCGACAGCGCCGCAGCGCTAAGCAGCCTGCAGACCGTGGCTCGGGATCGCGGCAATGTGTTTGCAGAGCTTATGGAAACGGTCAAATCGAATTCCCTCGGACAGATCTCGTCGGCGCTCTACCAAGTCGGCGGCGAGTACCGCCGCAACATGTAGCAGGACATCGTTACAAGGAAAATAAATTATGAGCGAACTCGTCAGATACGAGCAGCATGGCGCCGCAGCGGTTGTGACGATCAACCGTCCCGACAACATGAACGCGTTTACGACCGAGCTTTCACACGACATGCAGATCGTACTTGAGCTTGCCCATCATGACATCGACGTACGTGCAATCGTACTCACGGGTGAAGGTCGCTGCTTCAGCGCAGGCGCTGACCTTAAAAGTGGCTTCGAGGGGCGTCCCGTATCCGGCAAATTACAACACGAATACAGGCCCGTGATTTCGGAAATCATGACGATGCCCAAACCGGTTATTGCGGCAGTAAATGGCTCGGCGGCGGGCATCGGCATGTCGCTGGCTTTGTCGTGCGATCTGATGCTGATGGCTGACGACGCGTTTTTGCTGTCGCCATTCACAACTATTTCGCTGGTACCTGATGGCGGTCTTAACTGGCTGCTCGTGAGGCAACTCGGCTACCGGCGCGCATTTCAACTCAGCATCGAATCGACACGAATCGACGCGTACCGCTGCGTCGAACTGGGTCTTGCAAACAAGGTGGTGCCGGCTGATGAGCTGCAAAATTCGGCGCTCGAGTGGGCTCAAATGCTCGCTACGCGGGCGCCTCTTTCCATCGCTGCGACGAAAATGGCGATGCGACTCGCGAGCGACGGCGACTGGGCAAGCGCATACAACCTGGAGGCAGAATTGCAGCAACAATTGGTGGGCTCTGCGGACAATATCGAAGGCGTGGCGGCTTTTTTCGAAAAACGGGTGCCTGACTTCAAGGGCAAGTGAATGATGGAAAGAGCGCTATTTGACGAAGAGCATGAGATATTCCGCGACTCCGTGCGAAGCTTCATGCTCAATGAAGTAAAACCTTACAGCGACCGCTGGCACGAGCAGGGCATTGTCGATCGCGAAGCTTTTCTCAAAGCCGGTGAGCAGGGCTTGCTGCTCATGTGGGCAGATGAGACGTATGGCGGCGCTGGCGTTGCGGATTTTCGATACGAGCAGATCCTCATTGAGGAGCTTTCGAGGAATGGCGACGTCGGGTTTTTTTGCTGGCTACACAGCCGACTGGTGGCGCCCTATATCGGTGAACTTGGCACTGACGAGCAAAAAAGGCGCTGGCTGCCAAAGTGCGTGAGTGGAGAAAACATACTGGCAATCGCGATTACCGAGCCCGGGGCCGGCAGCGATGTCGCGGGAATTCGAACCCGAGCCGAGGACAAGGGGGACCATTTCTTGTTGAATGGCTCGAAGACGTTTGTTTCCAATGGCATATTGGCTGACCTGGTTATCGTCGTCGCGCGCACAGACCCCGGGAAAAAACACGGCTTTAGCCTGTTCGTGGTCGAACGAGGCATGGAGGGCTTCGAGCGTGGCAAAAATCTCAGGAAAATGGGGCTGAAAAGCCAGGACACGGCCGAGCTGTTCTTCAACAATGTAAAGCTGCCTAAGGAAAACCTGCTTGGCGAGTTGCACCGCGGCTTTTATCAACTAATGCACGGACTCGCCGAGGAGCGTTTGCTCGGTGCGGTCGGTTTTCTCGCTTGCTGTGAGGCAGCTTACGATGTGACGATGGATTACATTCGTGAACGCAAGGTATTCGGCCAGGCGGTCGCCGATTTTCAGAATACCCGGTTTCAGATGGCTAGTATTCGAACCGAGATCGACGTTGCCCAGTCCTACGTAGACCAGTGTGTTACGCGGCACAATGCGGGCAAGCTGTCGGCCGATGATGCGGCGAAGGCCAAGCTGTTCACGAGTGAGCTGGAGTTTCGTGTGACCGACACATGTCTGCAACTTCACGGTGGCAACGGTTACATGGACGAGTACGCGATTAGCCGCATGTACACGAACGCGCGCATCTCCCGAATCTATGCGGGCAGTTCGGAGATCATGCGGGAAATCATCGCGCGCTCGATTGGACTGGATCCCCGAAAACGATCGTAGGAGCGGGCCGCGGCCCGCGAAAAACGCCAGGAGCGCCCCATGCGTACAACATTTATTGGCCTCGGCGTCATGGGCTACCCCATGGCCGGCTACCTGTCCGGCAGTGGCCACGACGTGGTTGTCTACAATCGCACGACGGCAAAAGCCGAGACCTGGTGCACCCAATACAAGGGCAATGTTGCGTTGACGCCGCTGGAGGCGGCTCGGGATGCGGATATCGTCTTCTGCTGCGTCGGCAATGATGACGATGTGCGCGAAGTACTGATCGGCGAACATGGTGCACTGCATGGACTATCGGCAGGGGCGACTGTCGTCGACCATACGACAGCATCCGCACTGCTCGCACGCGAACTCTACGCGGACTGTGTCGCGAAATCCGTCGGCTTCCTCGATGCGCCATTGTCTGGTGGGCAAGCGGGTGCCGAAAACGGCCAACTCGCGATCATGGTCGGTGGTGATGATGCCGTATTTGATCTCATCTCACCGGTGATGGGCTGCTACGCAAAGTCGATAACACTGATCGGACCCGCGGGTTCAGGGCAGCTCGCCAAGATGGTGAACCAGATTTGTATCGCGGGCGTTGTGCAGGGGCTGGCGGAAGGGCTGCATTTCGCAAAGCGCGCGAATCTTGATCCGGCGAAAGTCATTGCGGCCATTTCGAAAGGTGCGGCGCAATCCTGGCAAATGGAGAATCGCTGGCAAACGATGATTAACAATGAATTTGAGTTCGGATTTGCCGTCGACTGGATGCGCAAGGATCTCGGTATCGCGCTCGCAGAGGCCGATCGAATTGACGCAACGCTCGATATGACGAAGCTCGTCGACGCTTACTATGGCGAGGTGCAGGCGCTCGGCGG
>CAYLTW010000065.1:3452-15892 GCA_964386735.1 uncultured Woeseiaceae bacterium
ACTCACAGGGGTGGTCTCCGGACCTGAGATTCGTATCGAGAACCCTTAGAACCTGATCCGGATAGTACCGGCGTAGGAAGGGAATCATGAATAAAATCATAGATTTGCGACGTTCTGCTGTCTTGTCGCTTGGCTTGCTGTCGGCGCAGGTCCATGGCGGTGAAACGATCGAGGAAATCGTCGTGAGCGCGGATTTCCGCGGCCGTTCGAGCATGCAAATCCCGGCGAGCATCACGCTACTCAACGGCGAACAGATTGAGCAACTCGCTACACAACACTTCGAGGAACTCGTCAACGTCATTCCGAACCTGAACTGGTCCGGCGATGGCAATCGAGCTCGATACTTTCAAATTCGCGGCGTCGGCGAACTTGAGCAATACCAGGGCGCACCCAATCCGTCGATTGGATTCCTGATCGACGATATTGACTTCAGCGGCATCGGCACAATTGCCACGTTGTTCGATATGGATCGCATCGAAGTGCTGCGCGGACCGCAGGGCAGTCGGTACGGCGCGAACGCACTCGGCGGGCTTGTGTACATGCAAAGTACTCTGCCGAGCGCGGAGCGAAACGGCCGACTGCAGCTGAGCGCCGGCAGTGATGACACGATTTCCGCGGGCATCGCGTTTTCAGGGTCGCTTGATAAAAACGAGCGTGCCTTGTTTCGGCTCAGTGCGCATCGCTACAAGAGCAATGGCTTTCGCAGCAACAGCTATTTGAATCGCGAGGACAGCAACGGGCGCGATGAAACAAGCGTTCGCGGCCGGTTGCATTTCCAGCCTGCCGAGTCCTTGAGCATCAGTGTTGCGGCGTTCTTTAGCGATATCGACGATGGCTACGACGCATTTTCGCTGGATAATTCCTACACGATGCTTTCGGACAAGCCGGGCAAGGATGCACAGGAAAGCGCTGGCGCATCGGTGAAAATCGAGTGGTCAGGACTATCCAGTGTGTCACTGACATCGATAACGGCGATCGCGGATTCTGACATCAATTTCAGTTTCGACGCCGATTGGGGAAATAACGACAGCTGGGATCCGGTCCTCTACGACTACATTTCGATCAGCGACCGCACGCGTCAAACGTTAAGCCAGGAACTGCGACTTGCATCAAGCGGGGAATCCGATACCGAATGGCTCGTTGGTCTGTACGTTCTGCGCCTGCAGGACGATCTTCTAACAATCAATCGGGGCGAATATTACGACCCGCTGTATGATTTCGCTGACAGCCTCGACGACCGTCTTGGCAGCTCTTACGAAGCGACCAACATTGCCTTGTTCGGCCAGCTTGATCATGCTTTGAGCTCCGCGACGCGATTGAGCGTCGGATTGCGCGTCGAACGTCGCACCACAGACTATGCTGATACGGACGGCCTTGCCGCATCGCCGTCAGAGTCCATGGCTGGCGGAGAGATCACGCTGTCTCACGAACATTCCGAAAACCTGAGCAGTTTTGTCGGCGTGTCCAGGGGCTACAAGGCCGGAGGTTTCAATCTGGGCACCGTTCCTGGCGGGCGGCGGGAGTTTGGGCAAGAAGAGCTCTGGAACATCGAGGCGGGGATCAAGTCACTGTGGATGGACGGATCGTTGAGCCTGAACGCGTCCGTTTTTCGCAGCCTGCGCAACGATCAGCAGGTACGAACGTCATTCCAGCTTGTTCCCGGAGATCCGACGACATTCGTGTTTTTCACTGACAACGCCGCGAAGGGAACCACGAACGGCTTCGAGGCCGACATTCGCTGGCTTGCTGGCGAGTATTGGGAGTTCTACGCGACCATCGGGCTGCTCGATGCGAAATTCGATCGCTACAGCACGCCCCAGGTCAATCTTGACGGTCGCGCTCAGGCGCATGCGCCCGATTACACACTCGCCGCAGGTGGAAGCTATCGACACGTGTCGGGTTGGTTCGCCCGTGTCGATGTTTCGGCGAAGGACGCGTTCTATTTCGATGTTAGTCACGATCAAAAATCATCGGCGTACGAACTCGTCAACGCCCGCGTTGGCTTCGCCGCCGACAATTGGACGGCGCAGCTGTGGCTAAGAAATGTGTTCGACAGGAAGTACGCGGTTCGCGGGTTTTTCTTTGGCAATGAGCCGCCCGATTTTCCACCCACACTGTACACGCGCCTCGGAGATCCGCGGCAGGTCGGTATTACATTCGAAAAGAGGTTTGGATCATGAAGGTTGCAGTCGATATTAGTCTCTATCCGCTTGATGCGCATTACATTCCACCGATCAAGGACGTCATCGACCGGCTCAATCAGTACGACGAGATTGAGGTCTGGACGAACGCGATGAGCAGCCAGTTGTTCGGTGAGTACGACATCGTAATGCAGGCACTGCACAAGGAGATCGGGACGACCTTCGAACAGTTGCCCAAAGCCGTGTTCACAATACGCATTCTGAACAATCCGATCACGCACAACGAGTGATGGCCGAACTCCCGGCGGCAATCCTGGAGCAGTTGCGCGGCTTGCGGGGGCTTGAAGCTGTCGCCGTCGCGTCGGCGATCGCATACCTGATACTGGCGATTCGCCAGAATATCGGATGCTGGATATTTGCGGGCATCAGTACAGCCATATTTGCGTACTTGTTCATTGATGCTCGCTTGTACATGGAGTCGGCACTCAATGTGTTCTACTTCGCAATGGCCGCCTACGGCTGGAGTGTGTGGAAGCATGCGGGCAGCGGTGACGACAATCTTGCAGTGATCTCCTGGCCAGTGCGCCGGCATGCAATTGCGATCGCTGCTGTCGTCGTGATGAGCGGTGTGAGCGGTTACGTCCTCACACATCATACCGACGCGGAATTTCCGTACGCCGATTCACTGACGACCTGGGGCGCCATATGGGCAACATTCCTGATTGCTCGAAAAATTCTGGAAAACTGGTGGTACTGGCTCGTTATTGATGCTGCTTCGATTTTCATCTACTGGTCGCGTGAGCTCGAACTGACGGCATTGCTCTTTGTTGCATACGTGGTCATGATTCCGTTCGGTTTCCTGGGCTGGAAACGTTCCATGCCTGCCCGGCCGGCAACGTAATGACGGAATCGCCCCAAGCGGCACTCGCACTGATTCCCGGTTGGGAAAATGCGTCCTGGCGTGAGCTGAGTGGCGGGCTGAGTAATCGAACCTGGCTGGTCAGCACCGGTGCTCGTAAAGCGGTACTCAAGATTGATTCGGCGCCACGTGTCGCGCCTTACAATGATCGACTGGCTGAGCGAAACATTCAACGCATTGCCGAAAATGCTGCGCTTGCGAATAGGGTGTTGTATGCCAGCGAGACCCTATACCTGACCGAATTCATTGAAGGCGAAGTCTGGGAAGCGGCGGATCTCGATAACAAGAAGAACCTCGGTGCGCTGGCGAAACTATTGCGTCGCGTGCATTCGTTGCCGCTGACTGGCCGAAGGTTCAATGCGATCGATGCGGCCAGGCGCTACGTCGAAAAAATCGATACCAATAAATCCGCGATGACGCAGCGCTGTGTGGACACGGTGCAAAAACTTCACGCGCCACAGAGTCTTTGTTGCTGCCACAATGACCTGGTCGCGGCCAATATCATCGCAACGCCTGAACTGAGACTTCTCGACTGGGAGTATGCCTGCGACAACGATCCCTTTTTCGATCTGGCAACGGTCGTTGCGCATCACGAATTGTCAGGGAGCCAGGCTGGTTTTTTCCTTGACCAATACCTTGATGGCGATGGCGAACGTTGGCGCGATAAACTCGAACAACAGATGACGCTGTACAGGGCATTACTCTGGCTTTGGTGCGCGTCTCGAGCCGAACCCGACCACGGGCGACTGCTAGCGTTAGAGGCTCGGCTTCCCTGACATTCGATGTGCCTGGCGGTCCGTGCGTTCCCAGCCATGCCTACCAGTGATTTCTGAGTTCGCGCAGCTTCAGGAACACGGTACGCTCATCCGGTGCATCGCCTATCCCGGGGAATTCCTGTTGCAGTTTTGCGATGAGCGACGGGCTGTCCAGGCGGAAGAATGTGTTTATTTCTCGTTCCTGGCCAAGGGTTGTGACCAGAGCGTCGCCGGGGTCCTGACTCCCGTAGTCGGCAAGCATTTGTCGAGCCGTTTCATTGTCCGGTTCGCGATCGAGCGTAAACTGGAGATTGTTGATCAGGTAGTCATGCCCCGGATAAATAAGCGTGTTGTCTGTGAGTGTGTACAACTGTCGGTCGAAGGTCTCGTATAATTCTTCCGGGTGGCCGCCGAGATGGCAGTTGCCCGCGCCTGCATTGAACATCGTGTCGCCGCTGAACAATCCAGGCTGGTCTGTTTTCGACAGCAGGCAGATATGGGTCATCGTGTGGCCGGGCGTATCCAGGCACTCCAGATCGACGGATTCACCGACACGAATGATGTCGCCGGCGCCAACGCCCCGATCCATGTCCTTGATGCGGCCTTTCGCATTCTTGTGAGCAACGATCTTCGCGCCCGTTGCCTTGACCATGCCCTTGTTGCCGCCCGTGTGATCCCCGTGCTCGTGCGTGTTGAGAATCTGGCTGATAGTCCAACCCCTGGTCTTTGCGACCGCCAGGCACTGCCTGAAGTCGAGCGGATCGATCGCCAGAGCGTCGCCGGTCTCCTCACACGCGATCAGGTAATTGAAGTTTCGATAGGCGTTGCCTGTCCATATTTGCTCAACGATCATCTTCTACTCCGAGACGTCATACACCCGCTGGCCGCCGACCCAGGTCTGTAACACCCGTATATCATCAATCTGCGCTGCAGGAATTTCAAAGAAGTCGCGGTCCACAATAATAAAATCGGCCCATTTGCCAGCCTCAAGACTGCCGAGTCGATCTTCCTGGTGAGCCGCGTAGGCGGCATCGAGTGTGAATGAGCGGAGTGCCTCGGCACGGGTCAATGCCTGGTCCCGGTACCAACCGCCTTCGGGCATGCCGGCACTGTCCTGACGGGTTACGGCCGCATACAACCCAAGGAACGGATTCGACTTCTCCACCGGAAAATCGGAGCCGCTCGCGACAACAGCACCGCTGTCGAGAAGACGCCGCCAGGCGTAGGCCCCCAGGATACGCTCGGGACCGATACGATCCTCGGCCATATTCATATCGCTCGTCGCGTGAGTAGGCTGCATGGCGGCGATGACACCGAGTTCTGCGAAGCGCGGAATATCTTCAAGCGCAATGATCTGCGCATGTTCGATGCGATTGCGCAGCGGCGACCTTTTGCCGCCTTGCGCTTTTTCGAAAGCGTCGAGCGCCATCCGGTTGCCGAGGTCGCCGATGGCATGGATACCGACCTGGAAACCCATGTCGTTTGCTTTCTGCACGAAGCTGTTGAGTTCGTCCTGGGTGTTGAACGGCAGGCCACGGTTTTCCGGATCATCGGAGTAGGGCTCGATCATCGCCGCGCCGCGGCTGCCAAGCGCGCCGTCCGAGTACAATTTGACGGTCCGGATGTCCAGCCGGTCATTGCCGTAGCCCTTGAGCGGCTTGCCCATCGCATCGAGATTCTTGCCGGCGTCGCTCAACATCGCGTAGATGCGCATGTCGAGCTCGTTGTCGTCGGCCATCGACATCAGAACTTCGGCTTCCGTTATATTGATTCCCGCGTCGTGCATTCCGGTCATACCCTGTGCGACCAGTGAGTCGATGGCCCTGGAATAGGCATCGCGAATGCCGTCTTTGCCGGGTACCGGGACGTGCATGTCGATCAGACCCTTTGCCTGATCAATCAGGACACCGGTGGCCTTGCCGTTACTGTCGCGGATGATCCGGCCGCCGATCGGGTCCGCCGTGTCATCATCGATGCCTGCTATCGCGAGCGCCTTCGTGTTGGCCCAACCGGCATGACCATCAATACGTCGCAACCACACGGGCCGGTCATCGACGACCGGGTCAATATCCGATGCCCTCGGAAATTCCTTAACGGCCCATAGAACCTGGTTCCATCCGCGCCCCAGTATCCACGGGACGCGAGGATTGCTATCGGCATAGCGTTCAATTTTTCCGATGGCCGCCTTCAGGCTCGGCGTACCGACGAGATTGAGGCTGCCGGCCAGAAATCCCAGGTTGTATAAATGCGCGTGAGCATCGGTCAGTCCCGGGAGCATGAACTTGCCGCCGGCATCGATGGCCCTCGCGTTGGCGTACTTGCCGATTAGTTCGTCCGTTCCCGTAGCCAGAATTTTGCCTTCGTCATTGAATACCAGCGCCGTGAAGCTGTGGATGCCGCTTTGCGTCGGCGTGTAGCCCCGCACGTTGTGAATGAGCGTGTCGGCAAATGACAGCGCCGGGAGAACAAGAGCAATCAAAAGGTAAGGTGCTGATTCAATTCTGTTTTTCAAGGAAGGTGCCTTTCAGGTCTGCGCTGTCCAGCTCGCATTGTAATCGGAAATCGCGCGAAGGCACCGAGTGAATAAATTGCCTGCCAGGCGGCGCTCGAATTGGCAACCAGGTGCTTAGACCTTGATTTTGCAGCAAAAGAGAGTGCTCGCGCCAGTCTGTATCTTTTTTGCCACGGTTTTCGTCCATAATGCTGTCAAACACGTAGAAAGTGTCTAAAAGATTGACATTAGGCGGTATTTTTGAGAACTTGTGTTTCGTCGAGACGTCGCCTTTGAGCAACAATTTTACGTTCAGGCGCCGGCGCCGACATGAAAGACACCTTCAGGTACGACTTGGCGGGGAATTCAGGGGGTCAGGTACCACGTACACTACGTAGGTAGCGAAGGCGGTTCCGCAAGGAACCGCCTTTCTTTTTGCTACATTGACGCCCTGCAACAAGACCTACGCCGGGGATCTAAATGCATCGCAGCAATCGTACGGCCTACTGGCGGGCAAATCTTCGCCTCGTGGCGACATGTCTCGCGATCTGGTTTTTATGCTCGTACGGCTTCGGTATTTTATTTGTAGAGCAGTTAAACGCCATCCGGATCGGTGGTTTCCAGCTCGGTTTCTGGTTTGCGCAACAAGGGTCTATTTACGTATTCGTTGCGCTGATCTTTTTCTACGCGTGGCGCATGGACCGCATTGACCGGCAGTTCGACGTGCACGAGGACTAGACGATGAGCCTGCAAGAGCTCACCTACGTCGTCGTTGGCCTGAGTTTCACTCTCTACATCGGCATCGCGATCTGGTCGCGGGCGCACAGCACCGGTGACTTTTACATCGCCGGAAGAGGCGTTTCGCCGATTGCCAATGGCATGGCGACCGCGGCCGACTGGATGAGCGCCGCATCGTTTATCTCAATGGCAGGTCTGATCGCTTTTTTAGGTTATGACGGCTCCGTTTACCTGATGGGCTGGACAGGCGGCTATGTCTTACTTGCGCTGCTGCTTGCTCCTTACCTGCGCAAGTTCGGCAAATTCACGGTCCCGGAGTTTATTGCCGAGCGCTATTACTCCCGAACCGCGCGCGTTGTGGCGGTGATCTGCCTGATTTTCATATCGTTCACTTATGTTGCCGGTCAAATGCGCGGCGTCGGCATCGTATTTTCGCGCTTCCTTGAAGTCGATGTGACAGTTGGCCTTGTCATTGGTATGGGTGTTGTATTTACGTACGCGGTGCTGGGTGGCATGAAGGGCATCACCTATACGCAGGTCGCGCAGTATTGCGTCCTGATTTTCGCGTACACGGTACCGGCGATCTTTATCGCGATTCAGTTGACGGGTAATCCGGTTCCACAGCTGGCGTTTGGAAGCGAAGTTGTTGGCAGCGGCACAGCCTTGCTCGATAAACTCGATGACATTGTTACGTCACTGGGTTTCAACCAGTACACGTCCGGGACGAAGAGCAAGATCGATGTCTTCTGTATCACGATGGCGCTCATGGTGGGCACCGCCGGCCTGCCGCATGTCATCGTTCGTTTCTTCACGGTCCCGAGGGTTCGCGATGCGCGAGTGTCGGCCGGCTATGCGTTGCTGTTCATTGCTATCCTTTACACTACCGCGCCGGCCGTTGGCTCAATGGCCAGGTACAACCTGATCAACACAATGCAGCCCGGAGAAATAGGCTCAGTCGACGGCAACCTGGTGTATGAAAATCGCCCCGAATGGGTCGAGACCTGGCAGCAAACAGGCCTGCTGTCATTCGAAGACAAGAATGGCGACGGCCGAATCCAGTATTACGACGATACGAATCCCGGGTTCGCTGAGCGCGCCAGGTCGTACGGCTGGGAGGGCAATGAGCTTAACGTCGATCGCGACATTATAGTTCTCGCGAATCCCGAGATTGCAGGACTACCCAACTGGGTTATCGCGCTGGTCGCAGCAGGTGGCATCGCCGCCGCGTTATCGACCGCGGCAGGATTGTTGCTGGTTATCTCCGCCGCGGTCTCGCATGACCTGATCAAGGGCATCGTCATGCCGCATATATCCGAGGAACGTGAGCTGCTTGCCGGCCGGATCGCGGCAGCGTTCGCAATCCTGATCGCCGGTTACCTGGGTTTCGATCCCCCGGGCTGGGTTGCACAGGTCGTGGCTTTCGCTTTTGGCCTTGCGGCGGCATCGTTGTTTCCGGTGATCCTGCTGGGTATCTTCTTCAAGCGAATCAATAAGGAAGGTGCGATTGCCGGGATGCTGACCGGCTTGTTGTTCACCTATGGCTATATCGAGTTCTTCAAGGGACTTTTTTTGAAATGGGCGGGCTCGCCCTGGGGCGAGAATGTCGCCGGGAACTGGCTGTTCGGGATTTCGCCGGAGGGCATTGGCGTTATCGGCATGTGCCTGAACTTCACAGTCGCAATCACGGTGAGCTACCTGACCGCGCCGCCACCCGAAAGAATTCAACACATGGTTGAGCACATTCGGGTACCGCGCCATTTTGACGAGGAACACGCATGAAAACAGAATACCTGAAGTTCAAATCGCTGGCCGCGGTGGCCATGTTCGTATTTACGAGTTCGCCCGCTGCAGAACTGGACAACGCCGAACAGCGCATGACTGACTGGATCGACGCGAACGTCGATGGTGCGATCGCGTTGCTCGAGGAAACAGTCAATATCAGCAGCGGTACGATGAATCACCAGGGCGTCCGTAACGTGGGCACAGTCATGCGTCGCGAGCTTGATGAACTTGGTCTGGACACCGAATGGATCGAGATGCCGGCGGAGGTCAATCGCGCGGGTCACCTGTTCGGTCGACGCGAAAACCGTGACGAAAGTGGCGCAGCCGGGGTCGGACCGAAGTTTCTGATGATCGGCCATCTCGATACGGTCTTCGAGGCCGACGACGCATTTCAGGGCTTTGTACGCGAGGGAAACATTGGTCGCGGACCCGGAATCGAAGATATGAAATCCGGTAACGTTGTTATTGTTTACGCGCTGAAAGCCTTAAAGGAAGCCGGTGTCCTGGACGATTTTTCGGTCGTTGTCGCGTACACGGGCGATGAGGAGAAGTCAGGAGCGCCGCTTTCGGTGTCTCGCAGGAACCTGATCGAGGCGGGCAAGTGGGCCGACATCGCGTTGGGCTTCGAGTCAGCGATCACCGATGACGAAGGCGACTGGGCAACAATCGCGCGTCGCAGCTCATCGAGCTGGACTCTGAAGGTCACAGGAAAACAAGCGCATTCGTCCGGCATATTCGGTGAAAAGACCGGTGCAGGGGCGATATTCGAGGCGGCACGAATCCTGAACCAGTTCTACGAGGAAGTTCGCGGCGAGGAGTATCTGACGTTCAATGCCGGAACGATCCAGGGCGGTACTGACGTTGAATACGATGCGCAGCAAAATCGCGGAACCACGTTCGGCAAGACCAATATCGTGCCGCGACAACTCGTCGTACACGGCGGTATTCGCACGATTTCCGACGACCAGCTCGAGCGTGCGCGTGTGGCCATGCGCGAGGTGGTTGCCCGTAATTTGCCGCATACGACCGCCAGCATAGAATTCGAGGATCGCTACCCGTCAATGTCGCCAACGAGCGGCAATCAAAGACTGCAATTGCTGTTGTCCGACATCAACCAGGACCTTGGGCGTGGCGAGATGCCGTCACTGGATCCGTCTCGTCGCGGCGCCGCCGACATTTCCTTCGTCGCACAGTACACCGATGCGCTGGCCGGGCTGGGGGCCCTTGGCGATGGGGGGCACACGCCGAATGAGAGTCTGGAACTCGACACAATGTCGCTCGCGATCAAGCGGGCTGCCTTACTCATGTACCGCCTCAGTCGGGAGTCCCATCAGGACTAGTTCTTCGCAATGAGTTCAGACCACAAACAGGACGGCAACATGCGGCGCGTCATGATTGCACTGGTATTGACCGGTACCTTCATGATCGTTGAGATTGTCGGTGGCATCCTTTCAGGGTCGCTTGCATTGCTGGCGGACGCGGGCCACATGCTGACCGACACAATGGCGTTGGGGCTTGCCGCCGTTGCTTTTCATGTCAGCAAGCGACCGGCCGACAAGAAACTGACCTTTGGCTACCAGCGCTTTCAGATACTTGCTGCCTTCGTGAATGGCCTGAGCCTGCTGCTGATCGTTGGCTGGATTATTGTTGAGGCCGTGCGGCGCTTCCTGTCACCGGAACAGGTCCTGGGGCAGACAATGTTGGTCGTCGCCGCCGCCGGCCTGATCGTGAACATCGTGGCATTCGCGATTCTGCACGGGGGCGACCGGGAAAACCTGAACATCAGAGGCGCTGCCTTGCATGTCGCGGGCGATTTGCTGGGGTCGGTTGCGGCGATCGTTGCAGCGCTCGTTATCATTTACACGGGCTGGATGACAATCGATCCAATACTGTCTGTTGCGGTTGCGATGCTGATCCTCAAAAGTGCCTGGATGCTCGTCAAGAGAAGCAGCCACGTTCTGCTGGAGGGTGCACCGGAATGGCTCGATGTCGCCGACATGCAGGACAAGATAACGACGGCGGTACCAGGCGTAGGTAGCATTCATCACGTGCATGTCTGGGGGCTAACGCCACAGGACTTGATGTTAACAATGCACGTTTGCCTGAATGCCGAGTTGCCGGATCCCACAGGCGTCGTTCGTGACGTCAAGAACCTGCTGCACAAGGAATACGGTATCGGGCACTGCACGATCGAAGTTGAGGTCAACGATTGTTCCGACGTCAATCGTCAGGCGTAACGGTGCCGATGTAAGGCAACGTTCGATCGCGCTCCGCAAAATCCAGTCCGTAGCCCACAACCCACTCGTTGCCGATACCGAAACCGACATAGTCAATGCTGACGTCAACTTCCGCGGCCTCGGCCTTGTGGAGCAGGGTGCAGGCCCTGATTGAGGCTGGCCGGTGGGACTCGAGTACGCCGATGAGGTATTTGAGAGTGTGGCCCGTGTCAACGATATCTTCGACGATCAGTACGTGGCGATTTTCGATATTACCGCGAACGTCCATGACCAGCCGTACCGCGCCCGTGTGCGCGCTCGCATGGCCATAGCTCGAGACGGCGATGAATTCTATGGTGCGCGGAATCGTAAGCCGTCTTGACAGGTCGGCAAGAAAAATGAACGAGCCCTTGAGCACACCGATAAGTACAAGATCGCCCTTGTCAGCGTAGTCGGACGAGATTTGTTCCGCGAGTTCCGCGACGCGTTTTCGAATGTCTTCTTCGCTAATGAGTAGCGCTGGTTTGTCCACATCGTGCCCCCGGCTGCGCAGAAAACGAGGATACGGTATCTTTGCCCGCTGTGAAACGCTCTATCGCAATCGCTGGCAATATGGGGTCTGGCAAATCGACACTGGTCGAATTCCTGGCACATACCTATGGTGTGATGCCGTTTTACGAACCCAACGACGAAAATCCCTACCTCTCGGACTTTTACAAGGACATGAAGCGCTGGGCGTTACAGTCGCAGCTGTACTTTTTAAGCAATAAGTTCCGTCTGCATCAGGAACTTGATCGCCAGCCCGGCGTGGTCGCGCTCGATCGTACGATTTTCGAAGATGCCGAGATTTTCGCGACTGCACTGCACCAGATGCGGAAGATCGACAAGCGCGATTGGGAGACCTACCAGGGGTTTTATCACGCTATTCTTGATGCCATTCGTCCGCCGGATTTGATGATTTACCTGCGCTGCTCGATGCGCCCCCTGCGCCAGAGAATTCGCCTGCGCGGACGCAAAATGGAGCGGGACGTGCCACTGGCATACCTGAAGCGTCTGGAGCGATTATATGAGCAATGGATCGAGAGCTACGACATGAGCGATGTGCTGGTCATAGAGACGGACGAGCTCGACTACATTCACGATTTCGTACACCGGCTTGATGTGATGGAGCGAATTGAAGCGGTATTGCCCGATGAGTTCGGTAGGCCGGGGTGCAGGTAGGTGTGATAATCGGTACTTGATCTGACAGCCAGTGTCAGATTGGATCAATCACGATGTCCCCTAAGCGCCCGAAGTCAGTCGTTCCGATGCTACGATTCGAGCTATAGGATGCGGCTGCAGATGACCCAATATAGATAGTCCGTACCGCTTTCCGTGATACTGAGCACAGCTGGCAGG
>CAYLTW010000066.1:0-15810 GCA_964386735.1 uncultured Woeseiaceae bacterium
AAGTAAAGCGCAGCGCAGCGAGCCATGACGATGAGGGGTGCCGCCTTCTCGGCCTTTGCGCCGGCCGGTCGTGAGGCGGGCACGCGCCTACAGATCGTCGGGGTCGAGTTCGTGGCCCCAGTTTTTCTTCGCGTGCAGGTATTGCCGATTGCTGTCCGTCACACCGCAGACATGTTTGACCCGAGTGATACCGGACAAACCCAGCTCGCTCAGGTCGTTCACTTTTTTCGGGTTGTTGGTCATCAGGCGGAACGGCTTGCCGCCGACGAAAAACTTCAGCAATGCCGCCGCAGCACTGAAGTCACGACTGTCATCAGGCAGCCCGAGTGAGCGGTTCGCCTGGTAGGTATCTTCACCCGAATCTTGCAGCAGATACGTTGCGGCCTTGGCCCAAAGACCGATACCGCGACCTTCATGACCCGACATGTAGACCACGAGGCCGCCGTCGCTATCGTCATCGATTCGCTTGAGCGAGGCGTGTAACTGCGGCCCGCATTCGCATCGCTCGGAGCCGAACACGTCGCCGGTCAGGCAACTCGAATGCACGCGCACCAGCGGTTCTGTCCATTGCTCCGGGTCGCCTACCAACAGTACGCTGTTCACGGCCATCGATGAGGCCAGGCTCGCGAATGAATCCTGCGCTTTTTGCGCACGCAGTTCATCGGCCAGCTGCTGGATTTTCGCAAGCTCGGTGTTTCGCACGGCCGCGTACCAGCGGGTGTCGATTCGCCGGCCACCGACATCAATCGGCAACGGAATCGGACCGAGCAAGCTGATGGTCTGGCCGGTTCCGGTCGGGGCATCGTCCGCCAGGCGGCGACCGCCCGGATCGATTCGAAACAATTTGCCCTGCGCGACGAGGCGATCCCGGACCGTGGGGTCGATGTAGCTGAACATGCTGCGAATTATGACGGAATTGCCGAAAAAGGGCTTGCTGACCTGTTAGTCATTAATTATACTTACTGACCTACGAGTCAATAAGGTTCCCGTCATGCCAGAACCCCGTTACCGGCGTCGAAAGCAGGACCGGCCGCAGGAAATCACGGCCGCTGCGTTCGAGGCCTTTGCGGAAAAGGGATTTGCCGCGACCCGCGTCGAGGAAGTCGCGAAACGCGCCGGTATCAGCAAGGGGCTGATGTATCTCTATTTCAGAACCAAGGAAGAGCTTTTCAAGGCCGTTATCCGCAGCGTCGTCATGCGCCGCGTCGACGCCCTGATCGAAGTCGTTGAGAACACCCGTTTGACATCGGAGGACTTCATGCGCGGCCCGATGGCCGAGTTCATGAAACAGGTGCCCGGCTCACCCGTTGCCGTTGTCATTCGGCTGCTGTTATCGGAAGGGCCACGGCATCCGGACCTTGTCGACTATTACTGGGAGAACGTCGTGTCCAGGGGACTGGAGACAATCGCGGCTTTCGTCGAACGAGGCGTCGCACGCGGCGAGTTTCGCAAAACTGCGATCAGTGAATTCCCGCAGTTATTTGTGGCGCCCATGATGCTCGGGATTGTCTGGAGAATACTGTTCGCGAAGCGCTCGCTCGACACCGACAAAATGATTGACCTACAGATTGACATGATCCTCGTCTATATCGGCGCGGGCGAGGAGAGCGGACTTGAATAATGTCAAACAGATTCTGGCCGTGTTCTCGCTTGCTTCGTTGCTTGCATGCACTCCTGCCGATATCGACAATCGAGCAGTCGGCGAGCTGGCCTCAGACCGCATCGAACTGACCGCCGAAGTCACTGAGCCTATCGTCGAGATTGCCGTACCGGAGGGCGCTACGGTTAGCACGGGCCAACTGCTCGTGCGGCAAAACTCCGACCGGGCCACGGCGCGTCTCGCCGAGGCCGAAGCGCGACTTGCGCAGGTAGCAGCGCGACTTGACGAACTCGTACGCGGCCCGCGCTCCGAACAGATTAACGCCGCGCGCGCGAATGTTGACGGCGCCGTGCTGGACCTGGAGTTCCGCACGGCCGAGTTCCAGCGCGCAAAGCGGGTTCATGAGAGAAAACTTTCGTCGCCTGAGGCAGTGGATCGCGCCAAAGCCGCATTCGATGCGGCGCAGGCAAACCTTGACGTTCTCCGCCTGCAGCTCGAAGAAATGCTTACGGGAACTACTGTCGAGGAACTGGCGCAAGCGGAGCAAAACGTCAAGCAGGCCGAGGCCCGTCGCGATTTCCTGAAGGTTGATCTCGATCGCAACGAGCTGCGAGCGCCTGTGGACGGAATCGTGGACAGCCGTCTGTTCGAAGTTGGCGAGCGCCCGGCGCAGGGGCAGCCGGTAATGGTCATGCTTTCTGGTGAACAACCGTACGCGCGCGTTTTTGTTCCCGAAGTCCTGCGCGTGAAAGTCAACGCCGGGACCAGCGCCAGGATCTACGTCGATGGACTGGATAAACCGATCGACGGGCGCGTGCGCTGGGTGGCCAGCGAAGCTGTCTTTACGCCTTACTATGCGCTCACCGAAAAAGACCGAAGCCACCTGAGCTTCATCGCCAAAGTAGATATCGTTGAATCGCGCCAGCGCCTGCCCGATGGCATACCGGTCGAGGTTGAGTTCCTTTTAGACGGTGCCGAATGAACAGCGAATTTGCCATTGAAGCTCATGGCTTGAGCAAACATTTCGGCAATCTTCGCGCCGTCAGTTCATTGGACCTCAATGTCCCGGTGGGCCAGATTTACGGCTTCCTGGGCCCCAATGGCTCCGGAAAATCCACGACTATTCGCCTGCTGTGCGGATTGCTAACACCGACCGAAGGCACGGCAAAGGTACTGGGCATCGACGTGCCAGGCGATTCGAAGAAACTCAAACCGAAAATCGGTTACATGACCCAAAAATTTTCGCTATTTGGCGACATGACGGTTTTCGAGAACCTGCAGTTCATCGCCGAAATATATTCCTACCCATCCGCTGGTCGCGCTGCGCGCATCGATGAATTGCTCGAAAAATACGATCTCGAGCAACAGCGAAACCAGCTTGCGGATACAATGAGCGGTGGGCAGCGGCAGCGTCTTGCCCTCGCCGCTGCCGTTCTGCACCACCCCGATCTCTTGCTGCTGGATGAGCCGACAAGCGCAGTCGATCCGCAAAGTCGCCGCGATTTTTGGGCGAATCTGTTCCGTCTGGCCCAGGCTGGAACGACGATACTGGTATCGACGCATTATATGGACGAGGCTGAGCGCTGCCATCGCCTCGCGATTCTGGATCACGGCGTAAAAGTAGCTGACGGCACGCCACAAGAGCTGCAGGACCGCACCGGCATGCACACGCTGGAAGTCAGCGCCAGTGATCCTTATGCCGCGCAGGGCGCAATACAAGCGATGCCGGAAGTTGCAAGCGTTACGCAGCTGGGCGTCCGGCTCCGTGTACTGATTCCTCAAGCAATAGTCGATCCGGTGGAGCTTGTCGAGGGCGCATTGCGCGACCATGGCGTTGAGGCCGACGCCCGAATGGTGCGCGCTACGCTCGAAGATGTGTTTGTAGCCGTGACAATGAAACCGACGGGGCAAGCAACATGAAGTCGATCTCGCGCCTGCTCGCCATCATAAAAAAGGAAGTTCGCCAGCTGCGCCGGGACAAGCTGACATTCGGCATGGTATTCGGGCTGCCGATTATGCAGATCCTGCTGTTCGGCTATGCCATAAACAATGATGTCAGAAATCTGAAGACAGCCGTCGCAAACCAGTCCGGCACACACTTGTCGCGCGAGTTTCTCGCCAATCTCGGGCAAACCCAGGTCGCGCGAATTGTGGCAACGGTCGACACGGCTCAGGAACTGGAAGTCCTGCTGCGCAAGGGCGAGGTATCGCTGGGCATTTATATTCCGCCCGACTTCGACCGCCGTGTCGCTGACCAGAACCGGGCTGCGGTACATGTACTCGTCGATGGCAGCGACCCGACGATACTCGGCGTCGCGAATCAATTGCGATCGATGCCGATCAGATTCGACAGCACGCCAAAGCCTGTTCAAAAGCAGGATCTGATTGAAATTCGACCCTACTACAATCCGGAACGACGCACTCCGGTGAACATCGTTCCCGGGCTAATAGGGATCATACTCATGATGACGATGATGTTGTTCACGGCCGTTGCGATTGTGCGTGAGCGAGAGCGCGGCAACCTGGAGCTGCTGATCAACACCCCCCTAAGTTCGGCCGAACTCATGATCGGCAAAGTTGCGCCGTATATTGTCATCGGCCTGTTGCAGCTCGCTGTGATTGTCGGATTCGGCCAACTGCTGTTCGAGGTCCCCATTCGCGGCAGCGTCGTGGACCTCTATATCGCCGGATCGGCGTTTATCGCGGCGAATCTCGCGCTCGGCCTGTTGATTTCCACGGCGACACACACGCAGTTCCAGGCGATGCAATTGACGATATTCCTCCTGATGCCGTCAATCCTGTTGTCGGGATTCATGTTCCCGTTCGACGGTATGCCCGTTGCGGCCCAGTACATTGGCGAAGCGCTTCCGACAACGCATTTCATACGCCTGACACGAGGCATAATGTTGCGCGAGGCGCCAATCGGTGAAATGACGCCGGACCTGCTTTTTCTGGTTGTTTTCACGTTGGTCGCGATGACGGTAGCCGCGATGCGCTTCACCAAACGGCTTGATTAGTCGCTTGTAGCCGGCACTGCCCCCTCTCCGAATCGCCGGGTTCGCAAAAGCCGCCACTTTCTGGTCAAATCTAGGCCGATGATTAAAACTGAAGAAAAACAGCCAACGGTGTTCATCGTTGATGATGATCCTGCCATTCGCTTCGCGATGCAGGCATTGATGGAGTCTGTGAATCTCCCGCACGAAATATTCGGCTCCGCCGACGAGTACCTGGAGAAAATCACAGAACAGCGCCCTGGCTGCCTTGTACTCGATATTCGCATGCCAGGGCTGGGTGGGCTTGAGCTGCAGCAGGAACTAATCGAGCGCGACAATACGCTGCCCATCATCTTTATCACCGGCCATGGCGACGTCCCGATGGCCGTGGAGGCGATGCAAAAAGGGGCCGTCGATTTTATTCAAAAGCCTTTTCGCGACCAGGACTTGCTTGATCGGATTACCGAAGCGCTCAGAACCGACAATGAGCGCCGCGAAGAACAGCAGGAACATGCCAAGGTCGCGGAGCGCGTCGATCGACTCACGAATCGTGAGCGTGAGGTATTCGGCCTCGTCGTTACCGGCAAGCCCAACAAGGTCATCGCATATGAATTGGGCGTTAGCCAACGGACCGTTGAAATTCACCGCGCTCGTGTCATGGAGAAAATGCAGGCTCGCTCGCTGGCAGATCTGGTCAAAATGCACCTGGTACGCTGATACTCTTAGTGAGCCCGCCGGTACTCGTCAAAGCGGGCACAATCAATACAATCTTCGGCGTAGGGATAGGCGGCGAGCCTCGCCACGTCGATTTTCGCTCCGCAGCCCATGCAGCTACCGAATGCTCCCTGATCCATTCTCCGCAACGCGGCGGAAATCTTCGCTACCTCCGCCCGGGCTTCGTTGCCCAGCGCATCGACGACGTCGTTATCCTCCATTTGCTTCGCGCGTTCCTTTGAGTCGGCCTCGTAGCCACGACGCAAATTTGCGGTTATTCGCCTGAGGCGAGCGTCGAGTTCCCGCTTCTTTTCCTCAAGTTTCAGCCGCAGCTCCGCATAGGTCTCCACCGGCATTGGTCACTCCTTCTCCCGTAAGACGTCGACCATCTAATCCTAGTTTCGCCGTTCACATAATCAGTAAATCCACCTACGGAAGAGTAGGTAAATTCCGAGACACGCTAGGGATCAGGACTTATGGAAAACTTGCCCGCCCAAGCCTACATTCAACAGGAGGGCTGGCAACCCGGTTGGACATTCGCCAGGAGAAATCATGCAGGATATCTCGAAAATCCTCGTCGTAGTCGACCCGACGGCTCAAGAACAGCCGGCGATGAGGCGTGCAATCTGGCTTGCCAAAAGCACCGGCGCAGAACTCGAGTTGCTGGTTTGTTACTACAACGAATATTTGAGCGGCGATCGTTTGTTCGACTCGCCATCGCTCAAAAAAGCCCGCGATGACATAATCAGCAGCCAGTTAAGTCACCTGGAGGAGCTGGCTGAACCGCTGCGTAACGATGGCATCGCCGTCACGACCCTGGCTGTCTGGGATCACCCTCTGTATGAAGGAATTGTTCGTCATGCAGTCGAGAGTGGCGCGGACCTCGTTGTCAAGGATACGCACCATCATTCGGTTGTCTCCAGGGCGTTGCTGGCGAATACCGACTGGAACCTGATTCGCACTTGCCCGATACCGCTTTGGCTGGTCAAGCCTGGTGATTTCGCCGCCACCCCGGTATTCATTGCCGCGATCGACCCCATGCACGAGCATGACAAGCCAGCAGCACTCGACGATGAGATTCTGCTGATCACCAGGGTACTGGCCGATTGCGTTGCTGGCCAGGTCCACGCCTTTCACTCCTACGACCCACGGATAGCGATTGCGACCGCCACGGCGAATGCCTACATACCCGTATCGCTGCCGTTTGATGAGATCGAACAGCAGATGCACGAAGACCACCAGAAGCGCTTTGGCGAAATTACGTCGTTTCACGGTATCGACAATGACAAGGCGCACCTCGTCGCCGGACTGACGCATGAGGAGCTTCCGATGCTTGCCGAGAAACTGAATGCCTCGGTCGTTGTCATGGGCGCGGTGGCGCGAAATCGGTGGAAACGTTTGTTCATCGGTGCGACGGCCGAACGCACGATGGAATTCCTGCCTTGCGATCTTCTGATCGTCAAGCCCGACTGGTTTCAAACGCCGGTAGAGATGGAGGGTTACGAGGCCGCCTGATTTACCCGCCGTAGGAGCCCGCCATGCGGGCGAAGGGTTAGTACGCAGCCGTAAACATCAACCAGAGCTTGGTCGTGTCGTCGAACGCCGCAGAATCGCTCTGGAAAAACGCCGCCTTGAGCAAAATACTGTAGTTGTCGGTCATCTTGTGCGCTGCAGCAAAATCGAGTTCGCTACCGTAACTTCCACCGCCGGATTCAGCCGAAAAGTCATGATAAACACCCTTGAGGTTCCAGCCGGCAGCCTTGAATTTGACCGTCGCGTAGACATCGTTAATGCCGGCCGCCGGTGTTAAGAGAAACCTGTCGGCCCAGCCCTGGAAAGCGTGCAAAGTCGCAATTGGCGTGCGGAACGAAAACTGTCCGTTGTCACTGCCGAGACTTTCAATCGCCAATCCCAGTGACAGTCCGTTAGACAGGACCCAGGCAAGGTCGGCGTACACGTAGTTGGCATTATAGCTATTCGGATTGCCGGCAACGTCTGACTGTCGCGCGAACTCCGTGATGATGGCAAGTTTGCCCTCACCGGCCGGGATGCTGCCGGAAAACCGTGCGCCCACGGTCGCCGACGAGTTCGCGGCTCTGCCGGGATTCTTGTAGTCGAGGTAGTAGACGTACGGCACCAGCGACCAGTTGTCGTCGATATTGACCTTGGCATTCAACAAGTGGACATCAGCCCTGTCCGTGCCCACGGGTGAGCTTTCACCAAAAATGCGGCGCACGCGATTGATGTAGCTGTACGACAATGCTGTTTTCGGAATCGAATTCAAAAACAGCGTCAATCCGTCAAAGGTTTGCTCGTTCTGTCGCCAGCCGACACCGCCGACGAAACGCTCGTTGTCCAGGTTGATACGCTGGCGGCCCAGTCGGAGCTTCCAGTCATCGGACGCACTGTAATCGAGGTAGACCTGGTTGATTTCAGCGCCCTTGGGATCGGCCACAACCGGATATACACCCTGTTTGTCCGGCGTCGTGCCACCCCCGGCGTTGAAATCCGTGACCAACCAGTGACCGATATACTCGAATTCGCCAAAAAGGGACCATCCTTGAATTTCGCCGGACCTGTAACTCAGGCGCAATCGAGCCGTTGAGGCGTTCGCTTTCTGGTTATCAAGCGATGCGTTGTCCTGGTCCACGAACTCGTAGCGATAGCGCATGGAGGCGTTTGCCGTACCCGCTTTCATGGCCGAGGCCAGGTCCTGGCTTTCCTCGGCAAGCACGCCCAGCGGTAGCAAGGTAAGTCCGGCCATCAGGGCGGCAGGCACACAGAGAAAACCGGTTGTATTGGCCATGAATCGACACGTCTGTTGTTGTTGACGAGAAACGGAACATTGCCAAAGCTGCGCGCAAAAACTATAAGTAGCTTCACCTACAGCGTGCCTTTACCGGCGGCGCACATTTTGGACAGCGAATAGCCGACATGTACCTCCTCCTGAAAACAGTTCACCTTATCTGTGCCGCAGCGACCATTTGCGGCTTCATTTTGCGTGGCTACTGGATGATGATGTCCTCTGAGCTACTGCACCGAAAAGCGACGCGCATAGCGCCGCACATTATCGATACGCTGTTCCTGCTGTCCGGCATCGCGATGCTGTACATGCTGTCGCTGAATCCGTTCACGCAAAACTGGCTGATCGCCAAATTCGCCGGGCTGATTGTCTATATCCTGCTGGGGACGATTGCGATCAGGCGCGGAGCAACGATGCAGATCAGGCTGATCGCGTTCGCGGCCGCGGTTGCGGTATTCGCTTACATCGTCGGCGTCGCCCTGTCGCACTCCGCCGCCAGCTGGCTAGCGTAGCTGGCCCCGGCCCGCGATTCTCGACTTTGTTGGCTGCGGATGGGGGGACTCTTCATCGGAAATAAAGCGCAGCGCAGCGAGCCATTTCGATGAGGAGCCACCCATTCGCAGCCACGTCGTGGTCGCAGGCCGGGGCCTCGTACTAGTCTGCCGGCACCAGGCCAGTACGCGTGGCGATTCTCGCGGCGGCCAGCAATCGGGCCGTGTCGACCGGTTTGTTCATCAGCGTACAGTTATCGAGCAGTCGAGCTTCCGTGACGACTTTGGAAGTGTCGCCGCTGACGATAAATGCCGGTATATCTTCGTTGTAATAATCACGAATGTGGCCAACTGCTTCGACGCCGGTCGATCCATCCAGCAAGTGAAAGTCCGAGATTATTAACGACGGCAACATATCCAGGTGTTTGATGAGCGCGCGGGCTTCCGACGCCGACGCGGCCGTGGCCACACGAAAACCTTCAACCTCCAGCAATAATCCCCATGCGTCGGCAACGTTGACATCGTCCTCGATGAGCACGACAAGGCCGGCCGCTTTGCCGGATTCGGCGCCGCCAATACCCGCCTCGTCGGCGACGGAATCGCCCGCACGAGTGGTCCCCTGAGCGGAGTGGTTTCCACCGCGGGTCCCGGCGATGGCCGCAACGGTCGGGACGATGACCGAGAATTCAGAGCCATTGCCAGGATCGGAACGTACTTCGATTCGATGTTCGAGCAACTGGGTGAGGCGCCTTACGATGGCAAGACCGAGGCCGAAACCCTCGCTTGTCGAACCCGGCGACTTGCACTGGTAAAACTCCCTGAAAATCTCCTCTAACTGGTCCGCCTCGATACCGATGCCGGTATCGGCTACGCGCAGACGACATTCCCCGGCCACTTCCTCGCAAGCTAATTCAATTCCTCCCTTGTCCGTGTAACAAATGGCGTTCGATACCAGGTTTTGAAGAATCTCGGCTAGCAGATTCGGGTCGCTTCGAACCATGGCGCCACAGCTCACGGCCTTGAAATCCAATCCCTTTTGCTGCGCCTGGCGACTGAACTCCGCTGACAAGCGATCCATCAGGCGCTGGATTGGAAACTCCTCGAACGCCGGGGTTACGGCGCCAGCCTCCAGCCGGCTGATGTCGAGCAGCGAGTTCAACAAGTTTGTCATCGCCGTGAGCGAATGCTGCTGGCTTTCGATCATTTCCAGGGCTCGCTCGTCCTTGACCGTTCTCCGTAACGCCCCATTGAGCAAACTCAGAGCTTGCACGGGTTGCCGGAGGTCATGGCTCGCCGCAGCAAGAAACGCGCTGTTGGCCTTTCTCGCTCGTTCCGCAGTCTGTCGCGCAGCTATAATTTCCTGTTCCATGCGCTTGCGTTTTGTGACATCGCGAATCACGCTGGAAACGAACCGACCGTTCGCGGCATCGACGGGACTGAGACTGATTTCGACCGGAAATTCGCTGCCGTCTTTGCGGCGCCCGACAAGGTCCAGCCCGCCGCCCATGGGTCGAAGAACCGGCTGGTTCACAAACGAAGTACGGTGCGAAACGTGCCCGTGGCGCAGCCTTTTGGGCAACAGAAACTCGATGGTTTCTCCCAGCATTTCCTCTCGACCGTAGCCGAACATGCGCTCCGCCTGAACATTGACGATGGCAATCTTGCCCGCCGCATCGACGATCACCATGGCATCCGGGGCAGACTCCAGCAAATTGCGGAAGTACGCATCTGACCCATCGCCGGGCATCAGCGAGTCACTCATAAAACGCTTCAAGAAACAATCCGGAACGGCAATTATACGGAAAAGCGGGTTCGCGTATTGGTGTAACCTGTCCGGGCTCGAAATTAATGAAATCTTGCCATGTCCCTGTTTATTGAACTGCAACGTCGTAACGTTTTCCGCGTTACCGCCGCGTACCTGGTCGTAGGCTGGCTGCTAACCGAGGTATTGACAACAGTATTGCCGACGCTGGGCGCGCCGGCATGGGCGTCGCGGACAATCATTCTCGTGTTTGCGCTCGGATTCGTTCCGACCGTGGCTCTCTCCTGGATATACCAATTGACGGCGGACGGTATCAAGAGAGAGTCGGACATTGCCGCTCGAGCCATTACGCGAACCGGCAACAGGATATTTGACTACCTCGCAATTACGATCGTCTTACTCCTTGTTGTCATTGTCGCGGTCCTGGGCGCCCGACCGTCACTTATTGGCAAGCCGGAAAGTTCTGCCGCGATCAGTAGCGCTTCGATTGCCGTGTTGCCGTTCGTCAACATGAGCGACGACAAGGACAACGAGTATTTTTCTGATGGCCTAACCGAGACACTCCTGCACATGCTGACGCAGATTCCGAATCTCCAGGTCGCAGCGCGGACCTCCAGCTTCGCGTTCAAGGGACGAAACCAGAACGTCCGCGAGATCGCGGAAGCGCTCCACGTAGCTCATATTCTGGAGGGCAGTGTGCAGCGCGTCGGAAATCGAGTCCGTATCACGGCGCAACTTATTCGCGCCGATGACGGTTTTCATGTGTGGTCATCAACCTTCGATCGGATTATCGATGATATTTTCGCCATTCAGGACGAGATTGCGAAAAAAGTTGGAGAAGAGTTATCCGCATCGATTTTTGGCGCCGGCGAAAGTAGCGACACTCCCGGCGCCGGAACCCAGCAGACCGATGCCTACGATCTTTACCTGCAGGCCCTGGGCGAAAGAGCGACGTTTTCGTTTCGAGGGTTGCAAGCATCCGAATATCTGCTCAAGGGGGCGCTGGCAATCGATCCGGGTTATCTCGATGCAAAGACGGAACTCGCCAACAACTTCGTGCATCAGTTCGAAACCGGTTTGATTGACGAGAAAGAGGCAAGCGCACAAATCCTGGCAATGGCCGATCAGGTCCTTGCTGTACGCCCTGCTGACCCAAGCGCCGCAGCGCTTCGCCTGATTGTGCGAACGGTAGGCCTGTCAATGGGACGCGATTCCGAACACGCAGTCGATACCATTGAAGAGCTCGAGCAACTTGTCGCGGACAACCCCTCGGACCACAGGATTCGCGCATTGCTGGGACGCTTGCTTCGAAGCATGGGGCAACTTGACAGGGCGCTGGAGATTAACCTCGAGGCGCTGCAACATGACCCGTTCAATGCACAGATTCATTATGAGTTGGGCCTATTGTATTCGGACCTTGGGAATACACGGAAAGCACGTGAATCGCTCGACAAGGCGCTTGAAATAGAGCCGCGGCAACCGAACGCCTATATCCTGCTGGCCGAAATTCACCGTCAATCCGGCGACGGCGTCGCCTACATTCAGCAGATGCTGCAAGCCATTTCCGTCGATCCACGAGATTATGAGATTCCCGGCTCTGTTGCCGGATTCCTTTATCAGCTGGGTCTTGTTGAGGAAGGTGACGACTTCCGCGATCAGGTCTTCGCGATTGCGCCGACGAGCGGAATCGCTTACCGGATCGAGATGATACGAGCCATCGCAACCGGTAACGAAGCGGCAAGTATCGCGAGCGCGCGACGTGCTATTGAAGACGATATCGATGACCGTCAGTTCGCATTCGGCGGCGCGGTCCAGCACCTGCTGCGTGTTGCCGCGAGAAACGGTACCGTCGCCGAAGAAAGCGCCTGGCTCGAGGATGTGGCGCCGGGAATACTCGATATCGATGCGGTCTTTGTGCCTACCAAGTACCGTGTCGCCCAGTTCGTGGCTATTGATGCGTGGTACGGCACATTGCCGCAAGACGAACTGCTGCGCCGCATCGAAAAACTGCAACGTGTGGCAGCACGGATTGGGCGAAACCCGTTTGATGAGCCGCGTATGCAGATGAACCTACTGGCCATGCGAGGCGAAACCGAAGACGCGATAGCTGTTGCCCTGGCGAGCGTGTTCTCCGAGTCCGTACTAACCAGTCTGATCTGGCAACAATCGGTTTCGTTAGCACAGTTCAGAAAATTCGGTTCAGACGATCGCATTCAGGCAGCAATGCAGCGGTGGCAAGACGAACAGGACACGCAGCGCAGGCGAACAAAAGAATTCCTCGCAGAGCTCAGTACAGCGCCCGGTAATACAACCGCAATGACGCAATAATCAGGAAAGCCCCAAACAGCATGCTGAGCTTTCTCCCCGAAAACGAGTGCGCGATCCTGGCGCCCAGCGGCGCAAATAACACGGTCGCCGGCGCGATCAGCGCGAACCCGATGAGGCTGACGTAGCCCAGAGATGCAGGTGGAAGGCGACTGTCGCCCAGACCTGTCACGACGAAACCGAGTGTGCCCGGCAGGCTAATAGCGAGACCGAATAGCGCTGCTGTTCCTACAGCCTTGTGTATTGGCTCGCCGAATAGCGTCAGCGTCATCACCGAAAACGTGCCGCCACCAATGCCCATCATGCTGGAAAGTCCGCCTATCGTAATTGGAATCGCCGGCACCCAGAGGCCTCGCGGGACCTGGTTTGTCAGATTTCGTGTTTTCGGCGCCAGCAACATTTTCAGCGCAACCAGCAATGCCAGGGTCGCGAATATGATCGCGAGTACGTTGCTGTGCAGCCGTGATGCGATATAGGCGCCAGCCGCGGATCCGATGAGCACCCATAACGCCCAGCGCCTTACGATTTCGAAATCGACCGCCTGGCGCTTGTGATGCGCATTGGCGGACGAGATCGATGTCGGAATGATCGTCGCCAGCGAAGTAGCTACTGCGACGTGCATGCGAATTGATGGGTCCACACCGAGGATCCCAAGTGTTGACTCAAGTACCGGGACAATGACAATCCCACCGCCAATGCCGAACAAGCCGGCCAACGTGCCCGCGACGCAACCTGTCGCCAACATTGCTCCGCCGAGTATCAGCCATTCCAGCATAGCTGCTCGGCGTGAAACTTCAGGTGTTCCTCGATGAACGTCGATATGAAGTAGTAACTATGGTCGTAGCCATCGTGAATACGAAGATCGAGCGACAAACCGCTTTCTTCGCATGCCGCTACAAACAGCTCGGGCTTAAGTTGTTCCTCGAGATAATCATCCGCGCCGCCCTGGTCAATCAGGATCTTCGGCCAGCGCGAAGAATCTGCGACACTCTTGGCAACCTCGCATGCATCATATTGATGCCAGTTCGACGTGTCGTCACCAAGATAGTAGCCAAGCGCCTTTTGCCCCCAGGGCGAATGCAAGGTAGTGCAAATCGGCGCAAAGGCTGACAATGACCTGAACAATTCCGGATTTCGAAGGCCGATGGTCAACGCCCCGTGGCCACCCATTGAGTGCCCGGTCAATCCGTGCCGGTCGCGATCGCCCGGGAAATTGTCGAACACGGCATCCAGCAACTCGGTCGTCACATAATCGTACATATGGTAGTGCCGCGACCAGGGCTCTTGCGTTGCATTGAGGTAAAAGCCGGCTGCAATCCCGAAGTCGTAATCCTCGTCGGGATCATCGGGAACCGCGTTCCCGCGCGGACTTGTGTCCGGCGAGACGAGCATCACACCAAGCTTTGCGGCAACGCGCTGGGCGCCGCTCTTGACCATGAAATTTTCTTCGCTGCAGGTAAGCCCGGAAAGAAAGGTGACGACAGGAACCCTGCCCGTGGCAGCCTGAGGCGGCACGAAAACCGAAAACTGCATGTCGCAATGATTTACATCGGAAGCGTGACGGTAGTAGCCGATACGGCCACCGAAGCAGTTTGTTTCGCTGATTGTTGTCAGGCTCATTGAGCCGGATTATCGAATCAATGCTTCTGGAATACCAGCGTCGAGTTGGTGCCGCCAAAACCAAAGCTGTTACTCATTGCCGTTTTGATGCCGGCATTGTCGATCGTCTTCGTGACCAGCGGCATGCCCTCGACCTCGGGATCCGGGTCTTCGACATTAATCGACGGAGCAATGAAGTCGTTTTCAAGCATCAGCAGGCAGTGAATCGCTTCCTGAGCGCCGGTCGCACCAAGCGAGTGGCCACACATTGACTTCGACGAGCCGAAGTACGGCTGGTCATCGCCAAATACCGCGCGTATCGCTTCGAGCTCTTTGACGTCACCAACCGGTGTGCTCGTTCCATGGGTATTAATGTAGTCGATCCGTCCATCGCACGTCGATCTTGCCAATTCCATGCAGCGTTGCGCGCCCTCGCCGGACGGTGCCACCATGTCATGCCCGTCGGATGTTGCGCCGTAGCCGACAAGTTCGGCATAGATTTTCGCGCCCCGCGCTTTCGCGTGTTCGTATTCCTCAACAACAACCATTCCCGCGCCAGACGCGCTGACGAAACCGTCGCGACTGATGTCATACGGCCGCGACGCGCGGGTTGGGTCGTCGTTGAAAGCGCTCGACAGCGCGCCCATCGCATCGAACATGCATGACAGATTCCAGTGCTCTTCCTCGGCACCACCGGCGAAAACAACATCCTGTTTGTCGAGTTGAATTTGCTCGGCCGCTGCGCCGATACAATGAGCGCTTGTGGCACAGGCTGACGTAATCGAATAGTTGACGCCCCTGATTTTGAATGGCGTTGCAAGACAGGCCGAGACCGAGCTGCTCATTGAGCGCGGCACCATGTACGGACCGACCTTACGGATGCCACGATTTCTCAAGGTGTCCGCGCTGAAAATGATATGTTCGCTCGATGCGCCGCCGGATGATGCTATGAGACCGCTGCGCTCGTTGGATACGTCGGCGTCCTCAAGCCCCGCATCGTCTATCGATTGTCGCATGGCGATGTAGGCGTAAGCGGCCGCATCACCCATAAAGCGTCGTATTTTTCGGTCGATGTGATCCTTGATGTCGATGTCGACGCTTCCCGACACATTGCTCCTGAGACCCATTTCCCTGAACGTCTCGTTCGCAACAATGCCTGAGCGACCATTGCGCAATGAATCGAGGACATCTTCCTTGCTGTTACCAAGACAGGAAACGACACCGATCCCGGTGATGACTACTCGACGCATGGTGAGTCCCTAGAAACCGTCAGTTGAAGAGAACAAGCCGACGCGTAAGTCTTCGGCTGAATATATCTCGCGGCCGTCTACGGACATCGACGCGTCCGCGATCGCCATAACGAGTTTGCGCGAAATGACGCGCTTGATGTCGATCTGATAGGTCACGAGTTTCGCAGTAGGCAGAACCTGCCCGAAAAATTTAACTTTGCCACAACCGAGTGCCCTGCCGCGTCCCTGCATACCGGACCATACAAGGTGAAACCCGACGAGCTGCCACATGGC
>CAYLTW010000067.1:0-15706 GCA_964386735.1 uncultured Woeseiaceae bacterium
TTCGCGAGGGTGGCCGTACCGTCGGCGCCGGCGTGGTAGCAAAGGTTATTGAATAGCAAGAAACGTCGTAAGAGCCCGCCGTGCGGGCGACTTCGGAGGTAGGTAATACTAGGCCAGTAGCTCAATTGGCAGAGCGGCGGTCTCCAAAACCGCAGGTTGGGGGTTCGATTCCCTCCTGGCCTGCCAATCGGCCTATAGAAACGAAATGAACACACAAACTGAAACAAGCCAAAGCGGCGTCCTCGACATCATCAAGCTACTGCTAGCGACAGGGTTGCTCGTGGGCGGCCTTTACGGCTTCTACTTTTTCGAGAACGATCTCGCCTTGCCGCTCAGGGTGCTGATGGTTCTCGGTGGCACTGGCGTTGGCATTGCGGTTGCGATGACCAGTGCGCAGGGCCACCGGCTTCGGCATTTCGTCCAGGGATCGCGTGTTGAGATTCGCAAGGTTGTATGGCCGACGCGGCAGGAGACGACGCAAACGGCAATTGCCGTGTTCGTATTTACGATCATCATGGCCGTGTTTTTCTGGGCCTTGGACTCCGGGCTGTTATGGCTGACCCGGAGGCTGGTCGGCTAAGTGAAATCGGATACAACGGAGAATACGTCAGTGGCCTTACGGTGGTACATCGTTCACGCCTATTCGAACTTCGAGCATCGCGTCAAGAGCGCGCTTGAAGAGCGCATTGAGCGCATGGGGCTTGAGGACAAGTTTGGCGAAATTCTGGTACCGACCGAGGAAGTGGTCGAAATGCGGGAAGGTCAAAAGCGGCGGAGTGAGCGTAAGTTCTTTCCGGGCTACGTACTCGTGCAGATGGAAATGGATGATGAGACATGGCACCTCGTCAAAGAGGTGCCGAAAGTGCTCGGGTTCATTGGTGGATCCAGTGACCGACCGGCGCCGATCACAGAAAAGGAAGCGGACAATATTCTGCAACGCGTCAAGGAAGGCGTCGACAAGCCGCGGCCAAAAGTGCTGTTCGAACCGGGAGAAGTCGTTCGCGTAGTCGACGGACCGTTCAACGACTTCAGCGGAGTGGTTGAGCAGGTCAATTATGAGAAGTCGCGACTGCAGGTTGCGGTACAGATTTTGGGTCGATCCACTCCGGTTGAGTTGGACTTCGGTCAGGTAGAAAAGGGTTAAAGGATTTTTTTGGCAATGCACCGGCCGCTTCGCGCCAGTGATTGCCAGAAACGAAATGAGAGTCAGGCCGGCGACACCGGCGTTAGGAAAAAATCGGATCGCCCGCATGGCGGGCTCCAACAATTTACGAGGAGCTACGGGAAAGCCGTGGCGTCTGAACTCGGGAGATAGAAAAGATGGCAAAGAAAGTAGCTAGTTATATCAAGCTGCAGGTTCCGGCAGGCCAGGCGAATCCGTCGCCGCCCGTTGGCCCTGCGTTGGGCCAACACGGCGTCAACATCATGGAATTCTGCAAAGCATTTAACGCAGACACGCAGGGTGTTGAACCGGGCTTGCCTATTCCCGTGATTATTACGGTGTACAGCGATCGCAGCTTCACGTTCATTTCCAAGACCCCGCCTGCCGCAGTGCTGTTGTGCAAGGCCGCCGGCGTCAAGAAGGGTTCGGGTACGCCGAACACTGAAAAGGTCGGCAATGTGAATCGTCAGCAGCTCGAAGAGATTGCAACGACCAAAATGCCGGATCTCACCGCCGCTGACATGGACGCGGCGGTCCGCACTGTCGCGGGTACGGCCCGAAGCATGGGAATAACAGTCGAGGGAGTGAAGTAATGGCCGCCGATAGCAAGCGCAGGAAGGTTGCGCGCGAGAAAATCGATTCGGCGAGGGCGTACGTCGTCGATGACGCACTGTCGCTGGTCAAGGAATTTGCCACGGCGAAGTTTCCCGAGAGTATCGATGTATCGATTAACCTCGGCGTAGATCCGCGCAAATCCGATCAGGTCGTTCGCGGCTCGACCGTTCTTCCGAACGGCACGGGCAAAACTGTTCGGGTTGCCGTTTTTGCCCAGGGCGAGAACGCCGACAAGGCGACGGCTGCCGGTGCGGATATCGTCGGGTTTGAAGATCTCGCGGAGACGGTCAAGAGCGGCGAGCTCAATTTCGACGTTGTCATCGCGACGCCGGACGCTATGCGCGTTGTCGGACAGCTTGGCCAGATTCTGGGTCCGCGTGGCCTGATGCCGAACCCGAAAGTTGGCACGGTAACGGCGGACGTCACAGCAGCTGTGGTCAACGCCAAGTCTGGTCAGGTGCGTTATCGAACGGACAAGGCCGGCATCATTCATTGCCCGATCGGTCGCGCCGATTTTGAGGTTCCGGCATTGAAGGAGAATCTTGAAGCGTTGCTGGCTGACCTCAAGAAGGCAAAGCCGGCGTCAGCCAAGGGCTCGTTCGTCAAGAAGCTGGTCGTATCCAGCACGATGGGGCCGGGTGTGTCAGTTGACAGGGGCTCTGTAGACGCTTGATGGCATCTGCACCCCCAGCGAATTTTTCGGGGCTGTTTTGGACAGCGCCGGTTCTAATACGGAAATTCACCTGCGGGCGAGTTTCCGGGTAGCTGCCAGGGAGGCGGCGATCGTCGAAGACCGTAGGTGATCAGGGTGATATCTGATCTTAATGATGCCTACGCAGATGGTGAAACCTGAGTCAGGCTTTTGCTGGCAACGGTTGCCATCCGACAGGGGGACACGGGTGTTCCCAAATTGGGGGACGAAGCTTGCTTCGTCCATGTGTAACAAAGGTAACCGTAAGGCCAGGAGAATTAGATGGCAATGGGACTCGAAGACAAGAAAACGCTTGTCAAAGAGGTAAGCGCGGTTGCAGGGGACTCTGTAACAGCCGTCGTGGCTGAATACAGGGGGCTTTCTGTTGCAGAAATGACGGAGTTGCGCGCAGAAGCGCGCAACGCAGGCGTGTACATGCGTGTTGTAAAAAACACGTTGGCACGTCGAGCCGTTGCGGGGACTGATTTCGAGTGCATGCAAGATGCTCTTAAAGGTCCGATTCTGCTCGCGTTTGCAAAAGACGATCCAGGTGCTGCTGCCAGGGTCATCAAGGACTTTGCCAAAGAGCATGACGCTCTGCGCGCAGTCTCGCTATCAGCCGGTGGGCAATTGTTGCCGGCGTCCGATCTCAAGAAGTTGGCAGAATTGCCAACGCTGGATCAGGCGCACGCAATGCTGCTTGGCGTGATAGTGGCACCGTTGTCCACACTGGTACGCACTTTGGTCGAACCTTCCGCGATGCTCGCACGCACCATGAGTGCGCGTGGCTCACAGGAAGCGGCCTGAAACGTGAGTTTCGAAATGGATCACACAAGGATTTCCTGACTCAGGAATAAACATTTAGAGGAATAGCGAAATGGCACTGTCAAATGAAGATTTGCTCAAAGAATTGAGCGCCAAACCAATAATGGAAGTTGTTGAACTCGTCAAGATGCTCGAGGAAGAGTGGGGCGTCAGCGCTGCGGCTCCGGTAGCTGTAGCAGCGGCTGGTGCCGCTGGTGGTGACGCAGTAGAAGCTGCCGTGGAGAAGGACGAATTCGACGTAGTTCTTACGAGTTTTGGTGGCAACAAGGTTCCTGTCATCAAGGCCGTACGCACGATCACGGGCCTTGGCTTGAAAGAAGCGAAGGACACAGTCGAAGGCGCACCTTCCACGATCAAGGAAGGCGTTGCCAAAGGCGAGGCGGAAGAAGTCAAAAAGCAGCTTGAGGAAGCCGGCGCAACCGTCGAACTCAAGTAAGTCGCTCCGGATCTTGAGCACTTTGCTTATGCATAAAGACCCGGATTGCCGGATTCGGGTCGGAAAAGTCGGGCAGGCAGCCGGTCGCAAAGCGACCGGCTGCCTGCACGCGTCTGTAATTAATTGAGGGTATTCTCGAATGGCTTATTCATTCACAGAGAAAAAGCGCATCCGCAAGAGTTTCGGCAAACGTCCGACAATTCTTGACGTTCCGTATCTGTTGTCAATCCAGGTAAATTCTTACAAGAAGTTCCTGCAGACCGACAAGACGGTTGAAGAGCGTGCTGACAGAGGTCTGCATGCCGCGTTTCAGTCGGTATTTCCGATTGTCAGCTATTCCGGTAACGCGGCGCTTGAGTATGTGAGCTACCGCTTGGGCGAGCCGGTATTCGACGTCAAGGAATGTCAGATGCGTGGCCTGACCTATGCCGCACCGATTCGTGTCATGGTCCGGCTCGTCATCTACGACAGGGAAGCCAGCGGGACCCCGAAACCAGTCAAGGATATTCGCGAACAGGAAGTCTATCTCGGTGAAATGCCGCTCATGACCGATCACGGTACTTTCGTGATCAACGGTACCGAGCGCGTCATCGTGTCGCAATTGCACCGCTCACCCGGCGTTTTCTTCGACCACGACAAGGGCAAGACGCACAGCTCAGGCAAGCTGCTGTTCTCCGCACGGATCATTCCGTACCGTGGTTCGTGGCTCGATTTCGAGTTTGATCCCAAAGACGCGGTCTTCGCTCGTATCGATCGTCGCCGCAAATTGCCGGTCACGATTATTCTGCGTGCGCTCGATATGACAAACGAAGAAATGCTCGACTTGTTCTTCGAAACCAACGAATTTTTCCTTTCCGAGAAAGAAATCAAGATGGGTCTCGTGCCGGAGCGCCTGCGTGGCGAAACGGCGTCTTTCGATATCAAGCTCGGCCGCAAACTGATTGTCGAGGACGGTCGTCGAATTACGGCCAAGCACGTACGCGACATGGAAAAATCGACGGTCAACAAGCTCACGGTGCCGATCGAGTACCTCATCGGAAAGATTCTCGCGCACGACATCGTTGATACCGAGACTGGCGAACTGCTGGCGGCCGCAAATGCGGAACTGACCGAAGAGCTTATCCCGCAGCTCATCGAAGCTGGCGTCGAGCACATTCGCACCTTGTACGTGAATGATCTTGATCGTGGCCCGTTCATTTCAAACACTCTCAATATTGATCCGTCGACAACGCGCCTCGAAGCGCTGGTCGAGATCTATCGCATGATGCGACCTGGCGAGCCACCTACCAAGGAAGCCGCCGAAAACCTGTTTCAAAACCTGTTTTTCAACCCGGATCGCTACGATCTTTCGGGCGTGGGACGCATGAAATTCAATCGCCGTGTCGGGCGCGATACCTCTGAGGGCGACGGCGTGCTGAACAAGGACGATATTCTCGATGTCCTGCAGACGCTGATCGACATTCGCAACGGTTACGGCACGGTTGACGACATCGACCACCTCGGTAACCGTCGCGTACGCTCGGTGGGTGAAATGGCCGAAAACGCGTTCCGTGTCGGTCTTGTTCGTGTCGAGCGCGCAGTCAAAGAGCGTTTGACGCAGGCCGAGACAGAAGGGCTGATGCCGCAGGAAATGATCAATGCCAAGCCGGTCGCTGCAGCCGTCAAGGAATTCTTCGGCTCGAGCCAGCTGTCGCAGTTCATGGACCAGAACAATCCGCTGTCGGAGGTGACGCACAAGCGTCGGGTATCCGCACTTGGGCCGGGTGGTCTTACGCGTGAACGTGCCGGCTTCGAGGTCCGCGACGTCCACCCGACGCACTACGGCCGCGTATGTCCGATTGAGACGCCTGAAGGGCCGAACATCGGCCTGATCAATTCGTTGGCCGTCTATGCACGTACCAACGAATACGGCTTCCTCGAGACTCCGTATCGCAAGGTCACGAAAAGCAAGGCCACAAGTGAAATCGAGTACTTATCCGCTATTGAGGAAAGTCAGTATGTCATTGCGCAGGCGAACGCGGAACTCGACAAGAACAACAAGTTTGTCGAGGACCTCGTGTCAGTCAGGCACAAGAATGAGTTTACGCTGTCAGCCCCGGCCGACATTAACTACATGGACGTCAGTCCGCGGCAGATCGTATCGGTCGCAGCGGCGCTGATTCCGTTCCTCGAGCATGACGATGCCAACCGTGCACTCATGGGCTCGAACATGCAGCGTCAGGCTGTGCCGACGTTGCGCGCAGAAGCGCCACTTGTCGGTACGGGTATCGAGAGAACCGTAGCGATCGACTCGGGCGTAACCGTTATCGCGCGACGTGGCGGCACGGTCGACTCTGTGGACGCATCCCGTATCGTCGTTCGTGTTAACGATGACGAAACCAGCGTTGCGGAGCCGGGCGTCGATATTTACAACCTGACGAAATACACGCGTTCAAACCAGAACACCTGTATTAATCAGCGGCCGCTCGTGACAGCAGGCGACTCGATCGCTGCGAACGACGTGTTGGCCGATGGCCCGTCGACGGACATGGGTGAACTTGCGCTTGGCCAGAACTTGCTGGTCGCGTTCATGCCATGGAATGGCTATAACTTTGAGGATTCGATCCTGATCTCGGAGCGCGTCGTCAAGGAAGATCGGTTTACAACAATTCACATTGAAGAACTGCAATGCGTAGCTCGCGACACCAAGCTGGGACCTGAGGACATTACGTCGGATATTCCAAACGTCGGTGACTCGGCATTGGCAAAGCTCGATGAATCGGGCATCGCTTTCATCGGCGCGGAAGTGAAGGCTGGCGATATTCTGGTCGGCAAGGTCACTCCGAAGGGTGAAACGCAGCTGACGCCGGAAGAGAAACTCCTGAGAGCTATCTTCGGTGAGAAAGCGTCGGATGTTAAAGACACCTCGCTGCGCGTGCCGCCGGGCATGGATGGCACGGTTATCGATGTTCGCGTATTTACGCGGGACGGTGTCGAGAAAGACCATCGGGCACTGGCGATCGAAAGGGCCGAGCTCGAGAGCGTCCGCAAGGATTTTGACGATACTCTTCGTATTCTCGAGGAAGATATCTACGAGCGTGTGGAACGGATGCTGACCGGCAAGATGGCCCATGGCGGCCCGAACCAGCTGAAGTCTGGCTCGAAGATCACGAAGGTCTACCTCGATGAGGTGCCGCGTGAGCAGTGGATCGACATTCGCCTGAAGAACGACGACGCGAACGAGAAGCTCGAAAAAGCCTTTGCGCGTTTGAATGCACAACGCGAAGAGTTCGACCGCCGCTTCGACGAGAAAAAGGCCAAGATTACGGCAGGCGACGACCTGGCGCCTGGCGTTCTCAAGATGGTTAAGGTTTACCTGGCGGTCAAGCGTCGCATTCAGCCGGGTGACAAGATGGCCGGCCGGCACGGCAACAAGGGTGTTATCTCGATGATTGTTCCGGTCGAAGATATGCCATACCTCGAAGATGGCAATCCGGTCGACATCGTTCTTAATCCGCTGGGAGTGCCTTCCCGAATGAACGTCGGCCAGGTGCTCGAAACACACCTCGGCTGGGCGGCCAAGGGCATCGGCAAGAAGATCGACGAAATGCTGAAAGCGCAGGAGTCGATGGCGAAGCTCAGAGCTTTCCTCGATTCGGTGTACAACAAAACCGGTGGCAAGACGGAAGACATCAAGTCTCTGAGCGACGAGGAGGTCACCGAGCTGGCCAAAAACCTGACCAATGGTGTACCGACGGCAACGCCTGTGTTTGACGGCGCCACCGAAGCGGAGATAAAGGGGCTTCTCGCTCTCGCGGGTCTTGATGAGTCGGGACAGTCGACATTGTTCGACGGACGGACCGGCGACAAATTCGATCGGGAAATCACGGTTGGTTACATGTACATGCTGAAGCTCAACCATCTTGTCGACGACAAGATGCATGCACGCTCGACCGGGCCGTACAGCCTTGTCACGCAGCAACCGCTGGGTGGTAAAGCGCAGTTCGGTGGTCAGCGCTTCGGCGAAATGGAGGTTTGGGCGCTCGAAGCCTACGGCGCTGCCTATACGTTGCAGGAAATGCTGACGGTCAAGTCGGACGACGTGCAGGGCCGCACCAAGATGTACAAAAACATCGTCGACGGTGAGCATGAAATGGACGCAGGAATGCCGGAATCGTTCAATGTGCTGGTCAAGGAAATTCGCTCCCTGGGCATCAACATTGAGCTGGAGACAGACTCATGAAAGATCTGCTTAAGCTTTTCAAATACCAGAACCCGGTTGACGACTTCGACGCCATCCGTATCGGTCTTGCGTCGCCGGATATGGTGCGGTCATGGTCTTTCGGTGAGGTCAAAAAGCCGGAAACGATCAACTACCGGACGTTCAAGCCGGAGCGTGATGGCCTGTTTTGCGCCAAAATTTTTGGCCCTATCAAGGATTACGAGTGCCTGTGCGGTAAGTACAAGCGCCTGAAACATCGAGGTGTGGTGTGCGAAAAGTGTGGTGTTGAGGTCACGCAGACGAAAGTTCGTCGTGAGCGCATGGCGCATATCGAGCTTGCGAGCCCGGTCGCACATATCTGGTTCCTGAAATCGCTGCCGTCACGTATCGGTCTGATGCTCGACATGACCCTGCGCGAAATCGAGCGCGTGCTGTACTTCGAGGCATTCGTTGTCGTCGAGCCCGGTTTGACCGAGCTCGAGCGTGGCCAGCTGCTGACAGACGAAATGTATCTCGACGCACTCGAGCAGTATGGTGACGAATTCGACGCTCGCATGGGCGCCGAAGCCGTTCGCGAGATGCTGATGACGATCGATTTGCATCGCGAAGTCATCGGTGTGCGTGAAGACATCGATGCGACACGCTCGGAGACCAAGATCAAGCGCCTTTCCAAGCGCCTGAAATTGCTTGAATCGTTTATCGAATCGGGCAACAAGCCCGAGTGGATGGTTCTGACCGTACTGCCGGTTTTGCCGCCGGACCTGCGCCCGCTGGTACCGCTGGATGGTGGTCGTTTCGCAACGTCAGACCTGAACGATCTGTATCGCCGTGTAATCAACCGCAACAATCGCCTGCGCCGCCTGCTCGAGCTAAATGCGCCCGATATTATCGTCCGCAACGAAAAACGAATGTTGCAGGAGTCGGTTGACGCATTGCTCGACAATGGCCGCCGTGGCCGTGCCATCACAGGAACTAACAAGCGTCCGTTGAAGTCGCTGGCCGACATGATCAAGGGCAAACAGGGTCGCTTTCGCCAGAATCTTCTCGGCAAGCGTGTCGACTACTCAGGCCGTTCCGTTATCGTGGTCGGCCCGACGCTCAAGCTTCACCAATGTGGACTGCCGAAGAAGATGGCACTTGAGTTGTTCAAGCCATTCATCTTCTCGAAGCTTCAGCTGCGCGGTGAGGCGACCACAATCAAGGCTGCCAAGCGTCTCGTCGAGCGCGAAGGTGCCGAGGTCTGGGATATTCTCGAAGAGGTCATCCGCGAGCATCCGGTTCTCCTGAATCGTGCGCCCACGCTGCATCGCCTTGGCATCCAGGCGTTCGAGCCGGTACTCATCGAGGGCAAGGCGATTCAGCTGCACCCGCTCGTATGTACCGCGTTCAATGCTGACTTCGACGGTGACCAGATGGCGGTTCACGTGCCGCTGTCAATCGAGGCGCAGCTTGAATCGCGTGCATTGATGATGTCGTCGAACAATATTCTGTCGCCGGCGAACGGTGATCCAATCATCGTGCCGTCGCAGGACGTTGTACTTGGCCTTTACTACATGACCCGGGATCGCGTTAATGCGAAAGGCGAGGGCATGTTGCTGTCGGGCATCGACGAAGCGCGTCGCGCGTTTGAAAGTGGCGCTGCCGAATTGCAGGCACGAGTCAAGGTTCGCGTGCCGATGTCGGAGACGAATGACGACGGTGAGATGGTTCGAGTGAATCGCACTGTCGATACGACCATTGGGCGTGCTCTGTTATCAGAAATTCTTCCTCTTGGCTTGTCGTTCGATCTCGTCAACAATCCGATGACTAAAAAGGCAATCTCTAAGGTCATTAACGCCTGCTACCGTGGATTGGGGCTCAAAAGGACGGTGGTTTTTGCCGACCGGCTGATGTACACGGGTTTCCGTTTCGCAACGCGGGCGGGTATCTCGATCGGTGTGAACGACATGGTCGTACCCGAGAACAAGCAGGAGATCCTGGCCGTGGCTGAAACTGAGGTAAAGGAAATTCAGGACCAGTACGCGTCCGGTCTCGTTACCGAAGGCGAGCGTTACAACAAAGTTGTCGACATCTGGTCACGTACCAACGACCAGGTCGCGAAAGCCATGATGGACAAACTTGGCACGGAGACTGTGAAGAATTCGAGCGGCAAGGCCGTCGATCAGGAATCGTTCAATTCGATTTACATGATGGCCGACTCGGGTGCTCGTGGTTCTGCGGCGCAGATTCGTCAGCTGGCGGGTATGCGCGGTTTGATGGCGAAGCCCGACGGTTCAATCATTGAAACGCCGATTACGGCCAATTTCCGCGAAGGCCTCGATGTTTTGCAATACTTCATCTCGACTCACGGTGCTCGCAAAGGGCTCGCCGATACCGCACTCAAAACCGCCAACTCGGGTTACCTGACACGACGTCTTGTGGACATCGCACAGGACCTGGTAGTTACGGAAGTCGATTGCGAAACTCGCAACGGTGTCGCGATGTCTCCGCTGGTCGAAGGCGGCGATATCGTTGAGCCGCTGCACGAACGTGTACTGGGTCGCGTCCTTGCAGAGGCCGTACTCATACCGGGTACCGACAAGGTTGCTTTTGATGCCGGCACGATGCTCGACGAGGCGACCGTGCAGCAGCTTGAAGAGTACTCAATTGATGATGTTCTCGTTCGCTCGCCGATTACCTGTGAAATTCGTTACGGCGTCTGCTCACAATGCTATGGACGCGACCTCGCGCGCGGTGATCGCATTGCCATTGGCGAGGCTGTTGGCGTTATCGCCGCCCAGTCCATCGGTGAGCCGGGTACGCAGCTTACGATGCGTACCTTCCATATTGGTGGCGCGGCTTCACGCTCTGCGGCGATCAACAATATTGAGATCAAGTCGAACGGCACCGCCAAACTGCAAAACATCAAAACGATTGCTCACCACAAGGGCTACCTCGTTGCTGTGTCGCGGTCCGGCGAAGTCTCAATCGTTAACGATCAGGGCCGGGAACGCGAGCGCTACAAGGTGCCGTACGGCGCAACGATTACGATCGAAGACGGCAGCAAGGTAAAGCAAGGTCAGGTCGTTGCCACCTGGGATCCTCATACGCACCCGGTTGTCACGGAAGTGGCGGGTAAGCTCAAGTTTGAGGATTTCGTTGATGGTATCACGGTAACCGAGCAGGTTGATGAGTTCACTGGATTGACGTCGATTGTCGTGCTTGATCCGAAGAGTCGCGGGGCCGCGGGCAAGGATTTGCGTCCGGTCGCTCGTCTGGTCGATGAGAACGACGAGTCTATCTGCTTTGCCAACACCGATATTCCGGCGGTATATGCGTTGCCGCTCGGCGCCATTATCAACATGTCTGACGGATCGCAAGTATCAATTGGTGATGTCATCGCTCGCATTCCTCAGGAATCCTCAAAAACCCGCGACATCACCGGTGGTCTGCCGCGCGTTGCCGATCTGTTCGAGGCGCGCAAACCGAAGGATCCGGCGATCATGGCGGAGCACACTGGAACGGTAAGCTTCGGTAAGGAAACGAAGGGCAAACGTCGCCTCGTTATTACCGACGACGCCGGCGAAAATTATGAAGAGTTGATACCAAAGTGGCGTCACCTGAATGTGTTTGAAGGCGAGCAGGTTGCCCAGGGCGAAATAATCGCAGATGGTGAGCCGAATCCACATGACATCCTCCGTTTGCGAGGAGTTGAAAACCTGGCAGAGTATCTCGTCAAGGAGATTCAGGATGTTTACCGCTTGCAGGGCGTGAAGATCAACGACAAGCACATCGAAGTCATCATTCGTCAGATGCTTCGCAAGGTGATCGTCGCCACGGCGGGTGATTCAAACTATCTTCGTGGTGAGCAGATCGACAAAGCCCGGTTCTTCGAGGTTGCGGAGCAACTCGAGGCCGTAGGCAAAGAGCCGCTTACGATTGACCCTATACTGCTGGGTATCACTAAAGCATCGCTTGCGACGGAGTCGTTTATCTCGGCAGCATCGTTCCAGGAGACAACGCGCGTACTGACCGAGGCAGCCGTGCGCGGCCTCAGGGACGACCTTCGTGGCCTCAAAGAGAACGTCATCGTGGGTCGCCTGATTCCGGCGGGAACCGGTTTCGCGCACCACGCCGAACGCAGGCGCACGCGCGAGCAGGATCTTGCCGATCAGCTTAGAGAACTCGAAGAATCGCAGGCAGCAGAGGCCGCCCTTGCGTCGATAGGAGAAGCAAAGCCGGACGAGGAGAGTGCGGCCGATAGTGACGCAGGGGTAGTGGCCACAGCAGAGCTGGCGGTAGCCGACACGGATACGGCTACGGACGGCGGCGAGCAGGTGACGACAGAGGCTTAAAAATCAAAGGCTTATGACGGAGGGCCAGCAGGCCCGGGCAGGCCGCGCCGGGTCTTGGTTGCGGCCAGTGCTGCGCTTGCTGCGGCCTGATCAGGGCTCGCTTGACAGACCTCATGCCGCGTCAATACAATGCCCGCCCTAAACCTTGGGGCCCGCCTTGTGCGGGCCCTGATTTCTAGGGGTAAGCCAAGTGGTGTCGGTGGACTCGATCGCATGGAAAGTGCAGCTGATTCAATCGTTTATGGCTTAGCCCGGATCCTGACGACTGAGCCTGAAGGTTCGGCCGCGGAGTGTGTGCGTTTGAACTGCGCGCGAAGCGCAATTTTTTTGAAACCAGACAAAGAGATGAAGGCCTATGGCCACAGTGAATCAGTTAGTACGTAAGCCGCGCTCGACGAAGCGCGTAAAAAGTACGGTACCGGCACTCGAAGCATCGCCGCAAAAGCGCGGTGTGTGTACTCGTGTCTATACAACGACGCCGAAGAAACCGAACTCCGCCATGCGCAAGGTTGCACGCGTGCGCCTGACCAACGGCTTCGAAGTCACCAGTTATATCGGCGGCGAGGGTCACAATCTGCAGGAGCACAGCGTCGTTTTGATTCGTGGTGGTCGTGTGAAGGATTTGCCGGGTGTTCGTTACCACACAGTTCGCGGTACGCTTGATTGTGCCGGCGTAGCGGATCGCAAGCAGGGTCGCAGCAAATATGGCACCAAGCGACCGAAGTCATAACAGGAATAGCAAAACACCATGTCCAGAAGAACACAGGCACCCAAGCGTACAATTCTGCCCGACCCAAAGTACGGCAGTGAATTGCTGGCGAAGTTTATGAATATGATCATGAGCGATGGCAAGAAATCCGTCGCGGAACGCATTATTTACGGCGCGCTGGATCGCATTTCCGAAAGAGAAACCAACACGGGCGACAAAGCGCTGGAGCTTCTCGAGACGGCCCTCGAAAACGTCAAACCCGTTGTTGAGGTAAAGTCCCGCCGCGTCGGCGGTGCAACCTACCAGGTTCCGGTCGAAGTTCGCCCCGTTCGTCGCCAAACGCTGGCCATGCGCTGGGTGATCGATGCCGCGCGCAGCCGCAGCGAAAAGTCCATGGCACATCGTCTTGCGCACGAATTACTCGACGCTGCAGAAAACCGTGGCACGGCTGTCAAGAAAAAAGAAGACACGCACCGCATGGCTGAAGCGAACAAGGCGTTTTCGCACTACCGCTGGTAGCAGGTTTTGTCGTGGCTCGCACAACTCCCATTGAGCGTTACCGTAATATCGGCATCATGGCCCATATTGATGCGGGCAAGACGACGACGACCGAACGCATCCTTTTCTACACGGGCGTATCTCACAAGATGGGCGAGGTTCACGACGGCGCGGCCGTTATGGACTGGATGGAACAGGAACAGGAACGCGGCATCACGATTACGTCCGCTGCAACAACGTGTTTCTGGCGAGGCATGGACAAGCAGTACGACGAGCACCGCATCAATATTATTGATACGCCGGGTCACGTCGATTTCACGATCGAAGTGGAACGCAGTCTGCGCGTACTTGACGGCGCTATCACAATTTTGTGTGCGGTCGGCGGCGTAGAGCCGCAAACAGAGACGGTTTGGCGTCAGGGGAACAAGTATGGTGTCCCGCGCATGATCTTCGTCAACAAGATGGATCGTGCGGGTGCTGACTTTCTGCGCGTTGTAGAGCAAGCCAGAGAAAGGCTCGGTGCCAATTCGGTGCCAGTGCAGTTGCCGATTGGCGCAGAAGACAAATTCGAAGGCGTGATTGACCTGGTCGGAATGCGCGCTCTCTATTGGGACGAGGGCGCCCTGGGCACGACCTATGAAGCTGCGGATATTCCGCAAGAGCTGCGGTCAGATGCCGAAATGTGGCGGGAGAAAATGATTGAGTCAGCGGCCGAGGCTGACGAGGAATTACTCGACAAATTCCTTGAGAATGGCACTCTGAGCGACACAGACATTCGCCGAGGTCTTCGTGTTCGCACAGTGAAAGGTGAAATCGTTGTGGCGATGTGTGGCTCCGCGTTCAAGAACAAAGGCGTACAGGCATTGCTCGACGCGGTCGTCGACTATATGCCGGCGCCGATAGATATTCCGGCGATCAAGGGCATCAACGACGATGGCTCGGAAGGAGAGCGTCACCCGGACGACGAGGATCCGTTCGCGGCTCTCGCATTCAAGATCGCAACGGATCGTTTTGTCGGCAACCTGACATTCTTCCGCGTTTACTCGGGCGTATTGAACTCGGGTGACACAATCATGAATTCTGTGAGGGGCAAGAAAGAGCGCATCGGCCGAATATTGCAAATGCATTCGAATGATCGAAAAGAAGTCAAGGAGGTTCGGGCCGGCGACATTGCGGCGGCCGTCGGGCTTAAAGATGTCACTACTGGTGATACGCTGAGTGATTTGAAAGAGGTCATTACGCTCGAGCGGATGGAATTCCCGGAACCGGTCATTTCGGTCGCGGTCGAGCCGAGGACCAAGGTCGACCAGGAAAAGATGGGTATCGCGCTGCAAAAGCTGGCGAAGGAAGACCCGTCGTTTCGTGTTCATACCGACGAGGAGTCGGCACAGACCATTATCTCGGGGATGGGCGAGCTCCATCTCGACATCATCGTCGATCGGATGAAGCGCGAATTCAGCGTCGAGGCGAATGTTGGCAAGCCTCAGGTTGCTTACCGCGAAACGATTCGCAAGACCGTTGAACAGGAAGGCAAGTTTGTTCGTCAATCGGGTGGCCGTGGCCAATATGGTCATGTTTATCTGAAGATCGAGCCGGGCGAGTCGGGATCAGGGTACGAATTCGTCAACGGTATCGTTGGCGGCGTCGTGCCGAAAGAATATATCCCTGCGGTCGACAAGGGTGTGCGGGAGCAGATGGAAAGTGGTGTCATTGCCGGCTACCCCGTCGTTGACTGCAAGGTCACGCTTTACGACGGCTCGTACCACGATGTTGATTCGAGCGAAATGGCGTTCAAGATCGCCGGTTCAATGGGATTTCGGGACGGCATGCAAAAAGCCGGTCCGGTATTGCTCGAGCCTATAATGAAGGTCGAGGTTGTAACGCCGGAAGATTACATGGGCGACGTGATGGGCGATCTGAATCGCCGTCGCGGCTTGCCGCAGGGAATGGAAGATGCGCCGGCTGGCAAGGTAATTCGGGCCGAGGTACCGCTGGCGGAGATGTTTGGCTATGCGACAGACCTCCGCTCAATGAGCCAGGGGCGCGCAGTCTACTCGATGGAATTTGAGAAGTACTCAGAGGTGCCGCCGAGCGTAGCGAAAGCGGTGGGACAATGACCGTAGGAGCCCGTCATACGGGCGATTCAACAAAAACCCGGGAATCAGGGATATGTCTAAAGCAAAATTTGAACGCACAAAGCCGCACGTAAACGTCGGCACGATTGGTCACGTTGAT
>CAYLTW010000068.1:0-15516 GCA_964386735.1 uncultured Woeseiaceae bacterium
CGAGAGGTCCTGCGGTCTCCGGGGTGCCGCGGCACGGCACCCCGGCCAGCATCAGTCGGCTGCGCAGGCGTCGGTATCAGGCACACCGACGTACAGCGTTTCCCGATTGCCGTGAAACAGGCGAATCGTGGTTTTGTAACAGCCCGGCGCCGGGTCACTTCCCGCGTCAAACTGCACCGTATACCGCTGCGTTAGCGATGGTGGTGCACCACCCGGACCAACTCCGATGAGCGGCGTGTTTATCGTCCCGTTATCGACCATATCGAGCGAGAATCCGTGGGCACCATGTGGCGCGCTGACCGAGGCCAGACCGACCGTATGATGGCCCTGTCGGATGAGAAAAAACCGCTTATTGACGCGACGCATCGAGAGATCCATGAATGGTTGCGCGAATCGGTCCCAGACCAGGAAGTTCCACGGATATTGCGTTGGTCCACTGGACACGGCCTGCAAGCCGGTATTCGCGAACGGCGGACCTCCGCCCACGGTGCTTGCGAAGACACTCATGGTATTGATGCTCGGGTGATCCTTGCGGCGAATCTTGAGGCGACCCTCGCCTTCCGCAAGTACTTCCACACCGCGTTTGTGCATGACGTGGACGTGATAAGTACCTGCGTGTGGGCTCGACGTGCCTTTGCCGATGAAGTGGGCCTGTTTCACGACCGGACCGGTGTCTCCGCGCGCCGTCAGGATCAGTGTGTGCCCGTCCAGATCGACGTTCGGCGGTATCGCGCTTTGCGGATAGCCCTGCAGGAACACGGCAGTGGTGCATTGGAGCGTTCCGGGCAAACAGAGACGGTCTTCCCCGCTGGGCGATTGGCAACCGCTCGGGGCAATACCGCAAAGCGGGAATTCTTCCATATTGTCAAAGATGATGCCGTGTGGCAGCTCGATATGAATCTCATCACCGGCCTGCAATGCGATGCCATCCCCGGTCGGGTCAGAGAACGGCGCAAAATTGACAACGAAGTCGCTTTGTCGAAACGCTACGTCGCCATCGGCGACGATGGGTGCTTTGACAATGGAATGGACAAAGTTTTCCTCTTCGTGTGCCTGCGAGGCAGTGTTGATGCCGGCAAGGCCCAGTGCCGCGATCATGAATGTCGCGATTCTTTTTAGCTTATTCATTTGATTCTCCGAACGTCTCGGCGCACAAAAAAAATGGTGCTTGGGAGAATCAGCCTAGCGCTGAACGATACCGCGATGTTTGAAGTTTTGGGGAAGATTCAGGTAAGAATTCCTTACCGATTGCTGCGCTAGTGAATCTGATCCAGCGCCTCGAAAGCGGTTGTGATCTTCCTCACATCTTCGTCGCGCTGATGGGGAAACGCGCGAAAATAGTCGTCGCTGTTGTAGCCGGGCCGGGAATCTCGCAATTTGTTGAAATACCGGCCTGCAACATCGTCACGGCCGGCAAGAACATTGCAATAGGCCGCGATGACCGGGAACATCTGGCATTGCCAGGCCAGCAGGCGCGCACCCCGGACCGAAAGATCAGCCGCATCGTCGTAGCGGCCAATCATCGCGTTGTTGACAGCCTGAACGCCGAGCATGGCATAGCTCATCGGGTCGTACGGGCTGAGCCGTCGTGCGCCGTCGAGCAACTGATTGCTGCGCTCGTTATCGCCCACGTGCATCATCGCGAATGCCTGCGCAAATTGGCCCAGGGAAAAACTCGGATTCAGATTGTTGGCTATTTCAAACTCTTCCACGGACGAGGCAAAATCGCGGCGGAGATGGAACGCGCGCCCCAGCGCCCAATGGGCCAGCGGATCGCGCGGATCCAGTTCGAGGCTTTTCTGCGCAAACTCAAAAGCCTGCATAATTTCACCCTCCCTGTCCTCGTTCATCTCCAGGAAGGCGCGCAGCCAGTGAACGCAAGACAGGCCTGCATACGTACGCGCCGAGTTCGGATCCAGCCGCACCGACTGATTAAAGAAGTGCTCCGCCTGATCGCAGCAATCGGCCGTAAAGCTGTTCAGGTGCCACCAGCCACGGTGGTACGCGCTCCACGCGTCAAGGTTTGCTGGCGTCGCCAGTCGTGCCCGCAACTGCTCGGCATGTTCTATCTCGATTTCCACCGAAGCGACGACGAGATTTGAAATCTCCTCCTGGATCGCGAACATGTCATCGATGTCGCCACGGAAGTGCTCTGCCCAAATCTCCTTGCCTTCAACGGCATCTGCAAGTGCCATATTCACGCTGAATTTCCGGCCGGAGAAGCTTATGCCGCCTTGCACCACGTATCGGACACCGAGCTTCTGAGCTACATCCTGCACCGAGTGCTCGCCGCCGCGGAACATGAACGCCGATCCACGCGCGACAATGAAAAGCCAGCGCGCTCTTCCGATACAGGTGATGATGTCGTGCGTCAGACCATCAGAAAAAATACGATGATCCGGATTTTCGTCTCCCATCGTATCGAACGGCAAAACGACCACCGAAGGTTGTTGTGGCAGAGTCAAATTGATGCCCAGCGGAGCATCCGGGTTACCCAGGAATTGGGTCGTGCCCGAACGGGTACTCCCCGTCTCCTCGACAAGCGGAATCCAGCGATAGCCCTGGCCATGGACGACTTCGATGTAGCGCGGATCTTGTGCGTCGTCCTGCAATGCTTCGCGCAGCAGCTTGACCCGTTGCGCGACCGTGTCCGGGCTCACTATTCTGCCGTCCCAGACCAGCCTGGCCAGCTCGTCCTTCGTCACCAGCGCCGGAGCGGCCGATGCCAGCACGTGCAGGAGTTCAAACGTCAGCTTGCTCAGCTTGATATCGCTGCCATGACGCGTCAGGCGGCGCTGGTCAACGTCCAGGTCCAGGTCTCCCGAACGGAAGCGACCTTGTGAGGAGATTGGGGATGTCAGGGGCATTATGTCTTCCTAGTGGGGCAATTTGTAGCTGACATTGCCCCGATTGACGACGATCAACTTGCGCTTTTGCAGTTCCTTGATCAGTGAGGACAGCTCCGCCTGGTCGAGCTTCTTCGTGAACAGCGTATTGATCGTGTTTTCCAGTGTCCTGACTTTCCTCGGCCTGGACTGACCGCGTCCTCCAAGATTCTTGACGATCGCCGCGACTTTCTCGTCGCTGCTCGTCGTATTCGATACGCGAAGGACCGGGATCTCCGCCAGGTCCTTCTCTCGTTGAATGTGAATTTTTCGGCCCTTCAGATACTTGATCAGCGGATCGAAGCCCTTGTCTTTGCTGATGATATGAAAGTGCGCGTCCGGCTCCTCCGCTGCCAACCTGCCGATGTAGTAGGCGATATGAAAATCAAGCGCGTTCTGTCCGTTGCCGGCAATCTTGATGTACCTGGCGTCATTGCCGAGCAGCTGCATGGAATCGGCGAGATCAAATGGCACCTTCGTCTGGCTGGCACCAACAAAGACGAACACCTTGAACGGATGTTTAGTGAGAAGTTCCAGGTTCTTGGGATGGACGTTCTCGAAGTCGATCAAAACGAAGTTCGTGGCCAAGGGTGTCTCCAATTTCTTCGTAGTGACTCTATTCTACTACTTGCGGCGCCGGGGGGAATCAGAGGCTAATTAAGGTTACTGCCTGTTTAGTTCACTGAGGTATAGTTTGACGATGACCTGGAAACGGCTCAAGTGGATCGCAGTATCGATTCTGGCGCTGCTGTTGCTGGCTTTCGCCGGCGCCTATTACGCGCTCAGCGACGCACTCTCCGACCGCTACATCGGCCAGCCCCAGGTTGTCGGATTGCCACCAGGCTATGATCCGCTGGCCGCGGCCAGCCCCTATGCCGGCGTGCACCCGTCGAGAAAAGACCGTCAGCCCGATCCATTCACGTACCCCGTCCCCATTGGCTCCCCGGGACCTGTGACGCCGACCTATGCGGATAGCCTGGACTATCCGTTCGCGTGTCGCACCGAGGGTTCAAAACTGGGCCAGCCGCTGGTCGACAATCAGGATGGCGCCGGCACGCCCGTCTACGCCCTGGATGCAACCGGCGAAAAAACTGCAGAAGTCATCGGGTTTAGCAAAGACTGCAGTGCCAATACGCGCGTTCTCTACTACTACCGAAGTCTCAAGCACGGCTATTTTCTGCCATTCGACGGGCAATCACGCGATGTCGAGCAACTATCGATCGATGGTCAAACAGTGCCCTTTGTCGTCCGGCTGGAAATCGGCACGATCAATCGCCACGTTTTCATCATCGCCCTGTTGCGAGGGCCGGACGACACACCGGATACGCCAGACCTCAGCTACTGGAATCGCAAACTGATTTACCAGCTGCGAGGCGGCGTCGGCATTGGCCGGCGGCAAGGCCGCATCACGCCGGCGTACATACCCGATCGGCGCTACGCCGAATTGCAAAGCGGTTATGCCATCGTACATTCGACGGCAAATCAAACATCGACGAGTTACGACATCGAACTTGCCGAAGACTCCATGGCTCGCGTCAAACGCCAATTCATCGCTCGCTATGGCGAGCCGATTTACACAATTGGCATCGGTGGTTCCGGCGGCGCAATTCAACAATACCTGATCGGCCAAAACAGGCCGGGCTTACTGGACGCCGGCATCGCGTTGTATTCCTACCCGGACATGGTCACTCAAACGACCCGTGTGATGGATTGCGAGTTGCTGGAGTACTACTTCGATGTTGTCGACGCTGACAATGAAAAGTGGCAAAAATGGTCGCAGCGGACCTGGGTCGAGGGTTTCAACGCACGCGATGACTTACCGAATGACTTCGAGCGATTTCGTGCATTGCAAGCGATACGCCTGGGACAGTGGCCGACGTGGTCGAAAGGTCAAACGGAATGCACGCGAAGCTGGCGCAACATGACGCCGCAGATCGCGAATCCGCGCTACACCTATTTCGCGTCACTGTTCGCGCCGGAGGTCATTGAACAGGTGCCGTTTACGTACTGGGATAATCTGAAGAGAGTCTACGGCACCGACAAAAATGGCCTGGGCCGACGAACCTATGACAACGTCGGCGTGCAGTACGGGTTGGCTGCACTCAAACAACAACAAATTTCGATTGCAGAGTTTCTGAAGCTGAATGACAACATTGGCGGCTGGCGGCCGTCCGCCGATATGACACCGGAACGATTCTGGCGAGCCGGTGGCGCCCCATCCTCCCTGGCGGAGATGTCAATCTGGGGCCAGCACAACATGACGGCGCTGGCATCGGCGGAGCGTCCGGCGCGACGCAGCGAAGGCGATATCGAGGCGATCGCAGCCGCTTACCGATCCGGCCAGGTATTCCTCGGCGAAATGTCCATGCCGATAATCGATCTTCGTCACTACCTCGAGCCGGAATTGAATATGCATCACAGCTCACAGTCGTTTACCGCCCGCCTGAGAATAATGCGCCAGCAAGGCCATGCCGATACCCAGATCATCTGGTTCGCGAGAAAGCCCTACTTTCCCCTGGGCGATGCGATTGCCGTACTCGAGCACTGGCTTGAGAACCTGCGTGCTGATGCGACACTCAGCCTCGTTGACGCAAGGCCGGCGGACGCGACGGATCGATGTTACAGCGACACCGGCGACCTCATTGCAAGCGGCGACGGGGTCTGGAATGGCGCCTGGAATGACAGGGAAAACGGCGAGTGCATGACAGCATACCCGATGTACAGCGACCCGCGACGGGTCGCCGGTGACGATTATGCCGCCGACATTTTCAAATGCTACCTGCAGTCGGTTGACCAGGCGATTGCCAACGGCGTGTACGCACCGGTCGACGTATCGGCACAACACGACGCGTTATCTGAAGTGTTCCGGTCCGGTGTGTGCGACTACTCGCGCGGCGACGTCGGCCGACCGAAGGACTTGCTATCGGATGTTGTCCCACAATGAAACAGAATTTGCGTTCCTTTAGAGGAGAAACTTCATGTCCGCTGAAATTGCAACCGTAAAAATCGGGCTTGCCATCGTCCTGCTCGGCCTTTTCTTTGGCGTCGGTCTCGGTATTTCGTTTGGTCTTAATGAAGATGCCTACAAAGATTACATTACCGACGGCATCGCAGCACATTCCGAACTTCACGACGCGAAAAGCGAGGACAAGATCTGGCGGTACGTGCAGCGGGCGCATTTCCACGCCGGAGGAGTTGCCGCCTTCTCCCTGGGCCTGATAATCCTGGTGATGTTTTCGAATCTTTCTCGCGCGCTGAAAAAGACATCGTCGATATTGATTGGCCTCGGCAGTCTCTACCCGCTGGCGTGGTTTAGCATGTTCCTGCTTGCCCCTTCGATCGGCCGCGGTGCAGCGCACGAGCATATCCTCACGGAGATGTTTACGTTCATTGGTGTCGGAGGACTATTGCTGGGTAGTTTTTTACTGCTCGGCAATCTTTTTCTCGGCTGGTTCGGCGGGCGTGACGATAACTGACGAACCTGACGACAAACGAAACTCACCTGCAAAGCCGTGGTGCCGCCAGATCCGGGCGACAACGGCATAGTAGGCACTCGCGGCGACAAACGCTTGCCACGCCACGACATTGTTGGCGCCACCTTTCGGTGCGCCCGCCCACTTGGCTATATCGGAAACGATGTCGAGCGACGGCAAGAGAACGCAGAGGAAAAGCAGCCATCGCCAGAGTTTTTCCGTTTCGACCATACGCATCGGACGATAGAAGACAACCAGGGATACCTCGGCCGCAAACGTGCTTAGCGCGAATCCAATGATGCCGGCACGCCGCAGTTGTCGGTACACATTGTCTTCGAAGCCCAATGTCAGGGCGTAGACAATGAGCGACACCGCCGCAATAACGCCAAGTACACGAAGGAGCCTCGGGCGAAATCCGGATTGACCGCCAAGCTCGATAAACGTGGCGCAGTAATGCCAGAAAAGCGCCAGCATCACGGCCGACGGCAGCATCCCGGCCCGGAATACCAGGCTCTCCGGCGCCGCACGCCCCGTGGAACTGACGCTTGTGCAACCCGTCAGGTACGGAATGCATGTGGGCACGTGCTCCAGGCCTGCTGCAATCAGGTAGCAGACATTGACTGTCACGAGTGGAACCACGGCCGCCCAAAGCGCAATGGCCCGTATGTTAATTGCTGGATTCGTCATCGTCCCCCTGATTCTACGCTAGTCCGTTGCGTATACTGTCTGCGGAGCAAGAACAAGAAAAAAGGAGCGATGATGATCGACACTCTCTCGCCAGCCATGCTGGTCAGCACGTCGGGTGAATTGGACGGACTACCAATCGATGCTGAGAAGATGTTTGCGGATCACAAGGGAGTGCACAGACCACGAATCGAGAAGAAACAGCGCAAGCTCGCCGAGAAGCTGGCCTTTCTAAAGGAATTTCTGGAAGACGGCGAGAAGTTGCTCGTAATCGCACCCGCCGTGTCGCCAACATCGTTCCTTGAGCAGTGGACGAGTGGATTTGTTTTTGTGTACACAAAACGATGCCTGCTTGTCATGACTGACAGGCGCATATTTCATATACCGACGACCATGAGTTACAAATACCGTCGATCCATTGCGCAAATCCGCTACGCGGATATCGATTCCATAGCCCAAAAGGGCAGCGCTCTCAAGATTCATTACAAATCGGGCGAAAAGGATGTGTTCCTGTACATCCGACGCACAGAGCGAAAAAAGATTCGTGTCCTGTTGGAATCGATCGGGCTGCAAGGTACGCCAAGCAACGCGGGCAAAAGAGTGCATCTGTGCCCTCGTTGTACATCGGAACAGGAAGCCGACGTGTTCACCTGTTCGAATTGCAAACTGGAATTCAAAAGTCGAAAAATGGCGTTGAAGCTGTCGATCTGGCTGCCCGGTGGCGGTTATTTTTATACCGGGCATCCACTGCTTGGTATCGGAGACGCCCTGTTTGAATTGTTATTGATCCTGCTGGTTCTTGTCAGCCTGCTTCCGAATACCGATTATCCCAACGGGGACTACGCCGCTGCAGCAGTCTTCGGCGTAGTGCTGTTTATCGAGAAAATAGTCACGATCTATCATGCCAATCATTTCATAAAGGAATACCTGACCAAAGACAAAAAGATCAAGCCCGCAGGATTCAGTTGACGAGCCTGCCGCCACCTCGGCAGGGATCGCCTCGGTGAACACCAAAAAACTTCTGTTCGTGTTGCCGTCACTGCTTGGCGTGCTGATATTCCTGACGCCGGTCCCCTGGAACGGCAACCTGACTATCGTAATCGGCATTGTTACCGGTTGGGTCAAAGCCATGATGGGCGACCACGGCGTGCACATCGTGGTCGGGCTTACTGTCATTACGAGCATACTGACAGTACTGGGCACGACGGGACGACTGGGCTGGATCAATCGCCATAGCGGGCTAAAAGAACTTTTCGACGTGCCGTATACCTGGTTGGCCCTGAGACTGGTCGGCACGGCATTCGGTCTTGTCTACCTGTTCCAGTTTGGACCGGAACTTCTTAAATCCGAGGCTATCGGTGGCGCTATATTCGAGGGTATCGGTGTCAATGCACTTTCCATTTATATCGGCGCGTGCCTGCTGTTGCCATTGTTGACCGACTTTGGCTTCATGGAATTCGCGGGCACGCTGGCCCGGCCGGTGTTCCGCAAGGTATTTCGACTACCCGGACGCTCCGCAATCGATGCGGTAACGTCCTTCGTCGGCTCCTCATCGATCGGTCTGTTAATTACGATTGGGCAGTATGACCACCGCAACTACACTGCTCGCGAGGCGAGCGTCATCGCGACGAACTTCTCAATTGTGTCGATTCCTTTTAGCCTCGTTGTCGCAACCGTCGCGGGCATCGAGGAACTTTTCATTTCCTGGTATGGCGTCGTCGTACTGGCCTGCCTGGTCGCCGCGTTTATCACGCCGAGATTACCGCCCTTGTCGCGCAAAGCAGATACCTACGTCGACGGCGAGCAGAAGACGGCGACGCACGACATACCGGATTCGGATTCGCTCCTGAGCGAAGCATGGGGAAAAGCCCTGGAGCGGGCGGAAACAGCGCCGGGCATCCGGGAATTTCTCATGACCGGATTGACGAACCTGATGTTTTTCGCATTTTCAGTGATAACCGCGGCGATGGCGCTGGCCACGTTCGCCGCCCTGCTCACTTTTCACACACCGATATTTACATGGCTGAGCTACCCGTTCATCGCCTTGCTCGAGTTGGCGCAGCTCCCCGATGCCGCTACCGCGGCACCCGGGATTTTTTCCGGTTTTGTGGATCAATACATGCCTGCCATCACCGCAGCCGGTATCGACAGCGACGTAACGAGTTTCGTGCTCGCGGGCTTGTCGGTATGCCAGCTCATATTCATGTCGGAATTGGGGGTGATTATCTTGCGGTCCAGCCTGCCGATTAGTTTTGCGGAGCTTGCCGCAATATTCCTGCTGCGCACCGTGATCGTACTACCGGTACTTGTGCTGGGCGCACACCTAATCGTTGGCTAGGTCAGGCAACGATTTAAAGGGACAGTTACCTTAAATCCCGATGTCTTCGTTCCAGAGCGAAGGATTCGCGGCAATGAAGTCGCTCATCAATTTCCGGCATTCGCCGTCATCGAGGATATCGAGTTCCACGCCCTTGCTGCGCAAGTACTCTTCCGGTCCCTGGAACGTCCGGTTTTCACCGACGACGACTTTGGGGATGCCATACAGCAGAATGGCACCGCTGCACATATCGCAAGGGGATAACGTGGAATACAGCACTGCATTCCGGTAGTCCGAAGCTGCCAGGCGACCCGCGTTTTCGAGGCAGTCCATCTCGGCATGCAATACCGGGCTGTCTTTCTGCACACGCTGGTTGTGCCCACGACCAACGACCCGACCATCGACAACGAGCACGGCACCAATCGGAATGCCGCCTGCCGCTAAGCCTTTGCGGGCTTCGTCGATAGCTTCCGCAAGGTATTTATTCATGCGTACCTTGTTCGAAAAATCGCACGATCTCCACCATCGCCTCCGTGTCGAATCGGCAGTATCGCAATAACTGATCTTCGAGTTCTGCTTTGCGCACGGGCGTCGTCGCCGGATCGATTGCCTCGACGAATCCGTCCGACGCTCCCATGCCCTGATTGATTCCTTCGAGTTCGGCGTAGTTCATGTGCGGAGCGACAGCAGGCAACACGGCCTTGATGGACCAGGAGCCCAACATCATCGGATGGTAGTAGTTGTCCCGAACCACAGGATGCAGGTCGAATAGCCGCTCGATGATCTTTTGCAAAGACGCGGCCAGGTCCGGGAACAGCTTAATCAAACCTTTAATCACGCCCGCCTCATAGTTGGTCCACATCAGCACCGGTCCGGACTCGCCAAGCACCCTGATCAGGCTCTCGGCCAGTGCCCGCATTGGCGGATCGCCGGAGAGATACAGGAATTCTTCGTGGCGCAGGTCGTTGACGGAACCATCCCCTGCGCCGTCATCGATATGGCAGGACCATTGCACCGGGATACTCGAGTATGGCCGGGTTCCGGGCCAGATCGGCACGGCCGGACCAATCGTCTCAAAATCGAGGTAATAGCGCGGATATGGCAATGCTTGCAGTGTTTGCCGGCCCCCCCCGAGGATCTCAGGCTCGCCCGAACGGGTCACACGAAGGATTCGCCGTTGCGTTTCCGCGCTAACGTCCTCGATGTTCACATCGCGGATATCGCGGCAACCGTTCGCGACGTACTCAGCCAGCCTGGCCTTGCTGCCGCCAAGCCCCCTGATGGGAAACTCGGCATCCGTTGGCCAGCAGTGATTGATGAACTGACAGTCGTAGGGTTTGTTGCAATGAACGCCGACATTGATGTCGGGCATAGGGCCCGTTACCGTGTCACGCGCTTCGGCAATCAGTTCGATGACTCTCGCCTCAAGTGCCCGGACTTCGTCTGTCAGGTCATGCTCAATGAGCAGGCCCTCGTAGTCGCCGTCTCCCGCGTAAACGAACTGATTGTTGATGTGCGCCAGCGACACGGAATTGACGGTCAGGCCAACACCGCGCATGACCCAGTCCTGGATCGCACAATCGAGCGCGTGGTAGTCCTTGACCGACGTGGATGCCTTGACCTCGATCACGCGCCAGCCCCCCTCGCCCGGGATCAGTACATCGGCTCGCACCAACACACCATCGTATTGAAATGTGGCCTCGAAAATCGGAAAGTCTGCGCCGGCATCGATGAGCGCCCGCGTTTCCTGAACCATCAGGCCCATCTTTCGGTTGAACGGGATTTCGACCGCATCGGCCGTGCCATAGAGTTGTTGTGAGATTGCACCGACTTGATGGCCAGTCGAAAAAAGCGATTTCGTAGCCGCAGAAACCTCGGCCAGTTCCGGGTGATGCTTTTCGAGGTACAGCCGTTTCCGGCATTGCCAGGCGGAGATCAGCCGGGATTTTGAGAGGTAGGGTTTTCGGGCAGCCATGCGGGCATGGTACACGAGGGGATGTTGTCGTTTTGTTACAACGACCTGCCCGGAAAAAGCGACATGGCGCTGATTTTCGACGACCGCGATTAGACAATAATCATGAGCACGGCAAAACTGTGACATGCCGCACAAACGCGTTTGAGAACCCCGTTAGCATTTGCACTTCCTGGGCAACAGATTAGGAGAACGCCATGTTGCGTTCATCACTTGTAATACTGCTCCTCGCACTATCGGCCTCGGCCAGTGCGGAGGGTTTCAACTACAGCTTTGTTTCAGCCGGCTACGGCACCACTGACTTTGACGGCATCGGTGACGGCGATGGTTTCACGCTTCGTGGATCCTACGCATTCAACAACGACATTCACGGCTTCGCCGGTTACGAAAGCGCCGGTCTGGACTTCGGTATCGATGCGACCCGGTGGAACGCCGGATTCGGCTACAACACGTCCATGTCAGACAAACTCGACCTGGTTGCGCGATTGTCTTACGAGTACATTGAATTTGATGGCGGCATATTGAGCAACGTGGACGATACCGGCTATGGCTTCGGCGTTGGCATGCGCTACGCTGCAAACCAACAGCTCGAGCTGAACGCAGGTATCAAATACGTCGACTACGGCGACCTGGGCGACGATACGGGTCTTCAACTCGCCGCGCTGTACGACTTCACTGAAACCTTCACGCTGGGTTTCAATGCTGGCTTCAGCGACGACGTAACCACGTATTCACTGAGCGGCCGCTACTACTTCGGCAGGTAGCAAACGAAGTCTGCTTTAGGAAACCCCGCCCTGTGTGCGGGGTTTTTTTTGGGAAATTCCTGCCATTTTGTGCGATTGGTCATATTCCATAATGTCCGGGTCGGCCATACTCGGCGGGTTCTGGATTCGCAGCCGATTTCTGCTCCGGACCCTGTATTTGCAAGGGACAATCGATGGATGGCCTAAGCCTTCAAATTGCGCCATATCTGCTCGGCATCGTCGTTTTCGGTGGTCTGATCGGCTGGCTGATTCGTGGGCCGCATAGCAGGCGCCGTCTCGAGCAGCTGAGCGACGAATGGCAAATAAAGCTGGACGATGTCATCCGCAAGAGAGACCGGCTCACGGTTGAAACCGACAAATTGCGATTGTCGCTGGAGGCTCAACAAGCCGTCGTGCGCAATAATGAAAGAGCAGTTAACAAGGTGCACACTGAGCTCGAGTCCGCACACGAAAAAAACAAATTACTGACGAAGGACGTGTTCACATTGCGCGCCGAACGTGAGGACTTCAAAAACAAGGTCACCACGATTCAAAACGCGTTGGCGCTGGTGAAACAACGCGCTGCGGAATTCCAGGCAGAGTTCGTCAAAGCCCGCGAGTTTTACAAGGGCGAACTCGCGAAATCCTTCGAAAAGCGCAAACTGCTTGAAGCAAAGGTCGGCGATGCACTGTTAGAGCATGAGTCTTTTGCCAATCTTCTACAGGCATCGCGCTCGGAACACGACTCAGCCAACAAAATGCTCGCCTCGGCACAAAGCCGACTTCGGGATCTGGACTCGCTCGAACAAAGCGTTATCCGATTGGAGGCCGAAAACGCACAGCTTAAACACGATGCCGCTCGGACGAAGCAGGAAAGTGAGACATTGCAACGAGACCGCGGGGAGATGGATGAACTCAAGGTTCAAAACAAGGAGTTGGCACATTGTCTCGAGTCCATGGAGGGCAGCCGCAAGCAACACGAAAAAGATGCCGAACGATATCGTGACCATGCTGACCAATCCGAGCAACAATCCGAAACGTTGCGGATTCGACTGGACGAAGTCGAAAAGAATTTCGCGGATATGGAAATCGAACAACGCAATGCACTCAACGAGGTTCGCAAAGAAGTAGTCGCGCAGAAATCAAACGGACAAGAACCCGCTAAAGAAGAGATTGACGACCTCAAGGAAATCGTCGGTATCGGCAAAGTATTCGAAAGTACCTTGAACAAACTCGGCATTACCAGCTACCGTCAGATCGCGACGTTTGGCGTCGCGGACATTGCGCGAGTGAATGTGGAATTAAAGGAATTCAGGGGCCGAATGGAACAGGACGACTGGGTCAGCCAGGCGAAGGAATTGCATTTCAAGAAATACGGTGGAGCTGGCGACCACTAAGTTGGAATAGACCCCACCTATGTCCCAAGCCAACGCCGCCGCCGTGGGCCGACGATTAGCCAGTACGATCTGCGAGCGGACAATGTCCGCTACAGGTGTTGTCCGGCAGCGCTACCATACTTTTTGAGTTTCTCGAATATGATCGCATTCGGGCAAAAATCGTTTTTGCTGCCATCATTCGCTTCCAGCCATCGCTCACAGACATCCTCGGAGGCACAGCTTCGACAACGCCGCCGCACCTGTTTCATGATGTTTTGAATGTCACCGTCGACGGCCATTGCCGGATCGAGTCCGACACACTTGAGCATCGCTCGCATTCTTCGTTCGGAATTCGCGGCGAGGTATCTCCGGTACGCATAAAACAAGGCACCAGCTACGCCGACCATCGCTATGGCGGCAACGGCCTGAATGAATGACACGTTCATGGTTCGGCTCCTCGCAAGGTCGCTCGAGGCGGCTCTTACAGGCTACTGAGGTATAGACTAAATATAGCCCTGCGCCCGCAGGATCGAACTACGTACATACCGATGGTTGTGTCTGGTGCCGGTAACTAATGATCCCGCTATTGCCCCTGGCTGATCCAGCCCTTGCTCTGCACCCACTTCGAATACCAGATCAAAAACGCCGCCACCACCGGCGGCATCACGACCGCCAGTACGATTTCGAAAGGACTGAAGTTGACTACCGAACCGGCCATGCCATAGGCGTGGATCATTGTCACAATCACGCCAAGCAGCGACAGAACAAACAAATAGAACGCAGCCGACTTCCTGAAAAGAAGCAAAAGGCTGCCAAGCGCGCCGCAGATGACACCTATCCCGAAAGCTCCGGTAGCCCATGCGGGCCGGCCTTCGGCGATCTCGCGATGCGACTCGGGCATTGCCGCAAGCGTGTCCGGATTCATCTGCATGAAGAAATTCATGACACCCATAAGATTCCAGATCAACGTGACGGCCCCGATTGCCCAGAAACTCCAGTGAATACCGCTACTGTTTTCATCATTCATTACATTCCCCCGTCAACTATGAACCTTCCGCCTGCAACTCGGCCAACAGATCATCCATAATTGCGTATCCGCTGCCCCAGCCCTTGTCCATTCCGGCCATCGCCGTGGCAAAGCAGGCGATCTCGGCATCTGTGCCTTCAATCGGGACTTGGGCCAGGCGTACATTCGTTTTTTCGCCCATGTCTTCAAAGGTCACCGTTGTCAGAAGTACCCGGGGCCAATCGGCCATCATCGGGTTGGCGATGTCGTTCCAATCCGAATCTGTCGAAGAATGATGATGCCAGACCAGCATCGAAGGTTGTGACACTTCCTGGAAAACGACTCTCTGAAAATGTGAGTTGCCACCCCACTTCATCTCATTGAGCCATAATCCGCCGGGTTCCAGGTCAAATTTATGGATCGTCGTTTCTGCGCCAGGGCCGTACCAGCGGTGCAGGAGTTCAGGATCGGTCCAGGCGCGCCAAACCAGTTCGCGCGGCGCGTCGAAAGTACGCTCCAGTACATATTCCGGTATTTCACTCATGGCCTGATTCCTTTTCTTCGGCTTGTTTCATTTTGACGAGGACCGTGTCGAATTGCTTGAAGCTCGTCCCCCAGAATGCTTTAAATTCAGTCAGCCAGTCGACGGCAGTTGCCATCGTTTCGGCTTTCAACCTGGCCGGACGACGTTGCCGGTCAATATCCCGCTCAATCAGTCCTGCTCGTTCCAGTACCTTTAAATGTCGTGATACCGCGGGTTGACTCATTGCAAATGGGGCCGCGATCTCATTGACCGAAGCCTGACCATCGACAAGGCGCGACAGTATTGCACGTCGCGTCGGATCCGCCAGCGCCGCGAATACGGCATCGAGGTCAGCCTGGTTCTTTGCATAACTCATTTGTTCCATAACAAAAAGATTATATAAAGGGCATGATCCTGTCAATTCAGCAGTGAGATTGAGCGCTATAACTTTCCTGCCACCCGACTCTCTTTGAACGCCTGGAATATACTGATTGACGATCAGTGGGCATGGGTAATGATGGTGGAAAAAATCGACAA
>CAYLTW010000069.1:0-15387 GCA_964386735.1 uncultured Woeseiaceae bacterium
CCGTATACTAGTGCTTGAAGACGCGGTACGGTCGCTTGGGGCCGCCATCCGCAAAAAGTCCGAAGCGCACCCCTAACATACTGGAAAATATGGCTATATCACTGACAGATTCGGCGGCCAGCCGGGTTCTCAACTACCTCGAAGCACGAGGCAAAGGCGTGGGGCTGCGCCTGGGCGTCACGAAAACCGGCTGCTCGGGGTATTCCTACGTCATCAACTATGCCGACGACATTGACGACTCGGACATCGTGTTTGAGGACAAGGGCGTCACGGTCGTGGTCGATCCTGAAGCGCTGGCGCTTATTGACGGCACCGAGGTCGATTTCGTCAAGAATGGCCTCAACGAGGCGTTCAGCTTTCGCAACCCGAATATCTCCGGAGAGTGCGGCTGCGGGGAAAGTTTCAACATCTGATTTTTATTTTGATACCCGGAAAAAGGATTTACGTATGACCGTTGAGCAGACGCTCTCCATCATCAAGCCCGATGGTGTGCAAAAGAACCTGATTGGGGAGATTTACTCCCGATTCGAAAAAGCCGGGCTCGAAGTCGTTGCCGCACGCATGATGCACCTGACAGCTGAGCAGGCGCAGGGCTTTTACGAGGTCCACAAGGAGCGGCCGTTCTTCAAGGACCTGGTCAGCTACATGATGTCCGGGCCGGTGATGGTGCAGGTCCTGAGTGGCGAGAACGCAATCGCACGGAATCGGGAAATCATGGGCGCAACGAATCCGGCCGATGCGGCGCCCGGGACCATTCGCGCCGACTTCGCTGAGAGCATTGAAGAAAATATCGTGCATGGATCAGACGGTCCCGAAACGGCAGCGAGCGAAATCGCGTTTTTCTTCAGTGACGGACCGTGCTCAAGGACGCGTTGACCGCTGTCGCGAAAATCATGACCGGCTCATCTGACAAAGTGAATCTGCTCGGCCTGCCGAAAGCTGCGCTCGAGCAATTTATCGTAGACCTCGACGAAAAACCGTTTCGCGCGCGCCAGGTTCTCAAGTGGATTTATCAGCAGGGTGTTCTCGACTTTAATGCAATGACCGACTTGTCCAAGACGCTGCGCAGCAAATTGCAGGCGTCGGCCTGTGTTGAGCTGCCGGTTGAGGAAGCCAGACACGACTCCGCGGACGGCACGGTAAAATGGTTGTTCTCAAGTGGCTCAGGTCAGGCCGTTGAAACCGTTTTCATTCCGGAGGCGTCGCGCGGTACCTTGTGCATCTCATCTCAGGTCGGGTGTGCTCTCGATTGCGTGTTTTGCGCAACCGGCGCGCAGGGGTTCAATCGCAACCTGAGCGCTGCCGAAATCATTGGCCAGGTATGGCACGCCAATCAAATGCTGCCAACGCGCAGCAACGGCAAACCCGCCGTAACAAACGTTGTATTCATGGGAATGGGCGAGCCGTTGGCAAACTATCGCAACCTCGTACCCGTACTCGAATTGCTCTTGTCCGACTGGACGTACGGTCTGTCGCGTCGCCGGGTCACCGTGAGCACATCGGGTATTGTTCCGCACATCGACAAACTCGCTGACGACTGTAATGTAGCGTTGGCGGTATCGCTCCATGCGCCGAATGATCAATTGCGAAACAGGCTGGTACCCATCAACAAGTTGCACCCGATAGCCGAATTGCTCGACGCCTGCTGGCGCTACGCAAACAAGCAATCCAACCGCTTTATCACCTTCGAATATGTCATGCTACGCGACGTCAATGATTCGCTGGAGTGTGCGGATGAGCTCGCTGCCTTGCTTGAGGGCAAGCCCGCGAAGGTCAACCTGATTCCATTCAATCCATTCGACGGTAACGAATTTGTGTGTTCGTCCAGGGAAACGATTCGGCGATTTCAGGACAGCTTGCGTAAGCGCGAACTTGTTACAACGACCCGCAAGACACGCGGCGATGACATCAATGCCGCATGCGGGCAATTGGCGGGGAAGGTGCGTGACCGCGTGCGCGTCAAATTGAGCGAGAAAAATATAAGGATAGCTACGGCGTGAACAAGAGCGATAAATTTGCACGACTGGCGCAGTATTTCTTGATTGTCGCCTCCGGTTTCATACTGGTGGCGTGCATAACCACAACCAGCGGACCGCCCAAGAGCAAGGAAGATTCAGGCGATGCGGCCGGCATCAATTTTCAACTCGCGATCAAGTACTACCGGAACGGCAAGTATGACCTCGCAAGGGACCGGTTGCTTTTGTCGACCGAGCTCGACCCCAAACGACCGGTCGTGTGGTCAACATTGGCCATGACCTATGAGCAACTCGGCAATCTTCGGCTGGCAGAGGAAGCGCATAGTGAGGCGCTGAAAACCGGACCGCGAAATTTTGACGTTCTGAATGGCTACGCGGTGTTTTTATGCAGGCAACGCCGTTTCGACGATGCGGAGGAACAGTTCGAAAGCTCCATCAAGGTTTCGACGAACGACAACCCTGAGCTCATGATGACCAACGCCGGCGTTTGCATGACGCAAAAACCAGACTACGCCAAGGCGGAATCCTTTTTTCGCAGAGCCCTCGATCGCCGGCCAGTTCATGGCGAAGCGCTGCTGCAAATGGCACTACTCAAGCACCAAACCGGTGACGACCTGATCGGGCGCGCATTCCTGCAGCGATATATGGAGTATTACCCGGCGGACCAGGGTGTGTTGTACCTGTGCGTCCTGATCGAAGGCAAACTCGGCGACTCGAAGGCCAGAACCGATTGCGAAAACGAACTTCTGCGCGACTTTCCGGATTCCCCGGAAGCGAAACTTGTCCTGGACGACTAGATAAATGTCCGACGAGACTGAAAAACAAAATGTCGAAGAGCGGGCGGCAGACGTCGGGAAGACGGAGGGGCCGCTCGCGGGTGAGCGCCTGGCACTTGCGCGTCGCGAGCAGCAGATCACGGTTCTCGAGGTTGCGAAAGAACTTCACCTCGACGAACCGAAGGTTCGTGCGCTGGAGCAGAATAAATTCGACGTACTCGGCGCACCCGTTTTTGCCAAGGGGCACCTGCGCAAATACGCGACGCTGGTCGGCGTGAATATCGATGACGTTCTTCAGGACTATTACAGGCTGAACCGGTCCGTGGGTATGCCGCCCGTGGTCGGCAAGATACGCATGCCGGCGCGAGAGCGTTCGCCGGGCCTGTGGATTGCGATGATTATTGTTGTGATCATTGCAGCGGCGGCGTACTGGTGGTTCGTCGTGAATGTTGCGACCTCAGCGGCGCCGAATACGCCGGACACCGGATTCATAGTGCCGCCGAATGACGCGGAATATGTGCCAGGAAACAATGGTAGCGTCGTGGCGGAGGCCGTCGAGCTGCCGGAGGTCGGGGTCGAGTCTGAAGTACCTGCGTTCGACGCGCCCGCTGTACAGACCACGCCGGCGACGGTCGCCGAGCAAGCTGTTGCCGATGGACAGGTTCGAGTAACAATGAACTTTTCGGGCGATTGCTGGACCGAGATCTCGGATGCGAATGGCCAACGACTTTTCTTCGACCTCGGCCAGGATGGCCGTAGCGTCGATGTGAGCGGGCAGGCACCGCTTTCTGTCCTGTTGGGCAATGCGGACAACGTCAGTTTGCGTGTCAACGGTGCCGACTACGTTATCGCTCCGGTCGACAGGCGCGGACAGACGGCGCGGCTTACAATCCGAATTCCCTGACTGACAAAATAAACGAACAGCATACGCACCGTGAAACCAAAACCTGTCAAAGGAATGAACGACATACTGCCGGACGTCACGGCGACCTGGCAATACCTGGAGGGCGTGCTGCGCGGCATCGTTCAATCCTACGGTTATTCCGAGATTCGACTGCCATTGCTTGAGCAGACCGAGTTATTCAAGCGGTCGATCGGCGAAGTCACTGACATTGTTGAAAAAGAGATGTACACATTCGAGGATCGCGGCGGCGAAAGTCTGACGTTGCGGCCAGAGGCAACGGCCGGCATGGTGCGCGCGGGCATCACGAATGGTCTGCTGCACAATCAGCGGCAGAAACTTTGGACGGCCGGCCCGATGTTCCGGCGCGAAAAACCGCAGCGCGGCCGATACCGGCAATTCCACCAGTTCGACGTTGAAGCGCTGGGCTACGAGGGACCGGATGCCGATGCCGAACTTATCGTCATGGGCACCCGGCTCTGGCAACAGCTCGGAATCTCGAGGCTTGAACTGGAAATAAATTCCCTGGGTGTTCCCCAGGCGCGGGCCCGGTACCGTGAGACCCTGATCGAGTACTTTTCCGGCGTGAAAAGTCAGCTTGATCAGGATAGTATTCGCCGCCTTGAGCAGAACCCGCTCAGGATTCTTGATAGCAAGAACCCGGACCTGGCATCCATTGTAGCGGCCGCGCCGGTTATGCTGGATTTCCTGGATCCCGAGTCGGCCGAGCATTTTGAGGCGCTGAAGGATCTTCTCAACGCAGCAGGGGTACGTTTCTCGGTAAATCCACGTCTTGTTCGCGGTCTCGATTACTACAATCGCACCGTTTTTGAGTGGGCCACTGACGCGCTGGGTTCGCAAGCTGCCGTATGCTCTGGTGGTCGCTATGATGGCCTGGTTGAGAAACTGGGCGGGCGCGCGACGCCGGCCGTCGGCTGGGCAATGGGCATCGAGCGTTTCGTTGACCTGTTCGAGGCATGCGGGGGCAAGGCGCCGCCGGTCAACGCAGATCTCTACGTCGTTGCGGTCGGAGACGGCGCACTTAAGCAGGCGTTTGAGGTGGCCGAAGAGCTGCGCGATAAATTCGCCGATATGAGAATCGATGTGAACCTGGGGGGCGGCAGCTTCAAATCGCAAATGAAGCGAGCAGACAAGAGTAATGCAGACTATGCGTTGATACTGGGCGAGACTGAAATTGCAGGAAATCGCATTGGGTTGAAACCTCTACGCAGCGGTGAGGATCAAATCACCATTGCACGTAATGAGCTGGCGGCGACGCTGGCGGACAGAATCGGGCCCGCAGTTCGGCGGGCTACAAACTAACGGCAAAAGGCATTAAGAGTGGACGATCTACTTTCAGAAAAGGAACAAATAGAGCAAATGCGAACGTGGTGGTCGGAATACGGCGCCTACGTGGTTAGCGGCGTGGTGCTGGGGGCCATCGTTTTGTTTGCCATTAATTATTCGCGGACAGGTCGTGTTGAGGCGCAACTTATGGCGTCATCGCTGTATGACGACCTCACGAATCTTGTCGTCGATGGCGATGCCGATGGAGTACAGGCAATCGTTGCTCAGCTGGCGTCGGATTCCCCGGACAGCCACTACGCTGCGCAGTCCAAACTGGCCATGGCGCGCCTGTATATGGACAAGAACCGCGATCAGGACGCCGCGGACGTTTTACGTGAGCTTGTTGCAGGCAATACCAGCGAAGAGTTCAAACAGGTCGGTCGTGTTCGACTGGCAAAAATCCTTCTTTACCAGGACAAGGCGGGCGAGGTTGTCGAAATGCTGGAGGGACAGGAGGCAGGTGCGTTTGCCGCCCGTAATGCGGAGGTTCTTGGTGACGCCTATGTCGCGCTTGGCCGCACAGGCGATGCACGCGCCGCGTACCAGCGCGCGCTTGCCGAATCCGGCGGTCGGGCAACGGTCAACCAGCAATTTGTGCAGCTGAAACTCATGGACCTTCCGATCGAGAGTTTTTTGGGCCCGGACAAACCGGAAACGGATGATGTCCCGGTCGCCGAGGAGGCTGAGTGAGAAATCTCGCCAGGTTTCTTTTAGTCCTCGGATTTTGTATGGCACTGGCCGCCTGCAGCATGCTTAGCTTTTTCAGCGACAAGGACGAAGGTTTCGAGCCGGCTGAATTAATAAAATTCAAAGCGACGGTCAAGATCAAGCGCTTGTGGACCGCGAAGCTCGGTGGTGACTCCGAGTTCTTGCGTGTTGCGCTTCGACCGGCTGGCGACGGAAGTCGCATTTACGCGGCGAGCCGGGACGGAAGCGTGTCGGCGTTCGATCCGGCCAACGGAAAGCGCTTGTGGCGTACCGATCTGGAGCTCGATCTGTCCGCGGGCCCCGGCGTGGGCGAAGGTCTTGTCGCAGTTGCATCCAGCGATGGCCTCGTCATTGTGCTTGATGCCGCAGATGGCACCGAGCATTGGCGCGCCAATATCGGCGGCGAGTCGCTCGCACGCCCTCTGATCACGGACGACGCCGTCATCGTCCAGACAGTCGATAATCATTTACGGGCGTTGCGGGTGTTCGACGGAAGCGAGCGCTGGGTTGTTCTGCAGTCTGTGCCGACATTGACGATGCGTGGCTCGGCATCCCCGATTCTCTCGGGATCCAATGTCGTTGCCGGTTTCGATAACGGCAAACTGATCGCCGTTGAGCTCGATTCGGGTAATGTTGCCTGGGAGTCCATGTTGGCGCCGCCGACCGGGCGCTCCGATCTCGAGAGATTGTCTGATGTTGACGGCGCGATGGCGATCGTCGGCCAGGACATATACGCAGCCGGTTACCACGGTCGAATCGGCGCAATAGCCGCCGAGTCCGGACAAATATTGTGGGCGAACGAGACTTCAAGTTTCGTTGGCGTATCAGCTGACTGGAGCAGCCTGTACACGATCCAGGATGATGGCGTGCTGATCGCGTTGGTGCGACGAAGCGGCGCCGAATCCTGGCGCAATGAGGCGTTGCTGCGACGTGACCCGACACTGCCGGTACCGTTCCATTTGATGGTGGTGGTTGGCGATATGGAGGGTTATTTGCATTTCTTCAGCAACCTTGACGGCGAACCCGTCGCGCGCGTGAAATTCGGCGGCGAGGCCATATCGTCTGGGCCGGTGGTCCTGGCAAATCGGCTGTACGTGCAGAGTGATTCGGGCTCAATTGCGGCGTACATTGTTGATGAGCCCAAGCGACCGAAAAGCGCACCCGATATTGCGGACGAAACTGCTGAAGACGAGGGCGCCTGACACTCTGTGTCGAGGCTGCGGATAGATGCTGCCTGTCATCGCGTTGATTGGCCGCCCGAATGTCGGCAAATCGACACTGTTTAATCGGCTCACGCGTTCGCGCGACGCGATTGTTGCGGACTGCCCGGGCCTGACCCGGGACCGCCAGTATGGTTTCGGCAAGCTGGGTCCAATCCCCTACCTGGTCATTGATACGGGAGGCATCGCCGGTGGCGAGCAGGGCCTCGACGAGATGACTGTCGAGCAAACGGTTCGTGCGCTCAAAGAAGCCGACGCTACGCTGGTCATGGTTGATGGCCGCCAGGGCTTGACGGCGGCCGATGAGCACGTTGCCGATCTGGCGCGAAGGCATGCTGCCAAAACCTGGCTTGTCGTCAACAAGGCCGAGGGTCTTGATGCAGCGATCGCGGCCAGTGAGTTTCATGCGCTCGGCATTGGTGAGCCTCTCGCGGTGTCAGCCGCCCACGGTGATCGAATCAGCGCGCTCATGGATCATGTGCTCCAGGATTTCGAAGACAGGCACTTCGAGGACAAGGAATCTGACGAGGCGGGTTCGGATGATGAAGAGCATCGAGTGCTGCGAATTGCCGTGATTGGGCGCCCCAATGTGGGCAAGTCGACCCTCGCAAACCGCCTGCTCGGCGAAGACCGCCTGCTTGTGTACGACGAGCCCGGCACTACCCGGGACAGTGTCGCTGTGCCGTTCGAGCGAAACGATCGTCAATACCTGCTGATTGACACGGCGGGTATCCGGCGACGCGCGCGGGTAAAGGAGACGGTCGAAAAATTCAGTATCGTCAAAGCGCTGCAGGCCATCGAGCGTGCACAGGTCGTGATTGCCGTTATCGACGCGCGTGAAGGTGTTACCGAACAGGATGTCAGTTTGCTTGGCCTGGTCATGGAGCGAGGCCGCGCGTTGCTGGTTGTCAGCAATAAATGGGACGGTATGAGCACCAGTGATCGCAGGCACGTCCGCGATGAACTGGATCGCCGTCTTCCTTTTCTTGATTTCGCCGAGCGATTGACGATCTCGGCATTGCATGGCACGGGCGTCGGCGACCTGTTGCCGGCCGTCGAGCGGGCTTACCGGGCAGCGACACGCGACATGAGCACGACGGAGCTGACCCGGGAACTCGAAAATGCCGTCACCGCGCATCCGCCGCCCCTGGTTCGGGGCCGCCGAATTCGTTTGCGATACGCCCATCAAGGCGGACGCAATCCGCCGGTCATTGTTATTCACGGCAACCAGACGGACAAATTGCCCGATGCGTATCGTCGATACCTGATCAATCGTTTTCGAAAAACATTCAAGCTCAAAGGGACACCGGTTCGATTATCATTAAAGACAGGCAAGAACCCGTATCAAGGCAAGCGCAACAAACTGACACCGCGCCAGGAGCGCAAGCGACGGCGCTTACTAAAACACGTGAAGAAATGACATGAGCGCTGCGAGAAAGACTGTCACGTTCGAAGGCCCCTTCTCGATGCGCCGAGGAGGCAGCCTCGAGTCGCCGACGCTGGCGTACGAGACCTGGGGTGAGCTTGGCGCGGCTAAAGACAATGCAATCCTCATATTCGGCGGTCTGTCGGTCTCCGCACACGCTGCGTCTTCCGCCGAGGACCAGTCCGCGGGGTGGTGGGAGGACATGATCGGTTCGGGCCTGCCGCTCGACACAGACCGGTTTTTCGTCATTTGTGTCAATTCGCTGGGCAGTTGCTTCGGTTCGACGGGGCCCGCGTCCGTCAACCCGGCAAGCGGCAACATCTATCGGCTGGATTTCCCGGTATTAACGCTGGAGGACGTGGCCGAGGCCGCGCATGGCGTCGTTAGACACCTTGGTATTGAGCGCCTGCACACAGTGGTTGGTTGCTCGATGGGCGGCATGAGCGCGCTTGCGTATTGCGTCCGCCGCCCGGACACAGCGCGTTTTCTTTTGTCGATTTCGTCCGCGACAAGGGCCGAACCTTTCGCAATCGCCGTGCGTTCGCTGCAGCGTGAGATAATCCGGTCGGACCCGAAATGGCTCAACGGGCAGTTCGATCCGGCAGACCCGCCAATCGTCGGCCAACGACTCGCGCGCAAGCTTGGCATGATGACGTATCGTTCGGCCGAAGAGTGGGCACAGCGATTCGGGCGCGAACGCGTGACAGCCGAAGCCGAACCCGGCGACAAGTTTCGTATTGAATTTTCTGTCGAGGCTTACCTTGAAAATATTGCGCAGAAATTCACGGGCGCCTTCGACCCTAACTGCTACCTGTATCTCTCGCATGCGTCGGATCTTTTCGATCTCGCCGAGCATGGCGGTTCGTTGCAATCGGGTTTTGAGAAGCTGAGTCTTGAGGGCTCAATGGTCATCGGTGTCAGAACCGACATCCTGTTTCCGCTGCATCAGCAGCGCGAACTGGCGGCAGGGCTGGCAGACGTTAGCCCGAATTCTGAATTCGTCGTACTCGACTGCATCCGTGGGCACGATTCCTTCCTCGTGGAGATGGACGCGTTCCGGCCCGTGATCTGCAGGTTCTTCGAGTCGTGCTGCACGGAACCGTCGCCGCGACTGTGATGATTGCAAATGGGGAACTCCTCATCGTCATGGCTCGCTGCGCTGCGCTTTACTTCCGATGAAGATTTCCCCATTCGCAACCGCGTCTCGGCTTCGGCGCCACTCCTACGGTTCTTCGGTGAGAAGAATCGCCGGATCGACGGCCGTGCCGTTCAGATAGGTGCCGAAATGCAGGTGTGGGCCGGTTACGCGGCCCGTGGCGCCGACGGCGCCAAGCGTCTCGCCGATTGCAAGCAACTGTCCCTCTTCGACGGCAATTTCGCTCAGGTGACAATACATTGTGACCAGCCCCTGGCCGTGATCGACGATCACCGTGTTGCCATTGAAGAAGTAATTTCCGGTTGCCGTGACGAGACCGGCACGAGGCGCATTGATCGGTTCGCCCCGGGGCGCGGCGATGTCCATGCCTTTGTGTGGCGATCGTGGCTGGTCATTGAAGAAGCGCCGTAATCCGAAACTTGAGCTGCGCGGGCCATCAACGGGCGGAGCCAGAGCCAAGCCGCCAATGCCCAGGTCACGATAGTCACTCAGCGCCGCATCGATAATCTTGCGCTCTTCGCCGATACGTACGAGTTGGTCCTGATCGGGCGTCACGTAGCTCTGGTTCGTGACCGTGAGTCGTTGCTCGCGGTAGGTATGCGACTGAATCTCGAATACGACCCGCCGGCCGTCGTCGAGATCGATACTTGCCGTGCCCTCGCCGGTATCCAGCGGCAGACCAACGGCGGCCATCCAGCGTTCACTATCTTGGTAAACAAGTACGCGCCCGTCATTGTATCGTGCGATCGGTTTTGGCTGGGCAGAAGTGCCGAGGTCCAGAATGGCAATGCCGCCGGGCCAGGGTGAGTGACTGGGCGCCGAGTGGGCTGCGAATGCCATTGCTATTGCCAGCAGAAGGGTTGGGTAAAGGATTCTATTCCCCATCGTTCGAAACTCCTTTGACCGTTGCAAGCAATTCTCCCGAATGCAGGCGCGCACGAATGTCGCTGCCTGTCTTGACCTCGTTCGCATCGGTTAGCGCTTTGCCGGTCACGGCATCCATGACAATCGCGTAGCCCCGGTCGAGTGTTGCGAGCGGGCTTACGGTGTGCAGGGCTCGAATAGACAGTTGCAAGCGATGTTCCACAGAGGAGATCGCGCGGAATCCCGATGTGGAAAGTCGATGTCGCAGGCTGATCAGGCGGTCTCCCTGCCTTCTGATACCGGCTGTCGGGCTGCTCGCAACCAGGCGTCGTGCGAGGAAGTCCAGAGTTTGTGCGCGGTCCTCGAGCGAACGTTGGCCCAGCCGCGCGACGCGTTGTGCGAGCCGGTTGACCGTTTGCAACCAGTCGTCGCGGCTCGGGACGACCAGTTCCGCCGCGCCCGATGGCGTGGGCGCCCGCAGGTCAGCAACGAAATCGGCAATCGTGAAATCTACCTCGTGCCCGACCGCGCTAACGATTGGAATCGGGCAATCTGCAATAGCCCGGGCAAGTGCTTCGTCGTTAAACGCCCACAAATCCTCGAGTGAGCCGCCACCGCGGCCCACTATCAATACGTCGGTTTCATCGCGGCGCACAGCGTCGGATATGGCGGCGATGAGCTCACCGGGTGCCGCGTCACCCTGGACGGCGGCCGGGTAGATTACGACAGGAACCGCCGGGAAGCGGCGCCTCAACACGGTCAGAATGTCGCGAATGGCGGCACTGCTTGGCGACGTGATGACACCAATGCAATGCGGCAGCTCAGGCAGGGTCTTCTTGCGATCCTCATCGAACAGGCCCTCGGCCGCGAGTTTCTTGCGAAGCTTGTCGTACTCGCGCTTCAATGCCCCTTCGCCGGCTGCTTCGACCTGCTCGACGATGAGCTGAAAATCGCCGCGCGGCTCGTAAATGCTCACGCGGCCGAATGCGAGAATCCGGTCTCCGTTCTTTAGATTGATTGTCGGGCCACGCTGGCGCTGGCGGAAAAATGCGGCGCGAATCTGTGCGCCGTCATCCTTGAGGCTGAAGTACAGGTGTCCCGAGGCCGGCCGCGCGATGTTCGAGATCTCACCCTCGACCCACAGTCGGGCGATGCCCTGCTCGAGCAACGTTTTTGCCCGGCGATTGAGCTGGCTAACCGTGATCGCCGCCTGCTCGGGCGTTGAGTTCAACAGATCATTCACACTCGCGAGTATAACGGCGTTTACCCGAAAATCGGCTAGGCGTACAATTGACCGTTTAAGCGCGATCAACCCACTGGATTCCACGCTCTATGAATCAACGCCCACCGCCAGACTCGCCCCAGCCTGCTTCAATGCGAATTGCCAGGGAAGCCCTGACCTTCGACGATGTACTTTTGCAGCCTGGTTACTCCGAGATATTGCCGGGGGAGGTTGACCTTAGTACCCGCCTTACCTCAGAAATCGCGCTCAGCATACCGCTGTTGTCTGCCGCGATGGATACTGTGACTGAAACACGACTTGCCATTGCGCTCGCGCAGGAAGGTGGTCTCGGAATCGTTCACAAGAACATGTCCGTGGAAGAGCAGGCGCGCCAGGTGGCGGCCGTGAAAAAATACGAGAGCGGTATCGTGCGCAATCCGATAACCGTCGAACCGGACATGACCATCCGGGAAGTCATCGAACTCACGCGCGCAATGGGCATATCCGGCGTTCCGGTCGTGCAAAAGAAAAGGACCGTGGGCATTGTTACGGGGCGCGACCTGCGTTTCGAGACGCAGCTCGATGCACCGGTATCGGCCGTCATGACGCCTCGGGAGCGACTCGTAACCGTTCGCGAAGGAGCCGACGAAAGCGAAGTTCTGTCTCTGTTGCATGAGCACCGCATTGAAAAGGTGCTCGTTGTCGACGAAAAATTCGAACTCAAGGGCATGATTACGGCCAAGGACTTCCAGAAGGCGAAAGACTATCCGCGAGCCTGCAAGGATGATAGTGGCGCACTACGCGTCGGTGCCGCGGTAGGTACGGGTTACGACACCGATGATCGCGTTGCCGCACTTGTGGAAGCGGGCGTCGATGTCGTCATCGTGGACACATCACACGGATTCTCGAAGGGTGTCATCGACCGGGTTCGCCGTATTAAGGAAAGCTATGGAGACCTGCAGGTAATAGGCGGCAATATCGTCACGGCCGATGCGGCGCTGGCGCTCGTCGACGCGGGCGCGAATGGTATCAAGGTCGGTATTGGGCCGGGCTCGATTTGCACAACACGCGTAGTGGCCGGTGTCGGCGTACCGCAGATTTCGGCCGTCGCCGATGTCGCCGCAGCACTCAAAAAGAAAGGCATCCCGTTCATCGCAGATGGCGGTATTCGTTATTCAGGCGACATCGCCAAAGCCATCGTCGCCGGCGCTTACTCGGTAATGATCGGCGGCCTGTTCGCCGGTACCGAGGAGTCACCCGGTGAGGTCGAGTTATATCAGGGCCGCTCCTACAAGACCTATCGCGGCATGGGGTCGGTAGGCGCCATGGGGCAGTCGCACGGCTCGGCCGATCGTTATTTTCAGGACGCGACCGAAGAACTTGAGAAGCTGGTTCCGGAAGGAATCGAAGGCCGTGTGGCTTACAAGGGCGGCGTCGTCGCCATCGTGCATCAACTCATCGGCGGCGTGCGTGCCGCGATGGGCTATACCGGATGCGCTACGATCGAAGAAATGAGGACGAAACCGCAATTCGTACGCATCACAGGTGCGGGCATGCGGGAAAGCCATGTCCACGACGTCACCATTACCAAGGAAGCGCCGAACTACCGTTCGAACTAGCCCAAAGGCATTCACAAGAGATGAGTCAGGCAGTCCCGGCTGGCAACGCTGCACAAGCCGACATTCACGCCCACCGACTACTGATCCTCGATTTCGGCGGGCAGTACACACAGCTGATCGCCCGGCGCGTTCGAGAGTGCGGCGTCTATTCAGAAATTCATCCCTGGGACATACCGGAAGATGCGATCCGCGATTTCAAACCGGCCGGCATCGTTCTGTCCGGTGGGCCCGAGTCCGTCAATCTCGATGATCCGCCAAAAGTTTCGCACGCCGTTTATGAACTCGGCATTCCGGTGCTGGGAATCTGCTACGGCATGCAGACGATGGCTGCGGAGCTCGGCGGTACAGTCGAGGCATCCAGTCATCGGGAGTACGGTTATGCCGAGATTTCGCCTGGTGACTCAAACCTGTTCGGTGGATTAAGTGACCGGGACGGCGAAGCGCTCCTGAAGGTCTGGATGAGCCACGGTGACAGAGTCGAAACCGTACCGCCCGGATTCAGCATCACTGCATCCAGCAAAAACTCGCCGCTGGCCGCGATGGAAGATCACATGCGGCATTTCTACGGAGTGCAATTTCATCCCGAGGTGACGCATACCTTGCAGGGCCAGAAAATCATCGAGCGTTTTGTTCATGACATTTGCAAGTGTGCAGGAAACTGGACGCCGGGCAATATCGTTGCCGACGCAATTGTCACAGTTCGCGAGCGCGTCGGCGACGGCAAGGTTCTTCTTGGCTTGTCGGGCGGCGTCGATTCTTCGGTTGTTGCGGCACTTCTTCACGAGGCTATCGGTGATCAACTCGTGTGCGTGTTCGTCGATCATGGATTGCTGCGTCGTCTCGAGGGCGACCAGGTCATGGCGACATTCGCCGAGCACCTGGGCGTCAATGTCATTCGCGTGAACGCCGCGGAGCGGTTTTTTGATGCGCTCAAGGGCGAAAGTGACCCCGAGGAGAAGCGCAAGATCATCGGTGGCCAGTTTATCGATGTGTTCGAAGAGGAGGCCGGCAAACTCGAGGGCATCGACTGGCTGGCCCAGGGAACGATTTATCCCGACGTCATCGAGTCGGCCGGCGCCTCGTCGGGCAAGGCGCATGTCATCAAATCGCATCACAACGTTGGCGGCCTGCCGGAGCACATGAAAATGTCGCTCATTGAGCCGCTTCGCGAGCTGTTCAAAGATGAAGTGCGAAAGATCGGACTCGAGCTGGGCCTGCCGCGCGCGATGGTGTATCGCCATCCGTTTCCGGGCCCCGGCCTCGGCGTTCGTATTCTCGGTGAGGTGAAGCCGGAATACGTTGAGATCCTGCAGCTCGCCGACGACATATTTATCCAGGAGCTTCACGAGAACGACCTGTATGACGACGTCAGCCAGGCATTCGCCGTATTCCTGCCCGTGAAGTCGGTCGGCGTAATGGGTGACGGCAGGCGCTATGACTACGTAATTGCGTTGCGCGCTGTCGAAACCATTGATTTCATGACCGCGCGCTGGGCGCGTTTGCCGTACGAATTCCTCGAACACGTTTCGTTGCGCATCATCAATGAGGTCGACGGCATCTCGCGCGTTACCTACGACATTTCCGGCAAGCCCCCGGCAACGATTGAGTGGGAGTAGATGAGCTGGGCCAAGGCGGATGTCGCACACATGCAGACGGCGCTGGCCATCGCCGGGGAGGGCGCCGATGTCGGAGAAGTGCCCGTGGGTGCGGTCGTAACGCTTGACGGGGTGACTATCGGCGCCGGCCATAACGCAACGATTACTGCGCATGACCCATCTGCTCACGCCGAGATTGTGGCGTTGCGGGCGGCCGCGCATGCCAAAGGAAATCACCGCCTGCCGGGAGCGACGCTTTACGTCACCCTGGAGCCCTGCGCCATGTGCATGGGCGCGATCGCGCAAGCACGCGTATCGAGAGTCGTTTTCGGCGCTTACGATTCAAAGGCGGGCGCGGCAGGCTCCGTGATCGACCTGACCGACAGCAAGGCGCTGAACCACCGTTTCGAGATCAACGGTGGGTTACTGGCCGGCGAAAGCGGCAAATTGTTGAAAAATTTCTTCGAATCGCGCCGGTAAGCCGCGAACGGGGTGCTACTCATCTTCAACCGTAGTCCGGGCATGGGGAGCTGCTAGCCGTCATGGCTCGCTGCGCTGCGCTTTACTTCCGGCTAGC
>CAYLTW010000070.1:0-15220 GCA_964386735.1 uncultured Woeseiaceae bacterium
CTCAACGGCCAGATGATGCTGCCGGGATTTCAGGATTCGCACATTCACATCCTGATTGGCGTAATGGCCGAGGAGGAATGCAGCTTGCTGCGAATTGAATCGGCGGCCGAAGTTGCCGCGCAGCTTGAGGATTGCACCGAACTCCGTGGCATCGGTGAGGACCGCTGGATAATCGGCGGCGGATGGGGAGACTGGTTATGGCCCGAGACGAATCCGCAGAAGGGAATCCTCGACCTCCTGTTTCCCGATCGGCCGGTGTACCTGGAATCCAGTTTTGGCCACGCGGCCTGGGTGAACAGTAAAGCGCTGGAAATATCGGGTGTCGAAGACGTAACTGAAGATCCGCCGGCCGGAATAATTGAGCGTGACCCGGCGACCGGGGAAGCGAGTGGCACTTTGCGGGAGTCGGCGATGCTGCTGGTCAGGAGTCACTTGCCGCAAATGACGCTGGAACAACGTATTCATCAGGTGCGGGCCGGCATTGAAATGGCGCACTCTTTTGGCATCACGTCGGTTATTGAGCCGGGTGTCGATGAAAATCTTCTTGAGCCCATCTTAAGTCTGGCCGATGGCAACGAACTGGATTTGCGGGTCGTCGCGTCCTTGTCGCCTATCAACTGGCAACCCGGCGTTTTCGACGATTCGGTTTACGCGTTTCTGGAACAGCGCGAACAGTGGCGTCGCCCGAATATTGACGTCGATTCGGTCAAGATTTACATGGACGGCGTGATCGAGTACGGCACCAGTCCGCTGCTTGAGCCGTATGCCGACACTGACTACGGATCGGGCGAATTCTTCTACGAGCAGGAGGAAGTCAACGACTATTTCACGCGCTTCGACGCGATGGGGCTGCAGGTACATGTGCACGCCATCGGCGATGCCGCCGTTCGCCGGGCGCTGGACGGGTTCCAGGCCATGCGCGAGACGAACGGTGTGTCGGATAACCGCCATCACATCGTACACCTGCAACTCATTCACGAGGATGATGTACCGCGTTTTGCCGAACTCGACATCACGGCGACATTTCAGTCATTGTGGTCCTATCTGGATCCTGCGGCGCTTGACCTGGATGTTCCGATGCTGGGCGAAGAGCGTACCTTCCAGATGTACCCGGTCGCCAGCGTGCACAATAGCGGTGGCCGAATCGCGGGCGGCAGCGACTATTTCGTAACGGATCTGAATCCCTTGCAGGCGATTGAGGTTGCCGTCACGCGCCAGGATCCGTACACGAATGACGGGCTGGTACTCAATGCACACGAAGCAGTAGATCTTGCGACGATGATTGAAGCGTATACGATCAACGGCGCATACCTCATGAAGCTGGACGACGTTCAGGGCTCAATCGAGGTAGGCAAGCGAGCGGATCTGATCGTGCTTGATCGCAACCTGTTCGAAATTCCGGCTCACGAGATCAACGAGGCTTCGGTAACATTGACCCTCTTCGACGGTCGAATCGTCTATCGGAAATAGCCACAACAAAATGAAAAAGAGGATGCTCGCTTGAAAGACAACATCTACCGCCATCAGCGCAGCCGAAACAGCGCCATTCCCAATGTCGTGTTTGCATTGCTGATTGCGAACGGGCTTGCCTACGCATTGCAAAGCCTGTACCCCGGTATTGTTGAGAAAACATTCGTGCTTTGGTCATTGAACACGGGTGGTTTTCGACCCTGGCAATTGCTGACGTATGGCTTCCTACACAGCCGCGACTCGATCTACCACCTTTTGTTCAACATGTTCGCGTTGTGGATGTTTGGACGGGAGATTGAAAACCTTATGGGCTCGCGCCGGTTTCTGATTTTCTGGGTCGTCAGTATTATCGGTGCCGGGTTGGTTCAGTTGCTTGTGTCTTTGGTTACCGGGCAGCCAAGCGCTACGTTGGGGGCCTCGGGTGGCGTATTCGGCCTGCTACTGGCGTTCGCGATGGCCTTCCCAAATCGCGTTATCGTTTTGTTGATTCCACCGATTCCGATGAAAGCCAAGTATTTCGTCCTCATCTATGGCCTGATAACCCTGTACCTCGGATTCAGCGGCGGCGCGCCGACTGTGGCGCATTTCGCGCACCTGGGTGGTATGTTGTTCGGATACCTGTTGATTCAGTACTGGGCCCGGGTGCCGCGACGCTGATGGAAAACCACCTGACACTCATTGTTGCGACAATGGTTCTGGTCAGTATACCCGGGCCAAATGTTGCACTGATCGTCGCGAACAGTCTGCGTGACGGGCTGCGCTCCGGGTTCGTCACGGTTTTTGGCACGACGCTCGGTGTTGCCATCCAGCTTGCGCTTGTTGTCCTGGGTATGGCCGCTGCCATCGAAGTGGCGGCCGATCTGATGCAGTGGATCCGATGGGCGGGTGTGGTCTATCTCGTCTGGCTCGGTGTGCAGACATGGCGCTCACCGGTGGTTGATCTCGATGCCATACAGGCGCAGCCGGCCGTATTCTGGCGTGCTTGCATCGTCGCCGCAGTTAATCCAAAAACGCTGTTGTTCAATGCTGCGTTTCTGCCGCAATTTGTGGGTGTCGGCGCGACGACGATGCAACTGACAATCGTCGCCGCGATTTTCCTGATCGTGCTATTGCTCGGCGATTTGCTTTGGGTACTGTTCGCTCACTCGGCCAGACCGTTGCTTCATAAAGCGACCGGGTTGAGGAACCGTGTGACTGGCGCGTTCCTGGTGCTGGCGGGAATCGGGCTGGCGCTGTCACGGCGTAGCTCGCCGTAGGAGCCCGCCATGCGGGCGATCTCGCCAATTACGCGGCCAAACCGCCGTCGAGAGGAATTGCGGTACCCGTAATATGACTCGCGGCATCGCTCGCGAGAAACAACACCAGTGCCGCGACTTCCTCGGGAGTGGCGATACGGCCGTTCGGACTGCTTTCCGCCACAGCGCCCAGGAAATCCTCGACGTCCATATCGGTCTCTTCGGCTGCCGCCGCGAGCATCGGTGTGTCGACACCGCCAGGGCATATCGCGTTCACGCCGACTCCGTCTCCCGCAAGGTCCTTCGCCATGGCCTTTGTGAGCATGATGAGTCCCCCCTTGCTTGAGGCGTAAGCGACCGTGCGTTCGCCGGCGTGCAGCCCCCAGTAGGAGGCGATGTTGACAATGCTGCCCTGAGCGCTCCGAAGGTGTGGTGTCGCCGCACGACTGAGGAAAAACGGCACGTCCAGGTTTACGGACATTGTGTCTCGCCAGTCATCGTCCGTTGTTCCACTTGCGTCACCGCGCAGCAGGATTCCGGCGGAATTGACAAGGCAATCAATGGCGCCAAATTCCTCGATGGTATCGGCGATGAGTTCTTCGCAGTCCTCGGACGCGGCGAGTTCGCCGGCCCAGGTGGCAATGTTGTCGGAAACGTCGGCTACTTCGGCAAGCCTGCTCTCGTCGCGTCCGGCCGCCATGACTTCCCAGCCGGAGTCCGCGAATGCGATCGCTATCGCCGCGCCAATACCGGAACTTGCGCCTGTCACGAGTGCGACACTCATGTTGTTTCCCCGAACGCCGGAACGTGGTATCCAGTGTATCTTATATGGCGAGCATCGACCTCAACGCGGACCTGGGTGAAGGCGATCCCTTCGACGACGAATTGCTGCATATCGTCTCGAGTTGCAACATTGCCTGCGGCGGACACAGCGGTGATGCCAATACCATGGCGACGACGATTCGCACGGCGATCGCGAACGGCGTTATCGTTGGCGCCCACCCGGCCTACCCGGATCGCGAAGGTTTTGGTCGCAAAAGCGGCTTCCAGTCCGGCGATGCGTTGTACCGGTCGTTGTCCGAGCAGGTGACTGCGCTCGCCGATATTGCGGCTCAGCTCGGTGCGAAACTTGCACATGTAAAGGCGCACGGCGCGCTATACAACGATGCCGTTACCGATAGAGATCTTGCCGACCTGATAGCAAGGGTTACCAGCGAAGCGCGGGGATCGCCCGCGCTTGTCGGCATGGCGGATACAGAATTGCAGCAGGCGGCCGAGCGCCATGGTGTGAAATTCATCGCCGAGGCCTTCGTTGATCGTGCGTACGCGCCCGACGGCTCACTGGTGCCGCGCTCGGAGCCCGGTGCCGTTCACAGCGAGTTGCCGGTCATCACGACGCAGGCCGTGTCGCTGGCGAAAGAAGGGCGGGTGACATCGAGAAGTGGCGATATCATCGACGTGACGGCCGATACGCTGTGTATCCACGGAGATACGCCTGGCGCCGCCGAAAAAGCCCGCGCCGTGCGCGACGTTCTCGAGAACCACGGGATCGAAATTCGTGCCATCCGGCGATAATGCAGTTTTTGCCGTTGAGCCCTGCGGTGATGACCTGTTGTCCATCATCGTCGCGGGCCCGGAGGACGCGCAGGCGCTCGCCGAGCAGTTGCGCACGAGCGGCGACTGGCGCGAGGTGGTTCCGGGTATAGAGTCAGTCGTCGTTCAGTTCGATGCATCGCAGACCACCATCGACATGGCAAGCAGGCGCCTCGGCGACGAACTCGCGAAGGGTATTCCGGCAATTGAACGATCCGATGCGCTGTCGGTGGTTCCGATCGTCTATGGTGGCGACTTCGGTCCGGATTTTGACGAGGTGTGTGAACAGACCGGGCTCACCGGCGATGCGCTCATCGCACTTCACACAAGCCGTGAATACAGGGTCGACCTGGTCGGTTTTACACCGGGCTTTGTCTACGTTGGCGGACTGGATGACAAACTGAGCATTCCCCGGCGCACGCAGCCGCGACAACACGTAGCAGCCGGCTCGGTCGGAATTGCCGACGGCCGCACCGGACTTTATGCATTGCCTGGCCCGGGCGGATGGGCGCTTATCGGCCGCACCACATTCAAAATCTTTGACCCGCATGCGGAGCAGCCATTTCCCATTCGTGCCGGCATGCGCATTCAGTTTGTCGCGATCAGCGCGGCCGAGGCGGGTCTGTGAGAATCACGGTGCTCAAGCCCGGGCTGCAAACGACGATTCAGGCGGGCGCGCGACATGGGTTGCGTCACTTCGGTGTGCCAGCGAGTGGCGCCGCAGATCCGTTGTCGCTTGCGCTTTCGAATCGACTTACCGGCAACGATCTTCTTGCGCCCGCGCTTGAGGCGACTTTGGTCGGCCCGACGCTGGGTTTCGATGCGCCGGTCGTGCTGGCACTGACAGGCGGTTTCGCGAAGGCGACGCGTAACGGCGAGCGTGTGGAGTTTCATCGGACAATTGCAGTAACAGCCGGTGACGAGCTTGCTATTGGTTCCGTCGAAGTCGGTGCGCGAGTCTATGTCGCGTTCGCGGGCGGCCTTCAAGCGGACAGCATGCTGGGATCTTCATCAACCTACATGCCGGCGGCATTCGGCGGACATCAGGGCCGGGCGCTTGTCGAAGGCGACGTACTGCAATCGCGAGATAAAAAACCGTTGCGTGAATCGCTCAAGACGCCGGAAGGTTTTCGGCAAAAGATTTCGTCACGCTGGGCCGTACGCGCCTGTCGATCGGTCGAAACTGAACTGCTGCCGGATGAGCAGCGCGGCATGTTGTACGACGCAAACTGGATTATCGGGCGCCGCGCCGATCGTATGGGCATGCAACTGGATGGCCCGCTACTGAGGGTTTCCTCGGATGGCCGAATGCCGAGTGCGCCCGTGTTCCCGGGAACGATCCAGTGCCCCGAAGATGGTGCGCCGTTTATTCTGTCGGTCGATTCGGGAACGACCGGAGGTTATCCGCGAATCGCACAGATTGCGCGGGCGGATCGGCATCTGCTGGGCCAGATGCGCCCGGGCGATCGTGTCCGTTTTCTGCGGCGCGAGCCGCAAGAAGCGATCGTTGAGTTGCGAGCAAAACACGACTACTGGCGCGAGTGGCTGCCCGGCATCGAGCAGGTAATATAGGGGAGTATCGCCGGCAACACATCTTCGCACTTTTTTAATTGAGGTTGTCGTGATACAACGGTGTGGCCGGGCGAACAACAGAAATTGATGGAATACAAAGACTACTACGACGTTATGGGCGTCGCGCGAGACGTGACTCAGGACGAGATCAAACGGGCGTACCGCAAGCTCGCACGCAAGTATCATCCCGATGTCAGCAATGAGCCGGAAGCTGAGGAACGATTCAAGTCGGTCGGCGAAGCCTACGCCGTTCTGAAAGACCCCGAGAAACGAGCGGCTTACGATCAGCTCGGGTCGCAATGGCAGAGCGGGCAGGAATTCCGGCCGCCACCAGACTGGGACCAGAACTTCGAATTTCGCGGCGGCGGTGCACCAGGCGCCGCCGATGGTGGAGCGGACTTCAGCGATTTCTTTTCCTCGTTGTTCGGGCAGATGGGTGGCGGTGGACGTGGGGCCGCCGGCGGTCGCGCCGGTTTCCAGATGCAGGGGGAAGACCACCACGCAAAGATTTCGATCGGCGTGGCGGACAGTTATACAGGCGTCACACGCGGGATCTCGCTGCGCCTGCCGGAAGTGACCAGCGACGGTCATGTCGTGACCCGCGACCGGGTGTTAAACGTCAAGATTCCAAAAGGTGTCCGGCCCGGCCAGCGGATTCGACTCGCGGGCCAGGGCGGCCCTGGAATCGGTGACGGAAAAGCGGGCGATCTCTACCTTGAGATCAACTTCGGTACCGGTGGCCGATACAGGGTCGACGACAAGGACGTCACGATCAAACTTCCGGTCGCGCCGTGGGAAGCGGCCCTCGGTACAACGATCACCGTGCCGATTCCTTCGGGCAATGTCGCTCTGAAAATTCCGGCCGGATCGGCCCAGGGCAGCCGATTGCGCCTGAAGGGCAAGGGGCTCCCAGCCAAAACGCCCGGCAATTTTTACGTCGAACTCGAGGTCGTGTTGCCACCGGCGGATAGCGACGAAGCAAAGGCGTTTTATCGAAAAATGCAGGCCGAATTGCCATTCGATCCGCGCGCCGGCTCAGGGGGTACTTAGAGAATGACTGAACGAGATGCCAAATCGCTCAGCGGCCAGATCGTCGACGAATCGATGGAGATCACGATCGGCGAGCTATGCCGCTTCTGCGCAGTCGATGCGGAACTTGTCGAGGCAATGATCAACGAGGGCATTATCGAACCGAGCCGAAAACGTGGTGCCGAGTGGTGCTTCGCGATGAGCACCGTGAAGCGGACGCGCGTTGTCGTTCGGCTGCAACGCGACCTCGGCGTAAACCTGGCCGGTGCGGCATTGGCAATCGAGCTGCTTGAGCAGCTCGAGCGATTACATCGACGGTAGAAGTTGAGGGTTGCGTGGCCAATTATCTGGACAAGGAAACAAGTCCCTATCTGCTGCAACACACCGACAACCCGGTGGACTGGTATCCGTGGGGTGATGACGCGCTCGGGCTCGCGAAGCGGGAGAACAAGCCAATACTGCTAAGCATAGGCTATTCGGCGTGTCACTGGTGCCACGTGATGGCCCACGAGTCCTTCGAAGACGAAGAAACTGCGCTGTTGATGAACGAGCACTTCGTCAATATCAAGGTCGACCGGGAAGAGCGCCCGGACCTCGACAGTATTTACATGAATGCCGTCACCGCCATGACGGGGCGCGGCGGCTGGCCGATGACCGTATTCCTGACACCCGACGGCCGGCCGTTCTACAGCGGCACGTATTTTCCGAAAGAGCCTCGCTACGGCATGCCGAGCTTCAGGCAGATTCTGCTCGGTGTAGCGGATGCATGGCAGAATCAGCAGGACAAGGTGCAATCGGGGGCCGAGCAAATCGTCCGGCAGATTCAGCAAAAGGCCGGAATCAATACCGGGGTGGATGCCCTCAACACGGACATGCTGACTTCGGCGGTGGATCAACTGAAACAGCAATTTGATAGTAAATGGGGTGGTTTCGGGCAGGCGCCTAAGTTTCCGCAGCCGATGGTCATCGAGTTCCTGCTACGCGAGCATTGTCGCAGCGCGAACCCGGATGCGCTGGGAATGGCGGAGCTCACGCTGCAACGAATGGCCGAAGGTGGTATGTACGATCAACTCGGTGGCGGCTTCGCCAGGTACTCGGTCGATAAATACTGGCTCGCGCCGCATTTCGAAAAGATGCTCTACGATAACGCCCAGTTGGCGAGAGTCTACATCCACGCATGGCAGCTCACGGGCAACACGTTATACCGTCGTATCACCGAGGAGACGCTCGATTACATTTGCCGGGAGATGCGTCACAAGGATGGCGGGTTCTATAGTAGCCAGGACGCCGACAGCGAGGGAGAGGAAGGCAAGTTTTACGTGTGGTCGTCCGACGAGGTGCGCGACGTCCTCGGTGCCGATGCGCCGTTATTCATGCAGGTATATGACGTCACCGACGGCGGCAACTGGGAAGGAAAGAATATTCTGCGCCTGGGCTCCCGGACATCGGGTGTTGCAGGCCAGTCGGGCATCGACGAGGCGGAGTTTGAGCAGAAAATGGCCGCCGCGCGGCAGAAGCTCTATGACCTGCGCTCGAAACGCATCTGGCCCGGTCTCGACGATAAGATTTTGACGGCCTGGAACGGATTGATGCTCGCGGCGTTTGCGGATGCCGCGCAGGCACTCGACAGAGCCGACTACAAAGATATCGCGACCGCCAATGCCGGGTTTTTGCACGCCACTATGCGCGCGGAAGACGGTCGCCTGCTGCGCACCTGGAAAGCGGGCGCTGACGCCAAATACAACGGCTATCTCGAGGACTATGCTTTCCTCGCTGACGGACTGCTCGCGCTCTATCAACTGACTTTCGATGCTCGGTGGTTCTTGTGGGCGCGGGAGCTTGCGGACGCGATGCTCGCACATTTTGCGGACACAGAAAACGGCGGCTTCTTCGATACGCGGGACGATCACGAGCAGTTGATACAACGCCCGAAGGACATTCAGGACAACGCGGTTCCGAGTGGTAACGCGATGGCGGCCAACGTACTGCTCAAGCTCAGTCTGCTCACCGGCGAGCCGGCCTATCGGGATGCTGCCGAACGGGCGACCAGAAGTGCGGGTACGCTGATGAGCCAATATCCGTCCGGGTTTGGTGAATGGCTCAATGCAGCGAGCCTGATCATGGGAGAGTCCCGTGAAATAGCCCTCGTTGGCAAGCAACGGCAACTTGCACCGTTACTCGAAGTCATCCGGACGGGATATCGACCGTTACAGGTCGTGGCCGCCGGCGAAGAGGGCGATGATGGGGGCGTTCCCCTGCTCACCAACCGGCCACGGCAAAACGGCGAGGGAACCGCCTACGTGTGCAGCCGATTCGTTTGCGATGCGCCGGTCACCGATCCACAGGAGCTGGAATCGCGACTGTAAAGGAGCTCCGCACCACACTGCTCAGGGACGAATACGATATCTACTTCAGCACGGTCCAGCTCGAGACAAGGTGCAGCAACGAAGGAGCGACTGAGATCGCGGTCTTGTAGCGAACCGTGCGGGGTCTTGATTCCGGGCGACTATGCTACGCTTACCGGCCGTTGCGCGATTGGACGGCCAATAAAACAATACGCGGCATGAGGCTATTCCGGCAAACGGATCTGGCAGCTAACTACATTCGAAAAAAACGGTGGGAAGTAGCATGACGACGGAATTCGACCTGATTTCGATTGGCAGCGGCGGCGGCGGGATCTCGCACGCACAGCGGGCGGCCGAATACGGAGCCAGGGCGGCGGTCATCGAAAATGGTGCGCTTGGCGGCACTTGCGTAAACGTCGGTTGCGTGCCGAAGAAGATCATGTGGTATGCGGCGCATTCGGCCGACCATTTGCACAGGATCGCGGACTTCGGGTTCGACCTCACGGTCTCGGGACACGACTGGCCCGAATTGAAACGACGACGCGATCAATACGTCGCGCGGCTGAACGATATTTACGCGAGCAAACTCGAGACGCTCAATGTAGACCTGATCACGGGAACGGCCCGAATCACAGGCCCGCATTCGGTGGATGTCGACGGCACGGAGTATCGGGCCAGGCGCCTGGTTATTGCCACGGGCGGATACCCCATCGTACCCGACATCGACGGGGCAGATCTGGGCATTACATCGGACGGTTTCTTCGAGCTACCGGAACGGCCGGAGCGTGTCGCATTGGTCGGAAGTGGCTATATCTCGGTGGAGTTCGCCGGGGTCTTCGCTGCGCTTGGCTCCGAAACGACGGTATTGGTACGCAAAGATAGCGTACTCCGAAGTTTCGACCAGTCGCTGCAGGAGGAGACGATCAAGGCACTGGAACACAACGGCATCCGGCTCGAGACCGGGGTTGTGCCACATGCTGCGCAGCAAACAACTGACGGCCTGCGGCTCGTCGCCGAAGACGGCCGGGAATTTGGATTTTTCGACGCGATTATCTGGGCCATTGGCCGCGCCCCGAAAACAGAGGGGCTGGGGCTCGAGGCAGCCGGAGTCACCGTGGATAGTCGCGGATTCATTCCGACGGACGAATATCAGGCGACCAATATCGAGCACATATTCGCGCTCGGCGACGTAACCGGGAGGTTTGCACTGACGCCCGTCGCTATTGCCGCCGGCCGCAGACTCGCGGACAGACTCTACGGCGGGATGGCCGGCCGCAAGCTCGATTATAACAATGTGCCGACGGTTGTTTTTACGCATCCCCCGATTGGCACAGTCGGGTTGACCGAGGCACAGGCCCGCGAAAAATTTGCCGATGGCGTCAAAGTCTACAAATCGCGTTTCGCGCCCATGCAATATGCACTCGGCGACGACAAGGTCTACACGATGATGAAGCTGGTCACAGCAGGCGACGATGAACGCATCGTCGGCTGTCACATCATCGGCGATGGAGCCGATGAAATGCTGCAGGGATTCGCCGTCGCCGTGCGCATGGGTGCGACCAAACAAGACTTCGATGACACGGTTGCGATCCACCCGACGAGCGCCGAAGAACTGGTAACGATGCGGTAGGGGACGCATAGAGATTATGGTGCCGCAAAACGATTCTTCAAACGTCCAGCCTGCCATATTGCCGGCGGTGCCCGGCGTCGCGCGTTACCTGGGTTTCAGTCTCCGATTGGACGCTGCGCCGGCAGCGTCCCGGGACCTGGTGAGTGCGCTGAACATCGATGATCGATGTGTTGTCGGCGTCGGCGGACCGCTGGTCGCGCACTGGGGGAATGACCTGGAAGGATTGCGCGTATTTCCAGCCATGTCGGGGTCCGGAGTTCAGATTCCCTCGACCCAGCTTGGGTTGTGGTGCTGGCTGCGAGATGACGATCGCGGTGCACTCGTGCACCGCACGCGGGCAATGTCTGCGGCGCTCGGTACGGCTTTTCAGCTGGAGGAGGTCGTTGACGCGTTCAAATTTGGAAATGGCGATCTGGGTCTCGATCTGACCGGGTACGAAGATGGCACTGAGAACCCATCCGGAAACGACGCGGTCAACACGGCGATCGTAAGGGGCCGTGGACCGGGTCTGGACGGGTCGAGCTTTGTGGCGGTGCAAAAGTGGGCGCACGATCTGACCGCTTTCACATCACTGCCGCAACGCGAACAGGATCTCATCATAGGCCGGCAAAAATCGGATAACGAAGAAATCGAGGACCCACCGAAGTCCGCTCACATCAAACGGACGGAACAGGAAAGTTTCACGCCGGAGGCATTTGTTCTCAGGCGATCGATGCCGTGGGCGGAAGGATTCGCAGAGGGACTGATGTTCGTCGCTTTTGGCAGCACCCTCGATGCTTTCGAGGCGCAGCTCACCAGAATGGCGGGTCTGGAGGACGGAATCCCGGACGCGCTGTTTCGTTTTTCTCGCGCGGTCAGCGGAGCATACTACTGGTGCCCCCCCATGCTTGATGGCCGGCTCGACCTGCGCGCCGTACAAGTTTCATAGGCTGGGCAACCAGCCACAAAACTCGACCATGAATTTCGACAACAGCTACGCGAGGTTACCCGACGGCTTCCACTCCCTGGTAGAGCCCGGTGTCGCGGCGGCGCCATCGATGCTGGCATGGAACAACGACCTGGCTGTCGAACTTGGTCTCGATTCACTTGCCGAAGACGAGGCGGAACTGACTCAAATCTTCAGCGGTAGCTCGCGACCCGCCGGTGTTCAGCCGATCGCGCTGGCCTATGCCGGCCACCAGTTCGGGCACTTTGTGTCGCAACTCGGTGACGGGCGGGCAGCGCTGTTGGGCGAGGTCGTTACTAATGATGGCAAGCGTTACGACATTCAACTGAAAGGCTCAGGCCGCACACCGTACTCTCGCGGCGGTGATGGCAAGTCTTGGCTCGGGCCGGTACTTCGCGAATACATCGTCAGCGAGGCGATGCACAAACTCGGAGTACCAACGACGCGGGCGCTGGCTGCCGTTGCGACTGGCGAGCCGGTCTATCGCGAATCCGTATTGCCAGGCGCCGTTTTCACGCGGGTTGCGTCGAGCCATCTGCGCGTCGGTACGTTTGAGTTTTTTGCAGCTCGAAAGAACACGGAGGCACTCAGGACGCTGACCGAGTACGCGATCGACCGTCATTACCCGGAAGCGAAAGATAACGATGCGCCTTACGTCGCATTTTTCCGCCGCGTGGCTGAACGCCAGGCCGAACTCATCGCCGGCTGGATGGCAGTCGGCTTTATTCATGGCGTCATGAACACCGACAACACCTCGATCTCAGGCGAGACGCTGGACTACGGTCCCGCCGCTTACATGGACGAGTTTCAGTTCAAAAAGGTATTCAGTTCGATTGACCAACATGGCCGCTACGCGTTCGCTAACCAGATGCCGATCGCGCAATGGAATCTCGCACGCCTCGCGGAATCGTTGTTGCTGCTGTGCGATGCACGGACGGATTTCGAGGCGGTCCTGTCGGATTTTCCGGCGTGCTACGACAGATGCTATCTGGATCGCATGCGGCCGAAGCTCGGTTTTATGGACAAAAAAGACGGCGACGCGGAGTTGAACAATGACTGGCTGAAATATCTGCAGGACAATGCACTCGACTACACATTGAGTTTTCGTGAGTTAGCGACGCGTATTGATGCCAGTGATACCGCGTGCTTCGGCGAAATCGAACAGCGCTGGCGCCGGCGCGTTGGAGACCAGGCAGCAGAGGCCGCCGAAGCGGTGGCCCTGATGAACTCGGTTAACCCAATTTTCATTCCGCGCAATCACCGCATAGAGCAGGCGATACAGGAAGCCGTTGCAGGGGACCTGACGGTCTTCAATGATCTCAATGTCGTACTGGCGCAGCCTTTTTCGGAACAACCCGAATACGCACAATACGCCGAGGCACCAAAACCAGATGAGCGCGTGACCCAGACATTTTGCGGTACCTGATGGATATGGCGTTGTAGGCGCTGCGATAAATCGACACAAGCGGAGAACACGCTACAACAATTTCGAAAAATCGCCTCACCAGTTCCTGTGAACGGCGTCACTTCCGGGCGTCGCGGGGTCGCGTAGGATATGGATTATGTCATCCGTACGACTTCGCCTGAGCCAGCGATATAAGCCAGCGATTGCGACAAACCTTCGTCGCTTCGGTGCTGCGGTGCGGCTGGTACCGTTGCTATTGCCAAAGCCACGACTACTGCTGTTGTGGCTTCGGAGTGCGCGCCGCACCCAGCTTGCGTTGGCGACAAGCATTATCCTGCTGACGATCGTCGCTCCACCGACATTCAGTTTGATTGCAGATAGCATATATCCGCGCATCATCGAGGAAGAAACCATCCTCTTCCTTATCAAGCGTAATCAAGTCTATGTCGATCCTTCAAGGGACAAGCTGTACACGGTGTTGATGACAAGCAGCTGGGCTTTGGGTTCCGCGTTGGTGTTCATTCTACTATTCGGCCACATTCCGGTCGCCGTCGTGCTTGGCCGGCGTCGTGCCCGGGCACTGTTGATCGCATCTGCGGAGCAAGATGATCGAACCGAAAGTGCCCGGTTGCATACTCTCGCGCATGCACTGTTGGTTGACCGTAGCGAAGTGAGCGCGGCACACGACAAAGATGCAACGTCGCAGAGCCGCGGTGCAGCCAAAACCATGTTGATGTCTCTGACAAAGCCGGAAAAAACGGCGTTTGTCGGTGCTGATAACCGATATCGTTTGGACAAGGTGCTTGGCAGCGGTGGCATGGGCGTTGTCCACGCCGGCTACGACACAGTCTTGAAACGACCAGTGGCACTCAAGCAACTATTTGGTCACCTGGTGAACGATCCTGAACAAAGCGAGCGGTTTCGGCAGGAGGCAACCGCCCTGGCGGCGGTCACGCACAATCATATCGTTGGCATTTACGATTTGGTAGAAGATTCGGGGTGCTTCTGGATTGTCATGGAATTGCTAACCGGGGGTAGCCTTGGCGACAAGTTGCGTGACGGAGCCTCTTTAGCCGTGGCACACAGTGTCGACGTTACTTGTAAGATCGCGGATGGGCTCGGTTATGCGCATAGCCAGGGAATGGTGCATCGCGACGTGAAACCGATGAACATCTTGTTCACGGCTGCCGGCACACCGAAATTAGCCGATTTTGGCAACGCCAAGATTGCTGTGCCCAGTGTCTATACCCAACACGGCGTAACATTGGGTTCGCCCATGTATATGAGCCCGGAGCAGGCCGGCGGCGAAACCGTGGATCATCGAAGCGATATTTATTCTCTGGGAATATCGCTTTATCATATGCTGACGGGCAGGGTTCCGTTCGATGGCGACGTGGGCGCCGTTTTGGCGAAGCATATTAGTCAGGCACCGGAAGCGCCGAACGAACTCAACGAGGACATCTCCGATGAATTGTCGGCGACGGTACTCGTCATGCTCAGCAAGAAACCAGAGGACCGGTATCAGGATACCGTCCAATTGATCTCGGCGTTGCGCGATTCGATCAGAGTCGCTGAAGTTGGATAAATCACGGCGGTTATTCATTGGGTCGCGGGAATTGAAAATACAAGTTGGAGCGAAATAGATGTCACAGCTAGCACTTTTGGTGGATAACGTCGTCGTTAGCTTGTTTCCTTTGGATAAGCCAGTTATTACGATCGGCAGAGATCAGGAAAACGATATTCGGATTGACGATTCGTCGGCAAGTACCCATCATGCGCGCCTGCAAATCGAGCCAAGCAAGTTCCTTGAGGGCCATGAGGATATTTTCATTGAAGATCTTGGCAGTACGAACGGCACGATGGTCAACGACGAAAACGTCGACCGCTGCCAGTTGAAGGTCAATGATGTGATAACTATAGCGTGGAACACATTCAAACTTATCGACGATAGCGAGGCCGGCCGCGAAACTACCGCGTTTATCGGTCGCACATAGG
>CAYLTW010000071.1:0-4118 GCA_964386735.1 uncultured Woeseiaceae bacterium
CCGACGATGCCCTGCAGCGGTTCCTGCAGCGCCTCGAGAATCTCGTTGCTGTTCAATGTGAAGCTGCGCGGCACGCCCTCGGAAAGATTGCGGCCTTTGACCGAAATCTCGAGGACTTCCTGCCCCGGGAACGCCGAGCCGATTTCATGCTTGATGCGTTCGGCCGTCGCCTCACCGATCAGGATGCCGTAGTTACGGCGAACGTAGTTGGTAATGGCCTCGTCGAAGCGGTCGCCGCCAATACGAACCGATGCGGCATAGACGATGCCATTCAAGGAGATGACTGCGACCTCGGACGTGCCGCCGCCGATGTCGAGTACCATCGAGCCGCGCGCTTCGTGTACGGGCAGGCCGGCGCCGATTGCTGCCGCCATCGGTTCATCAATAAGATGGACCTTACGGGCCCCGGCCCCTTCGGCGGATTCGCGAATAGCACGGCGCTCGACCTGGGTTGAGCCGTAAGGTACGCAAATCAGAACCCTTGGGCTCGGTCGGAAATAACGCGTACCGTGCGCTTTGCGGATGAAATGCTGCAGCATCTTCTCGGTGACCGTGAAGTCGGCGATGACGCCGTCTTTCAAAGGACGAATAGCCGTGATATTGCCCGGCGTGCGGCCGAGCATGTTCTTGGCTTCCATGCCGACGGCCTCAACCACTCGGCCGCCCCGGCCGCTGTCTTCCCGAATCGCAACAACCGATGGTTCGTCGAGTACGATGCCGTGGCCTCGCGAGTAAATCAGGGTATTTGCGGTGCCAAGGTCGATCGACAGGTCATTCGAGAAATAACCCAGGAAATTTTTGAACATGCGGGGAGGGGTCCGGAGCGAGTTAACGGTGTAATCTAACAATGCCCACGACTTTGCACAAGGTGGCGTGTATCATTGCGTGCGCGCCCCCAGCGGGCGCTTGGTCAAGGCTCAAACCCCGGAATTCCTGCCGTGTCACTCGATAAAGATCAGGTACAGCACATTGCGATGCTGGCGAGGCTTAGACTTGCCGACGATGAATTCGCCGAGGTCGTCGATAAGCTGTCCCGAATCGTCGATTTCGTGGATCAATTGTCTGCTGCGCCAACCGACGAGGTCGTGCCAATGGCGCATCCGTTGAATCTGGCACAACGGCTGCGTCCGGATCAGGTCACGGAGTCCAACAAGCGCGATCTCGTGCAGAAAAATGCGCCATCAGTTGCTGACGGGCTGTACCTCGTACCCAAGGTTCTTGAGTGACGGGCGTGCATTTGCAAACACTGACCGAGCTCAAAGCCGGACTGGATCGCCGTGATTTCACGTCTGTCGATCTTACCCAGGCCCTGCTGGATCGTATTGCGGCGCACGCCACGGACCTGAACGCTTTCATTACGGTAATGGGCGGCGAAGCGCTCACTAGTGCAAAGCTGGCCGATGAGGCGCACGCCGCCGGCAATGGCGGCGTACTAAATGGTCTGCCGATCGTGCACAAGGACATATTCTGCTTACGAAATGTGTTGACGACCTGCGGTTCACGCATGCTCGAGAATTTCGTGTCGCCGTATGATGCAAGTATTGTCGAAAGACTTTCCGCTGCCGGCGCTGTTGTCCTGGGCAAAACCAATATGGATGAGTTCGCCATGGGCTCATCGAATGAAACAAGTTACTTCGGTCCCGTGAAAAATCCGTGGGACCTGACCTGCTCTCCGGGTGGTTCGTCCGGCGGCTCCGCCGCATCGGTGGCGGCCCGACTGGCGCCGGCGGCGACGGGGACCGATACCGGTGGGTCGATTCGGCAACCCGCAGCGTTAACGAACACCGTCGGATTCAAGCCGACCTACGGGCGTGTTTCCCGCTACGGCATGATCGCGTTCGCATCAAGTCTCGACCAGGCCGGCGTCATCACCCGGTCAGCTGAAGATGCGGCGCTCTTGCTCGGGGTCATGGCCGGTTTTGACGAGCGCGACTCGACCTCAGTCAATCACCCGGTGCCCGACTACGTTGCCGGGCTAGGCGGGTCGCTCAAAGGGCTTCGTGTCGGCATCGTACGGCAGCATTTTGATGCAGGCCTCGATGACGCGACAGGAAAAGCCGTACGCGAAGCGCTCGCCGTGATCGAGGCGCAGGGCGCCACACTAAGCGACGTCGATCTTCCGAACCTGGAATATTGTGTACCGACTTACTACGTCGTCGCGCCCGCGGAGTGCTCTTCCAACCTGTCTCGCTTCGACGGCGTTCGTTTCGGTCACCGGGCAAAAGATCCTGAGGATCTGCTGGATCTGTATTGTCGCAGCCGCGGCGAGGGCTTCGGCGAGGAAGTGAAGCGTCGCATCTTGACCGGTACCTACGTGTTGTCGGCCGGTTACTACGACGCGTACTACATCAAAGCGCAAAAGGTCCGCCAGCTGATCAGCGACGATTTCAGCAAAGCCTTTGAAAATGTTGATGTAATCGCGGGTCCGACAACGCCGACGCCAGCGTTCAAGCTTGGCGACAAGACGGATGATCCGATCACGATGTACCTCAATGACATCTACACGATCGGCGCCAACCTCGCAGGATTGCCGGCAATGTCCACGCCTTGCGGCATGGTCGATGGCATGCCCGTTGGGCTGCATCTCGTCGGCCCGCACTGGGCCGAAGCGTCCCTGCTGCAAGTCGCACACCAGTACCAAATGCAGACCGACTGGCACACGCGGTGTCCAGAGGCGTACCGATGAACGGAAACTGGGAAGTCGTTATCGGGCTTGAGCTTCATACGCAGCTCTCAACACAGTCGAAGATTTTCTCGGGCGCATCGACGGCGTACGGTGCGGAGCCGAATTCGCAGGCCTGCCTGGTCGACCTGGGCTATCCGGGGGTATTGCCCGTTTTGAATGAAGAGGCCGTTCGAATGGCCGTGAAATTCGGGCTTGCCGTCAATGCAACCGTGTCGCCGCGGTCAATCTTCGAACGCAAGAATTATTTTTATCCTGATCTGCCCAAAGGCTACCAGATCAGTCAGTTCGAGTTGCCCATCGTCGAGTATGGTGAATTGTTCATCAAGGACGCCGATGGCAATGAAAAGCGAATCGGAATTACACGAGCGCACCTTGAAGAGGATGCGGGCAAGTCGATACATGAAGGGCTGGATCGCTCGTCCGGTATCGATCTCAATCGTGCCGGCACGCCGTTGCTTGAAATTGTGTCAGAGCCGGACCTCCGTTCGGCAAGCGAAGCCGTCGCGTACATGCGCAAGATTCACACGATTGTGCGCTACCTGGACATCTCCGACGGCAACATGCAGGAAGGATCGTTCCGCTGCGATGCGAACGTGTCTGTACGGCCGCGCGGGCAGGAAGAGCTCGGTACGCGATCCGAACTCAAGAACCTGAACTCGTTTCGCTTCGTCGAGAAAGCGATCAATTTCGAGATCGATCGGCAGATCGACATTATTGAAGAAGGTGGCGAGGTAGCGCAGGAGACACGCCTGTATGACTCGGATAAGCACGAGACCCGTCCCATGCGTTCAAAAGAAGAGTCGAACGACTACCGTTACTTCCCCGATCCGGACTTGTTGCCCGTTGAAATAAGCGACGAATACATCGACGCAGTGCGCAAGACGCTTCCGGAATTGCCGGATGCGAAACTGCAGCGCTTCGTCGGCGACTACGAACTCAAACCCGATGACGCCAGCATATTGACTGCGAGCAATGCACTGGCCGATTACTTCGAATCAGCGTCCGGGGCAAGCAGCGCCAGGCCACAGATCGTTGCGAACTGGGTAATTGGTGATCTGTCGGCTGCCCTGAACAAAGACGGTCTCCTTATCGATGGCAGCCGCATACCGGCCGAAGACCTCGCCGGGCTGGTCAATCGAATTGGCGACAACACGATCTCAGGCAAAATCGCCAAAGAAGTCTTCGATGCCATGTGGGCTGGCGAGGGCAGCGCCGACGCGGTAATCGAATCGCGCGGGCTCAGGCAAATCACGGATAGCAAGGCGATCGAGGCTGTCGTCGACCGGATCATCGCCGAAAACCCGGGACAGGTTGCCGACTACAGGGGTGGCAAGGAGAAGCTGATTGGCTTTTTCGTCGGCCTGGTCATGAAAGAGACCCGGGGGAAGGCGAATCCGGGGCAGGTTAACCAGCTGCTCAAGGATAAACTCTC
>CAYLTW010000071.1:4218-9164 GCA_964386735.1 uncultured Woeseiaceae bacterium
CCCGCCATGCGGGCGATCCGCGTGGTCTCTGTCCATATTTGGGGTATTGGGCTCATATAGGTATTCGACGTGCCCATCAGCGACGCATCTGGTAGACTGGTCGGCCGATAACATAAATTTATACTTATATTTTTATGAATCCTGACACGGAACATCTCGTCAACCGGTTCAGAGCGCTCGCCGACCCGGTGCGCATGCGTCTTGTGGCGCTGTGTTCGCAGGGCGAGTGCAGTGTCACCGAGTTGACCGAGGTCCTGGCCCAAAGCCAGCCCCGGATCTCGCAGCACCTCAAAATTCTGTGCGATGCCGGTATGCTGGAGCGATTTCGCGACGGACATTTCGTTTTTTATCGCTTGCCCGAACAGGGCGACAACGCCGCGCAATTGCGACGATTGCTCGCACTGTTGCCCGATGATGAACCGGACTTCGAGCGCGACCTCGGAGTGCTGCGCGAATCGCGTCACGCCTCGCCGGTTGAGCCAACGGATGCAGACCGTCCGCTGCACCATGCCCTTGTCGAATTGACTGTGTCGACGCCACTCGGTGACGTGCTCGATATCGGTAGCGGGCAGGGCCGCATTCTCAAACTATTTGCATCACGCGCGCAGCGTGCTGTCGGCGTCGACATCGACGCCGACGCGCGACGACTCGCACGCGCGGAAGTCCTGTTGGCGGGCCTGCCGAATTGCAGCCTGCGCCAGGGCAACATGTATTCCCTGCCGTTTGCAAACGGTGAATTCGACACGGTTATCGTCGACGATGTCCTCATCGAGGCAGAGCGGCCGGTCGACGTACTCATTGAAGCGTTACGAGTTATACCTGCGGGCGGGCGACTGATTCTGTTGACAACTTGTAGCGGCAAAGGCACACATTCGCTTGGCGCCCGGCTCGCCGGCTGGTGCCGCGAGGCCGACTTGCGACTTTCGCCACCCCGTTCGATTCCCGCCAAAAATCCGCGCTGGTTGCTGGCCGTTGCGACGCGCACAGAATCTTCGACGGCAGCCGCATAAGGACCCGCCATGGATACCGTTGACGACAAAGTGGAGGTTTCGTTCGAGTTCTTTCCGCCGAATTCGGAAAAGATGAATCAGACCTTGTGGGAATCGATCGAGCGCTTGTCCGTGCTCGAGCCGCGTTTCGTTTCAGTCACCTACGGCGCGGATGGTTCGACACGTGAGCGGACCCACGCCGCTGTTCATCGCATTGCCGATAAAACATCCCTGACTGCGGCTCCGCACCTGACCTGTGTCGGCGCGAGCCGCGCGGAGATCGACGACATTGCTCGTGAATACTGGGACATGGGGATTCGTCATCTTGTCGCGCTGCGCGGTGACCCGCCGCCGGAAACCCAGGCATACAAACCGCATCCGAACGGATATCCCTACGCGGCGGACCTGGTCGCCGGACTGCGAAATGTCGCTGATTTCGACATCTCTGTCGCGGCCTACCCGGAAGTGCACCCGGAAGCAACGAATGCGATCGCGGATCTCGACAATCTACGCCGAAAACTTGATGCGGGCGCGACTCGCGCAATCACGCAGTTCTTTTTCGACGTTGATGTCTTTCTTCGCTATCGCGATCTGTGCTCTGCGGCCGGCATCGAATCCTCTATCGTCCCTGGAATACTGCCGATCACGCGCTTCCCTCAGTTGCAGCGATTCGCCGAGCGATGCGGCGCGAGTGTGCCCGACTGGCTAAGCCGGCGCTTCGCAGGACTCGAAGACGATGCCGAAACGCGGCAAATGATTGCCGCCAGCGTCGCGATTGAGCAGGTTCAGCGACTTCAGGCAGAGGGCATCAGCGAATTTCACTTCTATACGCTGAATCGCTCTGAACTGACGTTTGCGATCTGTCATGCACTCGGCGTGCGCGCGAAGCAGGCGGCAGCCTGAGGCCGCCCGATGGACAGACAGGAACGAATCAATACGCTGCTGGCCGCGCTCGAGAATCGAATCCTGATTCTGGATGGTGCGATGGGCACGATGATCCAGAGTTTCGGGCTTGGTGAAGATGACTATCGCGGCGATCGTTTCCGCGACTGGCAACGCGATCTCAAGGGCAACAACGATCTGTTGACCCTGACAAAACCGAGTGTAATTCGGGACATCCACAGGCAGTTTCTCGAGGCCGGCGCCGACATTGTCGAAACCAACACATTCAACGCCAACGCACCGTCGATGGCGGACTATGGCCTGGAGTCACTGGTTCGCGAATTGAATACGGCGGCGGCGCGATTGGCCCGCGAGTGCGCGGATGCGTATGCAGCAAGCGTCGGCTCACCGCGATACGTATCGGGAGTGCTCGGCCCGACCAATCGCACTGCTTCGATATCACCCGACGTAAACGATCCGGGCTTTCGAAATATCAGTTTCGAAGAACTCGCCTCCACGTATGAGGAATCCGCGGTCGCATTGATTGAGGGCGGCGTCGACTTTTTGATGATCGAAACGATCTTCGACACGTTGAACGCCAAGGCCGCCATTTTTGCCGTCAAAAAGGCGTTTGCGGCGACCGGTGTGACACTGCCTGTCATGATTTCCGGCACCATCACCGATGCGTCGGGGCGGACTCTGTCGGGGCAGACGACCGAGGCATTCTGGAATTCCGTTTGCCACGCCAATCCCTTCATGATCGGTCTCAATTGCGCCCTCGGCGCCAGGGAACTGCGACCCTACGTCGCGGAATTGTCACGCATAGCCAATACGCGGGTCAGCGCTCATCCGAATGCAGGTCTGCCAAATGAATTTGGTGAATATGACGAAACGCCGGACGAAATGGCCGAGATAATCGGCGAGTTTGCTGCCAGCGGATTCGTGAATCTCGTGGGGGGTTGTTGCGGAACCCGTCCGGAACACATTGCGATGATCAAGGACGCCGTACAGTCGTCGGCGCCGAGAAAAATTCCGAAGCTGCCGGTTCGAACTCGCCTTGCCGGCCTCGAGCCGCTGAACATCGGGCCGGACAACCTGTTCGTGAATGTCGGTGAACGATGCAACGTTACCGGCTCTGCGCGTTTTCGAAAGCTTATCGAGGCAGACGCCTTTGGCGAGGCCGTGCAGGTCGCACGCCGGCAGGTAGAGGATGGCGCGCAGGTCATCGACGTCAACATGGACGAAGGCATGCTCGATTCCGAGCAGGCCATGGAGACATTTCTCAAACTGATCGCCTCTGAGCCTGACATCGCCCGTCTGCCCATCATGATTGACTCTTCAAAGTGGTCCGTCATCGAAGCAGGGCTTCGTTGCGTGCAAGGCAAGGCGATTGTGAACTCGATCAGCCTGAAAGAGGGCGAGGAAAAGTTCATTGAACTGGCGGGACTTGCTCGCGCATACGGCGCCGCCGTCATCGTCATGGCATTTGACGAAAGCGGTCAGGCGGATTCCATTGAACGCAAAGTCAACATTTGCAAACGTTCCTTTGAAATCCTGACCCAAAAAGTGGGATTCGATCCCGCGGATGTCATTTTCGATCCAAATATTTTCGCCGTTGCAACCGGCATCGAAGAACACGCCGGGTACGGTATCGCGTTCATCGAGGCGACGAGACGAATAAAGGAAGTAATGCCCGCTGCGTTAGTCAGCGGAGGTGTCAGCAACGTCTCGTTCTCTTTTCGCGGCAACAACGTCGTTCGCGAAGCGATTCATTCGGTGTTTCTCTTTCATGCTATTCGCGCCGGCATGGACATGGGAATCGTAAACGCCGGCCAGCTGGCGATTTACGAAAACCTTCCTGACGAATTGCGCAATGCTGTTGAAGACGTGGTTCTGAATCGGCGCGACGACGCAACAGAGCGCTTGCTCGATGTGGCGGAGCGCTTCAGGGACAATGAAACCGGTACCACTGAACGCAAGCAGGACCTCGAGTGGCGCGGCTGGGCCGTCGACAAGCGCATCGAACATGCGCTCGTCAAAGGCATTGACGAATTCGTGGTCGCGGACGCCGAAGCAGCTCGCGTGGCGTCAAAGCGGCCACTCGACGTAATCGAGGGCCCGCTGATGGCGGGTATGAATGTCGTAGGCGACCTGTTTGGCGACGGGAAAATGTTTCTGCCGCAGGTTGTGAAATCGGCACGAGTCATGAAAAAGGCCGTTGCCCATCTCATTCCGTTCATTGAAGAAGAAAAAGACGGCAAGATGAGCAGTAACGGAAAAATCGTCATGGCGACCGTCAAAGGCGACGTTCATGACATAGGCAAGAATATCGTCGGCGTTGTTCTTCAGTGCAACAATTTCGAAGTCATCGATCTGGGCGTGATGGTGAGTTGCGAAAAAATCCTCGAAGCCGCCCGCCGCGAGAAAGCGGAAATGATTGGTCTGTCCGGGCTTATCACGCCGTCGCTCGACGAAATGGTCAACGTCGCGTCCGAGATGCAGCGTCTCGAATTCAGCTTGCCGCTGTTGATCGGTGGCGCAACCACCTCGCCGGCACATACGGCGGTGAAGATCGAACCAAACTACGAAGGGCCCGTTATCTACGTGAAAGATGCGTCGCGCTCGGTCGGTGTCGCGCAAGCCCTGGTCGGATCGGAAAGCCGCGCCCGACTGATCGAGAAAAATCGGCGCGATAACGAGCGTCGTCGTCAGCGGCATGCAGGCAAGAAAAGGTTGTCACCGCAATTGTCGCTCGAAGATGCACGCCGCCGCCGCCATAAAATAGACTGGTCTGCTTACAATCCGCCGGTGCCGACGATCTCGGGCAAACAGGTGATCAAGAATATTGATCTGTCGCTGCTGCGCGAGTACATCGACTGGATGCCGTTCTTCAATGCCTGGGAGTTTCACGGCAAGTATCCGGCGATCCTGACCGACAAAATTGTCGGCGAGGCTGCAAGTTCATTGTTCGCCGATGCGACGGCCATGCTTGACAGAATTGTCGCGGAGCGATGGCTTGAGGCGCGTGCAGTGATCGGTTTCTGGCCGGCCAACTCGGACGGCGCTGACGACATT
>CAYLTW010000071.1:9264-13267 GCA_964386735.1 uncultured Woeseiaceae bacterium
GTCGGCAAGATCGACCGGGATCAGCTTGAATCGTACGCCGAACGCAAGGGACTCGAGGTTGTCGAAGCCGAGAAGTGGCTAGCGCCCTATCTTGGCTATGAACCGAATGCGAAGAACGTTGCCTGACGAGAAATCTGCTCGCGCCGTAAGCTGAAGCTGCCCGAAGGATTGTCTGGCCCCGTCGTTCTCGGCATCGCGCTTAGCGACTAAGGGGTTGTTCGTCGGGGCCTCCGAACCCTAGTCGAATCACCAGCGGCAGGTGGTCTGAGCCGATTCTCGATCCTGTCCGAAACTCGAGAACATTAATCTCGTCCGATACGAGGCAGTGATCGATTGGAATCCCCGCTACAGGCAAGAACACCGGAAATGTTGGTACGAGTCCAAATCCCTTGCGCGCGTTCTTAAGGCCTGCGGTTTGCTCAAACAATTTGTAGGTCGGCGCCCACATCGAAATGTTCAGGTCGCCGATCAGAACGGTTGGTCCCGGCATCGCGGCGAGGTCTTGTCCGAGCGCGCTCAATTGTTCGTTTCTCGCCTCAATGCCCGCGCGACCGATTGGTGACATCGGGTGTGAGCTGACAATATTCACTCTGACCCCACCAAGTTCGACGATGGCGCGAATCTCGGGAAGATCGATCGGCGGCGCATGCAAGATTCGCGCGTCTTCAAACGGCAGTTTTGAGAACAAACCGATGCCGAACGCACCGTCCCGGGCCTCGGTAACACTGTAGGGATACTCTGCGCTGAGCCCTTGCATTGCGCGCAGCCAGACCGGTGACATCTCCTGCAGGATTACGAGGTCCGGATTCTCCACCACTATCTGTGCGAGCAGGGCCGCAGGCTCGGTGTTGTTGCGCAGTACATTGGCATGTAGCAGCTTGATTGTTTCGCCGCTGGCTTCGGGTTGATTGTTGCCCAGGTACCAGGGCAGAACGAACCAGGCATTCAGCAGAGATAGTGCAAACAACAGCAACGTAAAATTGCGTCGTCGCAGCACGGCAAAGATGACAAGCAAAAATAGCGACGAGAAAAAATATTGTGCCTTGAAATGCGATAAAAGTTCGAGGTTCCGATGTAAACTCGCAAACAGCGTGCTGACTGAAAGCACGGCCAATGCAACGGCGGCCGCCTCAAACACGCCGACCAAAGATACCGCCTTATTGTTATTTGCTGTCAAGCGCAGGCGGGACAGTCGTCGCGCTTGCGGATCGCGACAGTGCTGAAGTCACCTGAACTCGCGTCATAGAGGCGCAAGCTGCCGCGTGTAATCGCGAGACCGGCGAGCTGTTTTAGTGTTTCCACGGCCATCAATGTGCCGATGACTCCCGGTACCGGTGCGAGTACGCCGTTGCCGGCGCAATTGTCCAGTGATTCGTCCGCCTCGGTATAGAGGCAGCGATAACAAGGTGTTGTGCCGTAGTCGGGACCGAACACGGCCAGTTGTCCCTCGAGCCGGATTGCCGCGCCGGAGATGAGGCATCGAGCCGCCTTGACACAGGCGTCGCTGACCTGAAAGCGCGTGGCGAAGTTGTCGGAACCATCCAGTACGACATCCACGCTCGCGATAACGTCCTCGAGTTCCGCGTCGTCGAGCCGCGATTCGATGATGGTCACTTCGACATCCGGATTCATCGTGGCCAGGCGCTTTCCCGCAACGCGTACCTTCGACTTGCCGATGTCGTCGGCGCTGTAAAGAACCTGGCGGCCCAGATTGGTGGCGTCAATGGTATCGAAATCGCAAATCGTGACGCGGCCGACGCCGCTCGAGACCAGGTACTGGGCAGCCGCGCAACCGATGCCACCGGCTCCGATCAGCAAGGCCGAGCCAGCGGCAATTCGCGCCTGCCCTTCGCTACCGATTTGTGTCAGCGCCAGGTGGCGGGCGTCGCGGCTGAACTCGGACATAATCAATTGTCGATCGTAATTTCCAGGATCTTGACCGGGTCGAGGGGAACGTCCCCTTGGCCACCGTGATTTCCGGTCGGGACACCGGCGATGGTATCGACAACGTCCATGCCGTCGGTGACTTCGGCAAAGACCGCGTAGCCAAAATCGCGCCCGCCATGATTCAGGAAATCGTTATCGCCCAGATTGATAAAAAACTGGGCCGTGGCGCTGTTTACGTCCGTTGTGCGCGCCATCGCCAAAGTGCCGCGGCGATTCGTCTCGCCGTTGTCGGCCTCGTTCTTGATGGCATCGCGCACAGCTTTTTGATTCATGTCGGCGTCGAAGCCGCCGCCCTGGATCATGAAATTGGGGATAACGCGATGGAAGATCGTGTCTGTAAAATGGCCATCATTGATGTACTGACGAAAATTCTCGCAGCTGATCGGTGCTTTCTCGTCATACAATTCGGCCTTGATGTCGCCGTGGCTGGTCTTGATCGTGATCATGAGGTCCCTATGTGTCTGTGGGTAACGGCGCTATTTTGCGCGCAGTCGTTATGCGCGGCAAGCCCGCGTAATCTTTGTGACATTCAATCGATGACCAGCTTTGTGCGGCAAGAATGGCGGCGACCCCGTTTTCCTGATCGAAGCCGTGCTCGATCATAATGGCGCCGCCGTCCTTTAATACAGGCAGGCAATCCCGCGCCAGGAGCCGAATAGCGTCGAAACCATCATCTCCTGCCATGAGCGCTATCTGTGGTTCCCACGAGAGTCGATCAAGCTCGGGGTAGTCGGTCTCTACGTAGGGCGGATTCGAAACAATCAGGTCGAACAGTTGCCCTTGAACCGGCTCGGTCCAGTTACCTTGCAGGCACTTCACGTTTGCAAGTTCGAGGCTGCGAATATTTAGTTCGGCGACGCGTAGCGCATCGCCGCTCTGGTCGGTTGCCGTGATGCTGCAAAGCGGCCTTTCGCCGGCAATGGCCACGGCTATCGCACCGCTGCCGGTGCCGAGGTCGAGAACCTGCCAGGATTCCCCGCGAGGAATTTCGCGCAGTGCGAGCTCGACGAGCACCTCTGTTTCGGGCCGGGGGATCAGCGTTGCCGGCGACACCGTTAGCTCCAGCGACCAGAACCCGGTACTGCCCGTGATATAGGCCATCGGCTCGCCGGCAAGGCGTCGCTGCACGTTTTTTTCGAATCGCGCGACGGCACCGCCATCCGGAATGTCGTCGGGGTGGGAGAAGAAGTAGCTTCGCGGCATGTCGATTGCACGACTAAGCAAGACTTCCGCATCGAGCTTCGGCGACTCGCTGACCGCGTCAAGACGCCCGGCGACGTCTTTAATCAAATCGCGTAAACTCGCCGCTGCTTTCATCTTCAACTCTTCAGGCATGAAACTCTACTCCAGCATCCTAGACATGGTCGGCCGAACGCCGATGCTCGAGATCAAACAGATCGATACCGGCCCGTGTCGCCTGTTTCTGAAACTCGAACTGATGAATCCAGGCGGTTCCATCAAGGATCGTATCGGAATATCGATGATCGAGCAGGCGGAAAAACGAGGCGACATCAAGCCAGGCGACACGCTGGTTGAGGCCACGGCCGGCAATACGGGCCTCGGACTGGCGCTGGTTGCGGCCCAGAAGGGCTACGAGCTGGTTCTGGTTCTGCCGGACAAAATGAGCCAGGAGAAGATCTTCAATCTGCGCGCCATGGGCGCCGAAGTCGTCTTGACGCGTTCGGACGTCGGCAGAGGCCACCCCGAGTATTACCAGGACCTGGGCCGGGCGATCGCCGATGAGAAGGGCGCGTACTTCATCAATCAGTTCGGTAACCCGGACAACCCGCTGGCGCACGAGCACACGACGGCGCCGGAAATATTCGAACAAATGAACGGCGACGTCGATGCAATCGTACTCGGGGTTGGTTCCAGCGGCACGGTGTCCGGCATCGGCAAATACCTTGCCGAACATGCGCCGAACGTCAAGATGATTCTTGCGGACCCGGTTGGTTCGGTTCTCGCCGACTACATCAATAAAGGTGAACTGGGTACCGGCGGTAGCTGGCTCGTCGAAGGAATCGGCGAGGATTTCATTCCCGACATCGCCGATTTT
>CAYLTW010000071.1:13367-14559 GCA_964386735.1 uncultured Woeseiaceae bacterium
AAGCTGGAAAAATCTGACAGCGTGAACAACCTGGTCGCGATGCTGCGTGTGCAGCCCTACGCGGCGATCATGGATGGCGACAATTTCCTTGGCCTGATCACGCGCTCGGATGTGCTTAACTACCTGCGACGGCAGATTTGAGAGATCAATGACCGGTAAGAGCAGGAAATTTGCGACTCGTACCATTCACGCGGGGCAGAGCCCGGACCCCACGACGGGTGCGATTATGCCGCCGATCTACGCAACGTCGACCTATGTTCAGGAGAGCCCGGGCAAGCATAAAGGCTATGAATATTCGCGCACGCAGAACCCGACGCGGATGGCTTACGAAAGATGTATTGCCGACCTGGAATCGGGTGAACACGGTTTCGCATTTGCGTCTGGCATGGCGGCAACCGCGACTATTCTCGAGCTGATCGATTCTGGCTCCCACGTGCTGGCGATGGACGATCTCTACGGCGGGACGCGCAGGCTGTTTCACGATGTTCGCGAGCGAAGCGCCGGTCTGGAATTCACGTTCATCGATCTTTGCGACCTGAACGCCGTCGAAGCGGCTCTGCGCGACAATACGGGCATGATCTGGATAGAAAGTCCGAGCAATCCTTTGTTAAAGATCGTCGATCTTGCGGCAATTACAAAGCTGGCGGAGCGGCGCGACATTCTTGTCGTTGTCGATAACACGTTCGCGACACCATACCTGCAGCGTCCGCTCGAATTCGACTGCGACGTTGTCATGCATTCGGCGACAAAATTCCTGAACGGTCACTCGGACATGGTTGGCGGTATCGCCATAGTGGCCGACAACGAGCTTGCGGAGAGGCTGGCCTATTTGCAGAACTCGATCGGTGCCGTGGCAGGCCCGTTCGACAGTTTCCTGGCACTCCGCGGGCTGAAGACACTGGACGTCCGAATGGAACGTCACTGCGGCAGTGCCGTCGCGATCGCTGAATGGCTCGAAGCCGATGAGCGCGTCGCAAGTGTGCTGTACCCGGGCCTCGCCTCACACCCCCAGCACGAACTCGCGAAGCGTCAGATGGATGGATTCGGAGGCATCGTCACATTCTTCATCAAGGGCGACCTGGAAAGTGCGCGGCGCTTCCTGGGGCGATGCGAGTTGTTCGCGCTCGCCGAAAGCCTGGGGGGCGTCGAAAGTCTCGTGGATCACCCGGGGATCATGACGCATGCCTCGGTT
>CAYLTW010000072.1:0-14528 GCA_964386735.1 uncultured Woeseiaceae bacterium
AGGACTATCGCGCGCGTTGAATCATCTCAGAGATCAACAGCAATAAGTTACGGAGTTACCACCGGCACTCTATAAAAAAGGCCCGCGTTAAAAGCGCGGGCCCCTTACTTTCAGGCAATGAAAGTTAAGCGTTGCTCAGTCGATTAGACCAGGCCACCGCAAGAACCTTCACCACATTTGCCTTCGGCGTCTTTCATGTCTTTCATATCTTTCTTGTCGCCGCCACAAGAACCTTCACCGTCTTTCATCTCGTCTTTCTTGTCGCCGCCACAAGAACCTTCGCCGTCCTTCATGTCTTTCATGTCTTTCTTGTCGCCGCCACAAGAACCTTCACCGTCCTTCATGTCGCCCTTGTCGCCCTTGTCGCCACCACAAGAACCTTCGCCTTTCTTCATGTCGCCTTTGTCACCGCCACATGAACCTTCGCCTTTCTTCATGTCGCCCTTGTCGCCGCCACATGAGCCTTCGCCTTCACCCAGCATATAGCCGGCTACCAGCGTTGACATTTCGAACGGACTACTATCGATCGAATCGGCATTCGCAATACTACCGATCGCGAATGTGCTTGCGAGGGCAGCGCCGACAGCCAAAGCGACAGGCTTGATAACTCTTTTCTGAGACATTGTTTCTTCTCCTACAGGATTGCGCCCTAGCACGGGCATTCACTTCAGCTAAGTGTTTTTAGGTACTCCACGTCACTGAATTCTTTACTTGCTCTTCAATTCGTTCCAGGCGTTCGCCTTCCTCACCGATGATTGCGATGCTGCCATTACCAACCGGCAAGATGACACCTCTTACACTATCGCCCCGGAATGACTCCGGACCGCTTATATGTTCATCCGGCAGCAGCAGGATCGTTACCGGGCCTCGCTCACCCTGGATGACAAGGTGCGGCACTTCGTGGCCATTGATAACGCAACTTTGTGCATAGGTAATCAGGCCGGCGCTGTGATCCATAGTTGCAACTGATTCAGGTACTACCTTCAGAAGTCGCTCATCGGACACGGCTTTGTCGGTCACACGAATCGAATATGGCTCATGGTCGAGATGTGCGACGATCTGGTCAACCAGCGTAGCGTTTGACAGGTCATTGCCAAGCATGCGGAATCCAATGAACGCCACGAGCGTAAACGTCGCGGCAATTGCGACCCAGGCCGGCACAGCAAACAGGCGTTGCGGCAATGAAGTAACGTTACTCGTGTCAATGTCGGGCAGTTCCGGCAGGTTGAACTCGGGAACACTGAGCGCCAGCGCGCGCCTGATTTTCGAATCAAGCGCCTGCATCTCCGAGCGAAACGAATCGCACGAGGCACATTGCGACAGGTGCGAAACACCGCCATCGAAAGACGGGTTCGCTGCAATGGCCTCTTTGTATTCTTCGCAGGTATTCATAGATTCATTTTTCAATATTTCAACTTCTGTCATTGCTCAGCGTCTTCGCTCTGCACTGACTCCTTAAGCTTTAGACGCGCCCGGTGCAAGCGCGTCAGTACAGCGCCCTGCTTCAGTCCCATCTGCTCTGCGATCTCGTTCGTGCTATAGCCCATCAGGACCTGTAGTACGAGCGGTTCGCGATAATCATCTTCCAATCCGTAAATCGCCTCACGCAATTCATCGAGCTGTTCGTCCGGCGCCTCTGCCAGCAAAGCCTCCTGAGACGGTGTCAAATTGTCGACATCGACGGTTTCGAGGCGGCGGCGCTCAAAATATCGGGCATTTTCCCTTCGCACGATCGTCAGCAACCATTGTTTGGCCGCACTGTCCTCGCGCAGTGCGTCGAGCGACTTCCACGCTCTGAGTAACGCCTCCTGGACGACATCCTCCGCGATCGCTTTGTCCCGGCTGAGCCAGGCTGCGTAGCGGTACATATCCTGGTGGAATACGCCCACGAGCTTGTCAAATTTCCGCCGCCGGTCAGGCCCGGCACTAGTACTGTTCATTCGAGATGACCCGCCCCCTGGCGTTTTTATTACTTGAACCGCAGAAAACGGCACTTTAGGCATGGAAACCCTACCGAAATACAGGGAAAATCGAAAATTATTCTTGTTGGTGTGGATAGCTATGAGTGCCAGAGGCCCCGGACAGTTCCCCGAAATCCGTCTTCGACGCGGCCGTCGAACCGCCAACCTGCGCCGCTTGATCGCCGAAACAGGGCTTTCCAGCGCGGATTTGATCTATCCGGTCTTCGTTCTCGACGGCGAGGGCCTCGAGCAGCCGGTGCCATCAATGCCGGGCATAAGCCGCAAAAGTATCGACAAGCTGCTGGTGGAGCTATCCGAGGCTGTGGAGCTGGGCATCCCAGCCGTCGCGCTGTTCCCGGTCATCGATGCCGGCCTCAAGAGTCTCGATGGTGCCGAGGCGGCAAATCCGAACGGGCTCGCCCAAAATGCCGTCCGCGCTATAAAGGATGCCTGGCCTGATCTCGCCGTGATCACGGACGTCGCGCTCGATCCTTACACAACTCACGGTCAGGACGGCATCATCGACGATGCCGGCTATGTCCTGAACGATGAAACGGTTGCGATGCTGGTTCGACAAGCGGTATCGCATGCCGAGGCGGGCGTGGATATCGTCGCTCCATCCGACATGATGGACGGGCGCATCGGCGCCATTCGCAAGGCGCTGGAAGAAAATGGGCACAGCAATACCCTGATCCTCGCCTATGCCGCCAAGTACGCGTCCAGCTTTTACGGGCCGTTTCGCGATGCCGTCGGCTCTGCGGCCAACCTGGCCGGCGGCGACAAATCGACCTACCAGATTGACCCCGGCATGAGCGATGAGGCGTTGCGCGAAGTTCAGCTCGATATCGATGAAGGCGCCGACTTCGTCATGGTGAAACCGGGGATGCCCTACCTCGACATCATCCGCCGCGTAAAAGACCGCTTTGCGGTGCCGACCTTCGCCTACCAGGTGAGCGGCGAGTACGCCATGATCAAGGCAGCCGCACAGAATGGCTGGCTCGATGAGCGCGAAGCTGTGCTGGAATCGCTGTTGTGCATCAAACGCGCCGGCGCCAATGCGATCCTGACGTATTTTTCCCTCGACGCTGCGCGCTGGCTGGCGGAGTAGGTATACTCGTCACCGAGTAAAAAAAGGGGAGTGTGGTTTTTTGGTTGAGGAAGCGACGACCATCGATCGCTACGGGGTAATGGGTTACCCGGTCTCTCACAGCCGTTCCCCGGTCATCCACCGGCTTTTCGCGCTTCAGACCGGCCAAAACATTCAATACGAACTTCTCCAGGTGTCGCCGGAAAAACTCGAACAAGCCATTCGCCAGTTTCAACGGACCGGCGGCAAGGGCCTGAATATCACGGTCCCGCACAAGAGCCCGATCAGTCGCCTTTGCGACCAGCTCAGTGAACGTGCGAGTACGGCCGGCGCTGTCAATACGCTCGCGTTTCAGGATAGCGAAATTTTTGGTGACAACACGGACGGCATCGGCCTGCTGCGTGACCTGGCCGTAAACCTGGGCATCAACCTCGAGGGCGCGAATATTTTGATTCTCGGCGCCGGCGGTGCAACGCGCGGCATCACCGGTCCGTTGCTCGAAATGTTGCCGAAGTCTCTCCTAATCGCCAATCGCTCGCTCGGCAAGGCTGAGGAGCTCGTCGATCAGTTCGAGAAAAGCGGGCCCATCTCCGCGTGCCGGTTCAATGGCTTACCTGAGGCGGAGGATTTCGACGTCGTCATCAACGCGACTTCAGCCGGCGTGCGGGGCGAAACCCCGCCCTATCCGTCGTCCGCCGTTTCCGGGAACACATTTTGCTATGACCTTTCTTATGGTCTGCAGCCGACGCCATTCAGCGTCTGGGCGCGCGAACAAGGCGCCGCGCGTTCAGTCATGGGCTGGGGAATGCTGGTCGAACAAGCCGCCGAGTCGTTTCATCTGTGGCGCGGCGTTCGCCCGGATACGACGCCGGTTCTCAAGCAGATGTCGATTTCCGCATAGTCAATGACAAACCCTTTACTCGATACTTCTTCGTTGCCGCGTTTCGGTGACATTGCTCCTGAGCATGTCATCCCCGCGTTGACCCAGCTTATTGCCGATCATCGGCGGCGGCTCGATGATCTCTTGTCCAATACACCTGACCCTGAATTCGACACACTCGTGGCACCGCTCGAGGATATGGAGCACGAGCTTTCGCGCGTTTGGTCACCGGTCAGCCATCTGCAGGGCGTTCTGGACTCTCGCGAATGGCGCGATGCCTATAACGAAGCCTTGCCGTTACTGACCGAGTACGGCACAGAATTGTCACAAAACGCGCGCTTACAGAAAGCCTACACCCAGGTTGACGACAGCCTGTCTGCCGACGCCGGCCCGGCGAAACGCAGTGCAGTCGAGCACGCACTACGTGAATTTCGTCTTGCCGGGGTCGACCTCGGGCAATCGGATAAAACGCGTTTTCGCGACATCATGCGTGAATTGGCAGCTACGCAAGCTAATTTCGAACACAACGTTCAGGATGCCGCCGACGCGTGGTTACTACACATCGATCATGAGTCTGACCTCGAAGGTCTTCCCAGGCGCACGATGTCGCGTGCTGCATCGGAGGCTGAGAAGCGGGGTCGCGACGGCTGGTTGTTGACGCTGGACCACCCAACTTACGACGCCGTTATGACGCACGCGGAGAACCGCAGCCTCCGCGAGAATTTTTATCACGCCTGGGCCACCCGTGCCTCCGACGCGGGCGCGGATCCCCGCTGGGACAACACTGACAATATCCGAAAAATTCTGGCGCTTCGGCACGAGGCCGCATTGCTGGTCGGCTTTGGTAACTTCGCCGAGTATTCGCTTGCAACAAAAATGGCATCTTCTCCCGAGGAGGTTATCGGCTTCGTGCGGCAACTTGCCGAGCGATCTCGAAGTGCGGCGGAGCACGAACTCAAGGAGATTCGTGAGTTCGCTGGAATGTCGGTTGAGCCCTGGGACTTGTCGTATTGGCTCGAGAAGCTGAAACAGGAAAAGTATTCGATTTCCAACGAAGAGCTGCGCCAGTATTTTCCCGTGAACACGGTTGTTGACGGCCTGTTTAATCTGGCAGAAAAACTTTACGGCGTGTCACTGAAGCGCAATGAAGACGTCGCAACCTGGCATGAGGACGCACGTTATTTCGACATTCACGATCCTGATGGTCAACTCATAGGCGGGTTTTATGCCGACATGTTTGCGCGTGGCGGAAAACGCAACGGCGCCTGGATCGACGACTGCATCAACCGCAAGAATCTGACCGGCAAGACTACGCTGCCGGTCGGCTATCTCGTGTGCAATTTCTCACCACCGGACGCGGATGCAGACTCTTTACTTACGCACGATGACGTCGTAACTCTGTTTCACGAATTCGGCCACATGCTGCATCACCTGCTGACACGCGTGGACTATCCGAGCATCGCCGGCATCAATGGCGTTCCCTGGGACGCCGTCGAGTTGCCCAGCCAGTTCATGGAGAATTTCGCGTGGAACTTCGAGGTTTTGAAACGCTGTTCCAGGCACGCAGAAACCGGCGAGCCACTGCCGAGAACCTTGTTCGAGCGTCTCGACGACAGTCGTCACACGGGTGCCGCCATTGCGATGATGCGACAGCTGGAATTCAGCTTGTTCGACTTTCGCCTGCACACCGAATTTAACTCGGAGGATGGCGTCGATGTGCTCGGGTTGCTTGCTGAGGTTCGCGCGGAGGTTGCCCTGATTGAACACCCGGCCTACAACCGTGTGCCGCACTCTTTCGCGCATATTTTTGCGGGTGGTTATGCCGCGGGATATTACAGCTACAAATGGGCGGAAGTACTTGCCGCCGACGCTTTTAGCGCATTTGAAGAGAACGGCATTTTCGATCGCGACACGGCCACACGATTCCGCAGTGAAATTCTCGAAATTGGCGGGAGCCGGGACTTCATGGCGGCCTATGTGGCTTTTCGCGGCCGCAGACCGAAGATTGACGCATTGCTCCGTCACCACGGCATCGCTGACACATGAAAATCGCCACGTGGAACGTCAATTCTCTGAAAGTGCGACTGCCGCACGTCCTCGAGTGGCTGGCAGCCCATGAGCCGGATGTACTCGTTTTGCAGGAAATAAAGCAGGTCACTGAAGTATTTCCGGCCGAGGCGCTGGCCGAAGCTGGATACCAATCCACTGCAAGCGGCCAGAAAACCTATAACGGCGTCGCCATTATTTCAAAGCAGGTGCCTGAGGATCCTATTACCGACTTTCCGGGTTTTGACGATCCGCAACGACGCATACTCGCGGCAACGATTGACGGCGTTCGTGTTGTTAACCTGTACATCCCGAACGGATCCGAAGTCGGCTCGGAAAAGTACGCCTACAAGTTGTCCTGGCTCGCGGCGCTCAGGGGGTTTCTCGAAGGTGAACTGGCCCGCTACGACAAACTGGTCGTCCTGGGCGATTTCAATATTGCGCCCGCCGATGAGGACGTTCACGACGCGGAAAAATGGGGCGACGCGATATTGTGTAGTCCGAAAGAGCGCGAAGCGTTGCGAAGTTTGCTTGATCTTGGCCTGACTGACGTGTTCCGCCAGTTTGAACAAGAGGAGAAGTCCTTTAGCTGGTGGGATTACAGGGCCGCCGGATTTCGCCGCAATGCCGGATTGCGTATAGACCTGATTCTCGTGACAGAGGCACTGTCGAAAAATTGTACAATCAGCTACATAGACAAAGAGCCTCGCCGTTGGGAGCGCCCGTCAGACCACGCACCCGTCGTTGCTGAATTTGCGTTGTAACGAAGGCTTTTTTTAACAATAAATATTTTCGTCGCGATCTGCGCGCCCCGCTTAGGTACACTTAGTACTATGCATGCGCAGGTAAACATGATTTCACAGGATCGTCGTACCGATTACGATGTCACCAATACGGTGCAGGTCAGCAATCCGGCTGCGGTTCGCAATGCCGTACATGAACTGTTTACCGAGGCATTTCCCGGCGCATCCTTCGACAAACTCTGGCTCGCGTTTTACGACTTCGAACGATTGTTCAACGGCCGATACCCCGGTTACCTCGGTTGCGACACGACCTATCATGACATGCAACACACGCTCGACATGACGCTCGCTCTGGCGCGCCTCGTTGTTGGTTACGAACGGAGCGTGGAACCCGCCGACCGTCTTGGTGCCCGTCGCGCGGTAATGGCAGTTGTTACGTCTCTTTTTCACGATTCCGGATACATTCGGCACAAAGAGCGGGACCAGAACTTCAACAATGGCGCCGAGTTCACGATGTACCACGTCTCACGAAGCGCGGATTTCCTGCGCCGCTACATGCCCGATCTGGGCATGGCCAACGACGTCGGCGTCGCCAGTATGATCGTGCATTTCACCGGCTATGAACTCGACCTCGACAAGATCGAGCTGGACGATCCGCGCGACATTATTTGTGGCCACTTGATCGGCACGGCCGATCTCATCGCGCAGATGGCCGACCGCTGCTACCTCGAAAAGTGCCGTGACCGCCTGTACAAGGAATTTGTCATGGGCGGCGTCGCCGTGGAGAACGCAAGGCCTGGCGAGTACATGGTGCGTTACCGATCCGGCCAGGACCTTTTGCAAAAAACGCCTACGTTCTACCAGCAAGTTACTCGCGATCGCCTCAACAGGAAATTCAACCGCGTTTATCGCTATGCCGAGGTTTTGTACGACGGTCAAAATCCATACGTCGATGCGATCCGAAGCAATATCGAGCACCTTATGAAAATTATTTCCACCGGAAACTGGTCGTTACTCCGTCGCAAGCCTCCTTATTTCCTCGGGATTATCGGTGCAGCGAAAGAAATGGAATCGCTCGTATCCCGACATCTCGCCAGTTTTACAGGCAAGGCGGTCAAAGCAAAGAACGAGCTTTTGATGCCGGTGTAGAGGAGCTCGACCCGGCCTGTGCGCCGACAATGGCCATAGATTGTCAGTTTACTCATCGTCTGCTTCCCCGGTCTTCGGGTCGTCCCGCCAGATTCGCAGTGCCTGGTAATCCCGCCGATCCAGTCGCCGGTTCGAATAGAGCGCCGCTATCCCCGCCGCCGCGGCCGCAAACACCCAGTCGGCGGCGGTCATTACTTCGTCAAAAAATACCGGCCAGGTCATTGTCGTGACCGAGCGCAGCACCGTAAGCGTGCCAGTATCAAATTCGCCGGCCGTGTACGCAGCCGCGATTACAATGTTCGCCAGTATTGCGCCAAAAAAGGCCATCGCCGCGGCCAGGCTCGGAAAGCGCCAGTCCAAACCTTGCCCGGCGCGGTTTACTGCGAATCCGATGAACACGCCGAGTAGCAGCGTCATCCACGGAAAAACCCGCTCCAGCGTCGCCGTCAGCATTGACCAAATGACAGCGAAAAGCACGATCGCGATCAACGCGGCCAGAATCGCCTGTCCGGGCGATTGAGCGCGAACGAGACGCTCGCCATCCGCCGCGCGTGGCCGTTCATGATCGCCCGGCGCGTGCTTTTTCCTCAGGCGAAGCACCTGGTACTGTGGCTTTAAGCTCATGATTATTGTGCCGAACACTCGCGAGCCGCAATGTTAGACTGTGCGCGACCCGAGTGTGGCAACAATACCGGAGCACCGCCCAATGAGCCAAGCGAACTTTCGATCGATCTCCGCCGCCGTCGTCCTGTGCATCGCTATGGCATTGACGACAGGCGTTGCCGCGCAACAGTCTTTCCGCGACAGCATCGTTCAGGCGCAAAAACTGGTGCGCGGCAGCATGCGGCAGATTCTTGCGGAAGAGCTGTTGCTCACCGAAGAGGAAAGCGCTGCCTTCTGGCCGCTATACGACAAGTACGACGGGGATATGCGGGCTGTCGCGGAAAGCTACATTGCCGTCGTCGCTGAGTTCGTCGATCGTTATCAGGCTGGCGAACTGGCGGACGATGATGCGGATCGCCTGCTTGATGCCTCTTTCGACAATCAGATGGATGCGCTGCAAATTCGGCAACGCTACGTCCGTCAGTTCCGCAAGATTCTTCCCGGCGTCAAAGTCGCTCGTTTCTACCAGCTCGAGAGCAAAGTGCAGGCCGAGGTCAATGCCGCGCTCGCTCTGGCGATTCCGCTGGCGGACCCAAGATAGCCTACGGTGGACTTGGTCGCGACGGGTATGATTATTAATATACCACTCAACCGCCAAGGTCTTTTTCAAACCAGGCAACATCCCGGTATTTGCCAAACTTGAAGCCGACCTCCCGGTACGTTCCGGCAATCTCAAAATCAAATTTCTTGTGCAATGCGATTGACGTCGCGTTAGGTAATGCGATTCCGGCGTAGGCCCGGTGCAAACGTTCGTCAGCGGTGACAAGCTCGAGCAACCTGCCGAAGAGGGCCGTGCCGATACCGCTACCTGTTGCGTCAGGGTCCAGATAGATAGACGTTTCGACCGACGTGTCGTAAGCAGGCCTGTAAACGAACGGCGAACTTGATGCGAATCCAAGCATCTCGCTGTCTCGTTCCGCGATCAACAGGCGGTGCGGGCCGGCCTCCGAAAACGAAGTGAACCACGCGATCCGCTCCGGCACGGTAAAGGGCGTCGTATCGAAGGTAACCGAAGTATTCTCGATGTAATGATTGTAAATACGCACCAGCGGGTCGAGGTCACCGTCCGCTGCGTGTCGAATGAGTGTCTTGGTCATCAATTGCGGTTCATCTGTTTGAACGTCGTTTCGAGCTGCTGACGCTCATGGCTTGGCAGGTCAGCCTGCTCCATCAGTTCACGTGCACGACCGGGATCACGGCGTATCAGCGTGTAGATCTGTCGTGTGCGGGCCTGATTGCGCTTGCCGTCATCGACGATACTTGCGATCAGTTCTTCCTGCTCGTTGTCGTAGTGATGCCACTGATTAACTAATCCGCCGATCGCGTCGTCGCGGACGCTGCCCGCCGGTAAATTTTGCACCCATCGCTGAGTACCCTCCGGGTCGTTCCCATACCATTGGCTGACTATGTTGGACGCAGCCCTTCCGCGGTGGGCCTCGTCGCCGATTCGATCGAGCCAGGCAATCGCTTCGCGCGGATGGCTTGCCGCGCGCGCCTGCACGATCTGGGCGTATGCGGAGTCTTTGGCGTCACCGTCGGGTAGCTGGTCTGCCATTAGTCGGGCGGTCACAACATCCCGCCCGGCTATGCCGGTAATAACGGCCTCTTGCAGGTTGCCGTAGCCCGGCTCTCCCTCGAATTGGCGAATGAAGCCCATCGCTTCGGTTGCGGTACGCTCCCTGGTCAATGTACGGGCGATGTCATAACGCCAGCTTTGCTTGTTGCGATCCTCAACCAGCGGCAATAATCGAATGGCCGCATCGACGTTGGTTCGCATCATATAACCCGGCGAACCACCCAGATACTCTTCGACCGTTTCCTGATTTTGTGCCAGCAACCAACTAACGGCGGCGTCCACATCGGTTCTTAACCAGGTGTGTATCGCCTGTTGAGCCACATCGTCACGCATGTTCGGGTTTTCGATGAGCGACATATACTCGATCGCCTGCTGCGGGTTGGTTTGCGCGGCAACCTGAATAATGCCGGCCAACATGCTGTTGCGCATCTGCGGATTGATCGCATTTCTGGCCTCTTCAATTGCCCGCGGCAAATCACGTTGCGCCAGATTCTGCAGTACCTGCATCTCCAACTCCGGCATATCACGGCTCTCATTGGCGCGTGCCCACAGAAGCGCGGCATCGACGTCTCGGCCAGCCAGAGCATTTGCTATCGCATCAGCCATGATGGTTTTGTCTTCCGCCGACCGCAGCCGATCGTAGTAACTCATCGCGACATCCAGATCGCCTGCCGCTACGCCGCGCATGGCGCCATAGATCTCCGACCTGCTTAAACCCGCGCGACCGGACGTCAATATGCGGTCAAGGACCTCGGTCGGATTTGCGGCCGCGACGTTACGGTCAACTATCTGCTCATAGTTATCCTTGTAGCGCTGATTATCAAACAACACCGCGTAAGAAGCCGCCCGCTCAGGTTCTCTGCGCGCGAGATAAAACGCGAGCCAGGAAACCATCTCTTCCTGCTTGACGCCCTGCTGCATTGAATTGATATACGCGATCGCCCTGGCCGGCGACTCGTCCGCGAGACGATAGATAAAACGACCGCGTGTCGAACGATCGGGTTCAATGCCGAGCTCCCTCGCAATGCGGTCTGTGGCCGCGTTACCCATGAGTCCGAATCCGGTGAGAAGCGACTGTGCCGCGAAGCTTTTCTGCATTTTCGATGACTGCGCGTCAGCGGCGGCCAACGCCTCGTCAAGATCGCGCCTGCCCCAGGAAACCCAGACCCGCCGCTCGAGCCCGCGGTCGCCTCGAAGATCATTCATGCGGGCAAGCGCCAGGGCAGAGTGCGGATCCAATTCAGTCAGCCGAAAAAAGAGGGTGTTGAGCGCTGCCGAACGATCTTCCCGGTCCGATATTCGGTTGGCTTCGAAGATAAGTTTTTGAACACCCGCAGAGTCTTCCCGGCCGGCGACGGCGTACAACGCTTCGGCTCGACCAAACTCGGTCGGCAGTGCGTAAATCTGCTCGATGGTCCGCAACGCCGTGTAGCGATCCTGGCGGTGTTCATCGGCGGCCGCTACGGACATCTTTTCAACAACGACGATGTCGCGAATGGGTTCGGCCGGGGCTACGGCTGCATCAGGTCTAAGCAGCATATAGGTCAGTACGGCGCCGGCAGATGCGCCGCAAAGCAAGCCAAGAATCAGTCGATTCACAGACTGGACCTCCTGCCACTACCGGGGATTCAGTTTACATCGGCTTTGACGCCACCGCGGCGGTAAATACGACATCGGTCGAACTGTTCAGCGCCGTCTCCGCCGAGTCCTGCAAGATACTGATAACGAAACCGATCGCGACAACCTGCATCGCAATATCGTTGGATATCCCGAACAAACTGCTCGCCAGCGGTATCAGCAACAACGACCCGCCCGCAACACCGGACGCGCCGCAGGCCGACAAAGCCGCAACGACACTGAGCAACAATGCCGTTGCCAGATCGACTTGAATGCCTAGTGTATTCACGGCCGCCAGCGTCAATACCGTAATTGTGATAGCCGCACCACCCATGTTGATCGTTGCGCCAAGCGGTATCGACATGGCGTAGGTGTCTTTCTCAAGGCCCAGGCGCTCACAAAGCGCGAGATTGACCGGAATGTTTGCCGCCGAACTGCGTGTGAAAAATGCGGTCACGCCACTTTCGCGAAGAGCTGTAAATACGAGTGGATAAGGATTGCGGCGCGTCATGAACCAAACTATGGCCGGATTGATGATCAGCGCCACGATCGCCATCGACGCTAGCAGCACTGTCAGGATTCGTGCATATCCTCCCAGAACACTTAAGCCCGATTCGGCCAGATTTCCGGCGACAAGGCCGAAGATCCCGATCGGCGCCAGGCGAATGACGATGCGCACGATCTGCGTAACGCCATCGGATAAGTCCTGCAACATTTGCCGGGTCGCGTCGGCAGCGTGATGCAGAACGATACCCAGCGCAACTCCCCAGACAAGAATGCCGATGAAGTTGCCGGTTAGCACCGCGTTGATCGGGTTGTCGACGAGCTTCAGCAACATCGTGTTGAGAACTTCGGTAATGCCTTGTGGCGCAACCTCAGTGGCCGCCGGTATCTGGAGTGCAAGCGTGGTTGGAAATATCGTACTCATCGCGACAGCGAGGAACGCCGCAAGCGTAGTGCCAGCCAGGTACATCAGGATAATCGGACGCATCTGCGCCGTGTGGCTGGTTTTTCGATTCGCGATAGCGGACGCGACGAGAACGAGCACGAGCACCGGTGCGACGGCCTTCAGCGCCTGCACAAACAGGTTGCCCAGCAGCATCGATTTTTGTGCAGCACCCGGCGCCACCTGCGACAGAAAAACAGCCAGTACGATGCCAATGGCGATCTGCAAAACCAGGCTGCCGCTCACGATTCTATTTAGTACTGACTTTGTTTCCATGCTGTGCTGTCCTTACAATTCCAGACGCATCCCTTCGTATGCGACTTTGAATCCGAGCTCGCTGACGATAGCTTGTTCGTCGCTGTCCTCGATGAGCAGCGGATTTGTGTGATTCATGTGAATAAAAATGACGCGGGATTTCTCTTCATTCGTCATGTCCTTGAACAATGCCATGCTCTCGGCCACGAATGGGTGCCTGATCTGGCTCATATCCCGTCCCGGTAGTTCTCCGTCGGCGAAGAATGTCGCGTCGAGCAACGCGTAGTCAACGTCGCGAATGATATCTCGAATGTCAGTCGCCCACTCTTCCCATTTATCGATGTCGGGGATAAACACTGCCGACTTTTTCGGCCCGTCGATACGGTAGCCGACGGTTTCGGAGTATTCATCGCGGTGCGGAACCAGGAACGGCGTTACTCGCAACCGGTCGCCAAACTGCTCGGCCTCGCCATCCTGCATCGCCTTTAAAACGATATTTTCGTAACGAACTAGTTGGTCCCACGGCCCGCTTGTCGAAAGGTACTCGCGCATGCGCGGCATCGCGTAAACCGGGATGTTTTTCGCGCCCATCGCTTCATGGCCAAAGTGCATGATGCCCGTGTAATGACCAATGTGCGCGTGAGTCAGGAACACGCCGTCGAGTTTGTACTCACCATCCGGCGCTGTCTTGTGGAGTTCATACAGTTGCTCGCGCATATCCGGTGTTGCGTCGAACAAATACTTTGAGCGCGTGCTCTCGTCAACGACAGCGATTGAACATGCTGTGCGACGCAGATTTTTGTCTTCCCATGCCCGCATACAGTGCGGCTGATAACAGCTCGTTTGCGGATAGCCCGCGTCCTGGGCAATACCGAGTACGTAAATATAGACTCCCTCCTCCGCGCGTGCCGCGGCACCGCCGAGCAATACGATGAGTGCAATCCCTAGCCTTAACCCATTGATAATACTGATATTACGTCTCCGCCAAAAGCGCCCCCAGCTCTCTCGGGCTACTCGCAAACTGATCGGCGCCAGCGTGTTTCAATTCTTCCTTCCAGGTCGAAGTAAATATCAGGCAAAGGTCTGGTACATGACTCCGACGATCGCGAGCGGCGCAACGACCCGAATCATCCATAGCCAGACCTGAAACACGGCCGGTCTCATTAAAGGCAGTTCCTCGCGCAACGTGCTGATCTGCATTCGCCAACCGACAAACAACGCAATCAATATTCCACCGACCGGCATGAAGATACTGGCCGTGAAGTAGTCGATCAGGCCATAAACCGTCATACCTTCGAATAGCGAGAACATACCCAGTGGCGTCACATCGGACCACACATTGAAAGACACCACACTGCCCAGGCCGATAACCCAGGCCAATATGCCAATCGCCACACAGGCATTGCGACGGCTCAGGCCCCACTTATCAATCGCATAAGCGACGATCGGCTCGATCAGAGCGATGAGTGAGGTCACTGCAGCAAACGCCAGCAACAAGAAGAACAGCGCACCGAAGATCGCGCCGCCCGACATCTCAACGAACGCAGCCGGCAGCGTGCGGAAAATCAGGCTGGGGCCAGCCGCCGGATCCATTCCATTGGCAAA
>CAYLTW010000073.1:0-14395 GCA_964386735.1 uncultured Woeseiaceae bacterium
GACGTACGAGCGTATCTTTGGTTCGTCGCGAAATCATTCCACGTTCTTGAGGGTATGTTCCGACAACATCAACGAGGCCTGTTGACGGACGATGTTTGGGCGCCCTACGAGCGATACATTTTTGGCGTTCTTCAAATTGAAGCGGTTCTTGGATGGTGGCGAAGTGATGGATCGTTAACCTCAAAAGAGTTCCAAACACACGTCGACAATTTGCTGCGCAGCCCGCCTGAAGTGTCCTGGCGACAGGTCGGCACAGCCGAAATGGTCCCGGACAGCGGCTAAGCGAGACAGCCGATCAACACGCTGCCGCCCATCATCGAAAATCCCTCCGCGGAGGGATTATTGATCAATGCGGAAAATACGGCCTAAAGCTAACTACCCGCGAAGACTGGAATGCTCAGCGTCTGCCCGACGCGTATTCTGTCAGTGGTCAGCTTGTTTGCACGGCGAATGGCCGCGGCACTGACCTTGTATCGCTGCGCTATCTCGGACAGCGTGTCGCCGCGCGCGATGACGTGGCGCACCTGCCGCACGGGTTGGCGGCGCACCTCCATCGCGATACGCGTATCGCTTGGCGGATTCTCATAATAATAATTGCGAATGCCCGCGAGCACCGCGTCGGCCACGCGGGCCTGATGCTTGCGATTCTTGAGCCGCCGTTCCTCGCCCGGATTCGAGATGAAGCCAGTCTCAATCAGGATCGATGGCATATCGGGTGACTTGAGGACAATCAGTCCTGCGGTTTGCACCTTGCGACGATGTACCTTGCCGATTCGGGCGAGCTCCCGGATGACGTCGTCACCGACATCGAGACTCGCGCTCAGAGCTGCATTTTGCGACAGGTCGAGCAAGACCGACGCCAGCACGTCGTCTTTGTCATCCAGCGATACGCCGCCGACCGAAGAATTCTCGCGCTTGGCCAGTTCACGCGCGGCCTCGTCACTCGCGCCCTTAAGCGACAGTGCATACACGGTTGTGCCCGTCGGTCGGCGATCGTCAACGGCGTCGGCGTGAATCGAAATAAACAGGTCCGCTTTGCTCCGGCGCGCGATAGCCATGCGCTTGCGATGATCAATGAAATAGTCGCCTTTTCGAATCAGGATCGCTTTCATGCCGGGCTCGGCATTAATCCGGGCAACCAACGTGCGCGAGATCGCAAGTGCGATATCCTTTTCGCGCGTGCGGGCTTTGCCGACCGCGCCGGGGTCATGGCCACCGTGTCCCGGGTCAACCGCAATTACGATATCGCGACCCGGGCTGTAACCCTCGGAGGCACGCTTGACGGTCTGCAGATTGCCCGTGCGCTGCAAATCGATCACCAGCCGGTCGCCGTACCGGCTATTCGGGCCGGCTGTGAAGCTTCGTGAACGTACTGCTTCATTGAGATCGAGAACGACACGCAGCTGCCCGTTGGCGCGCACGGCGCTGCGAATGGCACGCACGGAACCGGTGCCCTCGGGCATTGACGCCAGCGCTTTGCCGAGCCGACCGTCTTTAAGGTCGACGACCAGTCGATTCGGGGCACGCAACGTGAAAATATTGTGGCCCGCTGGATTGCTGAGATCGAGAACCACGCGGGTCTTTCCGCTTTCCGCCCAGACGCGGATATTTTCGACGGTTGTGCCTGCCTGCGCCGCGATGGCCAACAGGAGCAGCAGGACAGCTGTCATCGCTCTCAAATGCAGCATCGCTCTCGAGAATCTCGATACATAAGGATTATGTTGCTCGAGTATACGAAAAAATCGGCAAAAGCCAAGATTTTTCTCTGCAAAATTATGTAGATAAGGAGACTAGTTAATCCATCAGCTGAGTTCAGCGGCAAGCAACTCCCCACGTCCGCTGAGCCCGGCGATTGCGAGATTACGACCCGGCTCCTGGTAACTCAGCCGGATCTGCAAGTCTGCGTCGGACAGCAGTTGCGGGGCACGATCCGGCCACTCGACCAGTCGGAAGCCATCGTCAAGCTCGTTCCAGCCCAGGAAACGCAGCTCGTCTGCGCTGGTTATCCTATATAAATCAATATGATAAAGTTTTCCGCGTGGCAGCACATAAGGTTCGACCAGGGTGTAGGTCGGGCTCGGAACCGCACCGGTATGACCCATCGCGCGAATCAGCGCCCGCACCAGGGTTGACTTGCCGGCGCCGAGATCGCCCTCCAGCAGAATGGTCCAGCCAGCGAGGTCGGCGGGCAGTGCCGAATGGAGACGAGCCGCGAACGCGATTGTCGCCGCCTCGTCCGGCAAAAACAGGCTCATGGATTCAGTACAGCCCGCAACTCGGACAGCAGGTCGGATGCGATCAGGCCTCGCTCGCCGGTTGCCGCCGCCCGGTCCCCTGCCGCTGCATGTGCCTGAACGCCAATGGTCGCGGCATGCTCGGGATCGAGGCCCTGGCCCATCAAGGCGGCAATTATGCCGGTCAGGACGTCGCCCATGCCCGGCGCTGCCATGCCCGGGTTCCCCGCCGTACAGATCCAGGGTACGCCGTCAGCCGACGACACGAGGCTGCCCGCGCCTTTGAGTACCGCGGTGCCGCCGTAGCGTGATTGCAGTGCCGCCAGGGCGGCGATCCGGTCGGACTGGACCGCCCGCACCGACAACTCAAGCAGCGCGGCGGCCTCACCGGGATGCGGCGTGATGACTCGTTCCCCCGCGCGACCACCGACTTGCGCCAGCAGATTCAGCGCGTCCGCATCCCATACACCGGGTCGATCGACAGCCACCACACGTTCGAAAAGTGCCTTCGCCCACTCGGACTGGCCCAGCCCCGGTCCGACGGCGACGACATCGGCTTTTTCGAGCAACACATCCAGCTCGTCAGGGTCTTCGATGCCGTGCGACATTAGTTCCGGACGGGAGGCGACGATGATTCCTGCGTGCGAGGGGTGCGTCGCAATACTCACGCGACCCGCACCGGCCCGCAGCGCGCCCTCGCCGCACAAGCGTACCGCGCCCGGCATGCCCCTGCCCCCGCCGACCACGAGGACATGCCCGAAATCGCCTTTGTGCGCAGCCCTGGGGCGCCGGGGAAGGGAGTCCTGAAAATCGCGGCCAGCGATTCGCCGCATGACTGCGCACTCGGATTGTCGACAGGTATCCGGTATGTCCAGGCCCGCGAACACCAGCGCGCCCGTATGTGCCGCCCCGTCGCCGAGGAAGAGGCCCGCTTTAAGACCTACAAACGTCACCGTCAGGTCCGCGATGACCGCAGAACCGAGCACCCTGCCCGTGTCACCGTGCAATCCCGTCGGAATATCAAGCGCAACGACCGGCGCGGTATGACAATTTAGTGCCTGCGTGGCGGCTGCAAACTCTCCCTCGACATCGCGCTCGAGGCCGCTCCCCAAAATCGCGTCAAAAAGCAGTTCCGCATCGGCATCAAGCACCCCGGACCAGGCCGTCACGACGCCGCCTTCGGCAGCGAAGTCACCATACGCGGTTGCGGCATCACCGCTCAGGGATTCGGGATCAACGAGTGCAATCACTGACACAAGCAAGCCCCTGGCCGCGGCGACACGTGCAACAACATACCCGTCTCCGCCGTTATTGCCCGCGCCACAGACAAGCTGCCAGCGTTTCGCTTCCGGGTACTGGCGCAACGCGGCGTCCACGGTGGCATTCCCGGCGCGGGTCATCAACGTATAACCGGGAATGCCTTCGCGATCGATCGCGGTCCGGTCAATGTCCCGAATCGCAGCGACCGGGTAGATTTCGACGGGCATGCTGTCCATGGCCGCGATTATACTGTCAGCCGGCGGAAGATTACGCGTGCAGCATGCAATCCAAAGCAGACCCGGAAAACTACTCGGAACTAAAAGGCGATATCCAGCAATGGGGCAACGACCTGGGCTTTCAGCAGATCGGCGTCAGCGACATCGATTTGGCAGCGGCCGAAGAACGACTCGCCAGCTGGTTGCACCTGAAGTTCCACGGAACGATGGCGTACATGCACCGGCACGGAAGCAAGCGCAGCCAGCCGCAACAACTTGTGCCTGGAACCGTTCGCGTCATTTCGGCCCGCATGAACTACCTGCCTGAATCGCAGGAAGCGGCAAAACTTCGTCTGGATCATGCGACGAGTGCCTACGTGTCACGTTACGCGCTGGGCCGCGACTATCACAAAGTATTGCGCGGTCGCCTGCAAGCGCTGGCGCGAAAAATCACCGACCGTGTCGGTGACTTCGGCTATCGTGTATTTGTCGATAGTGCGCCGGTGCTTGAAAAGGCCATCGCAGAAAAGGCGGGCCTCGGCTGGATTGGCAAGCACACGAACGTTATCAACAAACACGCGGGCTCGTGGTTCTTTCTCGGCGAGTTGTACACTGACTTGCCGCTGCCAACGGACGAAGCGGCCACGGCGCATTGCGGAAGCTGTACGGCTTGTATCGACGTGTGTCCAACAAAGGCGATTGTTGCGCCCTACTCGCTGGATGCGCGCCGCTGCATTTCCTACCTGACGATAGAATTGAAAGGAGCCATTCCGCTTAAGTACCGAAAGGCGATCGGCAATCGAATTTATGGTTGTGACGACTGCCAGCTTTTTTGCCCCTGGAACAAATTCGCGGAGCCAACGGCGGAAGGCGACTTTGCGCCAAGGCATGGTCTGGATACCGCGGCAATGACTGATTTATTCGCCTGGACGAGAGACGAATGGCTGGAACGAACCGAAGGCAGCGCAATACGCAGAATTGGCTACGAGCGATGGCTCAGAAACCTGGCGGTCGCGCTGGGCAATGCGAAGACAACGCCCACAATAATCAGCGCATTGAAGCAACGGAGATACGGCGAATCCAGTTTAGTAGCCGAACATATCGCCTGGGCACTCGAACAACATGACACGCAACACAATGCCAAATAGTCTTAGCCCACAAAAAAACCGGAGTACAACAATGTTCGAGGCACCAGCGTCACCCTATCTCGTCCCGTTCGACAGCAGCTTTAAAATCAGCGACGCTGCAACCAGTCCGGCTACGGAGGGTCATCGGCACACCGGTAAACATCGTAAACGTGCGACCGAGAACCTGCAGCAATTGCAACGCGTTCTCGCTGCCGGCGACCGCCACGCGGTCCTGCTTATCTTTCAGGCGATGGACGCAGCCGGCAAGGACAGCACGATTCGAGCCGTCATGCAGGGCGTGGATCCGTCGGGCAGCCAGGTACACAGTTTCAAGAAACCCTCCAGCCTCGAACTCGATCACGACTTCCTGTGGCGAACCAGTTTCCGCCTGCCCGAACGCGGTCGAATCGGCATTTTCAATCGCAGTCAGTACGAGGAAGTACTCGTCGTTCGGGTACATCCGCAGATACTGGCATCGCAAAAGTTACCGGGCGAATTAAACCTCGAGACGATCTGGGACGACCGATTGCGCTCTATCCGCGAACAAGAGGAACACCTGGCTCGAAATGGTACGGTGATACTCAAATTCTGGTTGAACGTCTCCAGGCAAGAACAAAAACGCCGCCTCCTGGCGCGCCTCGATGAGCCCCGTCGAAATTGGAAGTTTGAACCGCGTGATGTAATTGAGCGGCGCTACTGGGATCAGTACATGAACGCATACGAGGATGCGCTGAACGCGACATCGAGACCCTGGGCGCCGTGGTACGCCATTCCGGCAGATGACAAGGCTTACATGCGTGCCCGCGTTGCCGAAATCATCATTCACTGCCTGCAAGGCATCGGATTGCGTTACCCGGAACCCAGCGAAGAGGACATCGCCGAGTTCGCGAAATCGCGGGCCGAGCTGGAGTCACAGACGGACTAGAGTCTCAGTTTTGAACAGCGCTGAGGGTGGAAGGCCATACTGTGGCATAGTCGTTGTTCTTCGGCCCGAATTCGAGCCAGAATCGTGCAATGGCTGACGTATTGGCAATCAACTCGGATTACAAGCGGACGCTACTGGACAGCCTGGAGCTGTTCAGGGGCGTGCGACCCGATGATATCCAGCAACTGCTGCAGAATTGCGACCGTCGCGATTTGGCGACCGGCGAAACGCTATTGTCCCCGGGCGCCAAAAACGAGCATGTGTTCGTCGTTTTGTCCGGCGGCCTGGACGTTCACGTTGGCTCTCCCGATACCCCGGCGCTGGCGACGATGGAGGTTGGCGCCTGCGTAGGCGAAATGTCGATCATCGAGGACCGTGACCCATCCGCGTACGTCATCGCCGCCGAAGACACCCACCTGTTGGTGATCCACCAGACGGTGCTCTGGGAGATGGTGAATGCGTCGCATGAATTCTCCAAGAACCTGCTGGTTGTTTTATCGGAGCGCGTGCGCAGCCACAACCGCGTTATTGCCGACAGCTATGGCGAGTTGCGCAAGTTTGAGCGGCACGCGACGACCGATGCGCTCACCGGCCTCGGCAATCGGCATTCGATGGAGGAGTCATTCCCGCGGGAAATATCTCGTTGCGAACAAGACGATCGCCCCGTTGCGCTGATCATGATCGACGTGGACAACTTCAAGGATTTCAATGACAAGTTCGGTCACATCGCAGGAGATCGCGCGTTATCTGCAGTCGCGAGTGTCCTGAAGAATCAGTTCCGTCCGCACGATGTGATGATTCGATATGGCGGTGATGAATTCACCGTTCTGCTGCCCGGCGTCAACGCAGAACAGGCCCTGGAAATTGCTGACCGCGTACGCCTATCCGTCAGCGGCGACACCGGTGACGGTAGCGACTCGCTGATCCAGATCCCGGTGCGAATTTCGATGGGCATTGCGGAACTCGAAAAATCCGGCACGCTAGACAAACTGATTCGTGCCGCCGACGCGGCACTCTATCGCGCAAAACGCTCCGGACGAGACGCCGTATCCCTTTAGGGTCGTCTAGATTGTAACGACAACGTTATCGATCAGCCGCGCCTTGCCGAGGTGTACCGCTGCAAGAACGACGAGTTCATCACAGTCACGATCGGGCGGCGCAAGATTCTGAGCCCGGCGAACGGCGACATAATCAATACCAAACCCGGCAGTCTCGAGTCGCCCAATTGCCTTGTTTTCGAGATCCTTATAATTTCGCTTGCCGCTTTGTAGTTCAGACCCGATTTCCAGCAACGCTGCGAACAATTGTGGCGCGATTTCACGTTCAGCATCGTTCAAGTATTGATTGCGCGAACTCATCGCAAGACCATCGTCGTCCCGGGCTGTCTCCGCGGTTATGATACGAATGGGCAGCGTCAGGTCTTCAGTCATGTAACGAATGACCAGTTGTTGCTGGTAATCTTTCTGACCAAAAACCGCCACATCCGGTTGTACCAGTGCGAAAAGCCGGGTGACAACAGTCGTGACACCGTCAAAATGGCCCGGCCGCGACGCACCGCAAAAATTTTCGGTAAGACCCGGGACGGAAACCACAGTGGCGCAATCGTGACCAAACGGATAGACAGTTTCGTCATCGGGAACGAATAACACGTCCGCGCCAATCTGTTTCAGGCGCCGCGTGTCCCGCTCCAGCGTTCTTGGGTAGTCTTCGAAATCCTCGCCTTCGTCAAACTGGGTTGGATTGACGTATACGGACACGACAACACGCTCCGCGTGTTCGCGCGCCAAATCAACGAGGCTGGTGTGCCCGGCATGCAAGTTGCCCATCGTCGGCACCAGCGCGACATGCGCATCGTGATGCCGCCAGTCCCTGATTTGTTCCTGCAGCTCTTCTTTGCTGTTAATAACCTGCACTGAATCCCTCCTGGTCTCCCGGCGTCAGGAAAAACAATGTTCCGGCGACGGATAGCTGCGGTCTCGAACAGCTTTTACATAGGCGCGCAATGCATCCAGCGGCGAATTGTGATCTGCCTGAAAATTGCGAACAAACTTCGGTGTGCGACCCTGTGTGATGTCGAGAATATCGTAAAGCACCAGGATCTGGCCATCGACGTCCGGGCCGGCACCAATGCCGATAACCGGAACTGCCAGTGCCTTCGTGATTGCCTTACCCACTTCATTGGGAACGCACTCGAGCAACACAATATCGGCACCCGCGTTTTGCAGGCGCTTCGCGACGCCGAGCATCTCCTTTGCTTTTTTGGAATCGCGGCCCTGCACTTTGAAGCCGCCGATTTTGTGAACCGACTGCGGTTTGAGACCGAGGTGAGCGCAGACGGGTATGTCGTGCGCGGCGAGGTGTTCGACAATGTCGATCTGCCCCGCCCCTCCCTCGAGCTTGATCATCATTGCACCGCCTTCCTGCATGAGCCGGACCGCGTTTTCCAGCGCCTGATCCGGACTCGCGTAACTCATGAATGGCATGTCCGCGACCAGGAATGCCCGGCGCAAGCCGCGTGCCACGGTGCGCGAGTGATAAACGACGTCATCAACAGTCACCGGCACGGTTGTGTCATGGCCTTGAATTACCATGCCCAGCGAATCCCCTACCAGCACGAGGTCCGTACCGGCCGAATCGACGAGCACCGCGTAGCTGGCGTCATACGCAGTCAGGCAGGCGATCGGCTCGCCTTTTTCTTTCATCGCGCGAAGTGTCGAAACATTGACGGGCGGCTCTGACATTCCACGTTGTTCGAGTTGCGTATACATAGGATTGCTTACATGGATTCGCTAAAAAGAATTTCCTTGTCGATCACGCCAAAGCAGCGGAAGCCGGATTGAAAAAATGTCGCCCGCCTGTCGTGCGCTCGATCCGAGCAAAGAGTTCCGCATAGTCAGTCTCGTTGTGAATAGGGTCGATCTGCGATGCATTCACGATCAACAGCGGTCCTTCGTCGTAACGGTGGAAGAACCTGGCGTATGCATCCGCCAGCCGTTCGAGATAACGGCGCTCGATCGAGCGCTCGTAAAGTATGCCGCGCCGGGCGATTCGGCGCATCAATGCGTCGACCGACGCTTGCAGGTAAATAACCAGGTCCGGCACGGGTGGCTCGACAGCCAGATTTTCGAGCACTTTGTCGTACAGGGCCAACTCGTGGTTATCGAGGTTCAGCTCCGCAAACAAGCGGTCCTTGGCAAACAGGTAATCGGCTACTCGAATATCGGTGAAAAGATCTGATTGACGCAGTTTCTCGATCTGGCGTGCACGCGCAAACAGAAAAAACATTTGTGCCGGTAACGCGGCGCTGTTGCCATCCCGGTAGAAGCGCTCCAGGAACGGATTGTTCTCTACCTCTTCAAGAACCAGCTCGGCCGACATGCTCTCGGCGAGACGCCTGGCAAGCGCCGTCTTGCCGGCACCGATCGGCCCTTCGACAACGATGAATCGCGGAGCATTACCCTTTGGGCTCAGAGAGCTGACTGACAACAATAGGACCCCTCAAGCGATGCGCGCTATGCGCGGATCTTGTTCATTCACGGAGATATTTCGCACACGACCAAGCCCGGGGATGACGAGATCCGGCGCCAGCTCGCACAGGGGCAACAATACAAAATTTCGTTCGGCAATGCCCGGGTGAGGCACCTCGAGCCCGGGCTCATCCATTCGCGCGTTCGAAAACACGAGTAAATCAAGGTCCAGAACGCGCGGGCCCCAGCGAACGCCGCCACGTTCCCGCCCTCGCTTGCGCTCAATCCCCTGCAATTTCTGCAGCAATTCACGCGCCGTGAGCATTGTCAGCAGCGCAGCGGCCGCGTTAATAAAGTCCGGCTGCTCGACGCCGCCAAACGGTGCCGACCGATAAAGCGACGATCTCGCGACCAGTCGGCTCCGCGGAATTTCGTCGAGAAGCTCAAACGCCGCTTCAAGCTGCTGAGCAGGGTTATCGAGATTGCTGCCAAGGCCCACGTACGCCGGTCGCCAGAAACCCGTGGCCACGGTCACTGACTTTCGCCGGACTCGTGGCGCCGCTTGCGGGGCCGGCGACGGCGTTTGTTTCCGGCCGGCCTGGCATGCACCTGAAAACTCGTCGTTTGCTGCTCAACGGATTGTGCCTGCACGTCAGTCCAGAATTTCGCGATATCCGCGTCGACCAGACCGACCTCCGACAACAGCATCATGAAGTCATAAGCCGCACGAAAGCGGCGGTGCTCGAGCAAATTCATCGCGCGACGTCCGTGAGTGATCAGGAACCGCGGCTGCAGTGCCAGCATCTCTCGCATCGGTCCCGTGAAACGCCGCGGAATCGCAATACGCCGCTGCTGCTCGGAAGAAATCTCGTAGGATGCGATGCTGAGCGACTGTGGCTCCGACATTTTTTCTTCGGCCCGCCTGATCGCCGCGATACGTACAACCGGTGCCCAGAAGAAAACGCCGATCAGAAACATGGGCGTCACTGATTTGCCGGCCCTGACGCGGCGATCCGTGTTGCGCAGTGCAGCCTGGACAAACCTGGCGAAGTCCTGATCCTGCTCGAGTTCCTGGGCCGTCGCCGGAAACAGTTCGTCGAACAATCCGTATGTCCACAGCAATTCGAATGTTCGTTCGGCGTGGCCGGCCTGAAACAGTTTCAGGAATTCGTCGAACAGGCGCGCGGCCGGTACGTTTGTCAACAGGCCGACATTTTCCCGCATCGCATCGACGACGCTCTTGTCGATCTTGAAATCCAGTTTCGCGGCGAAACGGACAGCTCGCAGCATGCGCACTGGATCTTCGCGAAAACGTTTCGCCGGATCACCGATTAGCACCATTGTTCGACGATCAATATCCGCAACGCCGCCTGTGTAGTCCCAGATACTGAAGTCGGCGATATTGTAGTAAAGCGCATTGCACGTGAAGTCCCGACGCCAGACGTCTTCGTCGATCGTGCCGTAGACATTGTCACGAATGATGCGCCCTTCGTGGTCGTGAGCAACATCGTCATCTTCGTGGTTGGCCGCCGCACGGAAGGTTGCGGTCTCGATGATCTCCCGGCCAAAACGAACGTGCGCCAACCGGAACCGGCGGCCGATCAGGCGGCAGTTTCCGAACAGCGCACGCACCTGTTCGGGAGTGGCATCGGTTGCCACGTCGAAATCCTTCGGGTGCAGGCCTATTAAGGCATCGCGCACGCATCCGCCGACCAAAAACGACTGGTAGCCTGCTTTGTGCAGTCGGTATAGCACCTTAAGCGCGCTATCGGATATGTCCTTCCGGGAAACGGTATGCGCGGCACGGGGAATGATCTTGGGTTTTTTGATAGTGATCCGGTGGGCCGGGACGCATTTGCTTCCCTAGCGCAGATTGAGCCGATAGGCAATTATGCCACCGACCGCCATGGGTACGGCAAAAAAGTAGAAATTTGCGGACATGTCGTATCCGGCAGCAATCAGGTATCCGGCCACGGCCGGTCCTGCCACGGCCCCGAACCTGCCCAGCCCCACGGCCCAGCCTATGCCGGTGCTGCGAATCTCCGTTGGATAAACCTTTGCCGCCGCACCGTACAGCCCGGTGAACCCGCCTTGTTGTAAAATACCGATCGCAAAAATCAGGAACAACAACAGATCCAGTTGATTTGGTGCGGCCGCGAAGATCACCATTCCCACCGCAGACGACATCAGCAGCACGAATACAAGATTGGAAAGCTTCCATCGTGTGGATAACCAGCCCAACAGGTAGATGCCGATGACACCCCCGAGATTGAAAAGAAAAAACGCTTTGTGTCCAACGGCCTGATCGTAGCCTGAGTCCTCCATCAGCTTCGGGATCCAGCTCATCAGAAAATACAGCGTGCTGAAGCAAAGGAAAAAAACGGTCCACAGAGTCAGGGTTGCGGCAATGTACTTTTTCGCCAGCAGGTCGGCAACATTCCTGGCCAGGTTGCGGCTTCCGTTTTTTTTGCTCGTTACGACCCGCGGCATTTCGCTTAGCCGGCTTTTCCCGAGCTTTGTGAGAATGTGGTTCACACGCGCAAGCGCGTCCGCCGGGCGACGCTCAAACAGATACTTCAGAGACTCCGGCACGAACAACCACGCGACAGCGACCATGGCCAGCGTTGCCACGCCGCCGAACCAGAACATGCCGCGCCAGCCATGGTCCGGCATAATCAGCCCGGCGATCACCGACGTCATCATCGCACCCAGGGGATAACCCGAGGTGACGGCCGCGACCGACAGGACGCGATACTTCTCGGGACTGAATTCAGCGGCAAGGGTTGCCTGGCAGGCAAGCATGGCGCCCGCTCCGATGCCGCTTATAAACCGCAAAACGATAAACTCACCGAGCGTTGTGGCAGTCGCCGTCAGCAGTATAGAAGCGCTTACCAGGAACAGGCTGATTATGATTACTTTGCGGCGACCGATCAGATCCGATACCGGCGCCAGTAGCATCGCCCCGGCGACCATGCCCGCAAGCGCAAAACTGAATATCCAGCCCAGACGATCAGGCGATAACAGTAGTTCTTCGGAGACGCTGCCGGCCACGACCGCCATAGCCGTAATATCGAAACCATCGAGCATGTTGAATAACAGGCACAGCCCGATCACGAGCAACTGCTGAATGCTGACCGAACCGTTATCGATCACCTCAGCGACCAAACTACTGCTGCTTTGGGAATCTTCGCTTGCCGACATATCCATCCTTCGCTCAGGCGCAGACGACCAGGTCTTCGAACTGCTTCGCAGTCCTTGACAATACGCCAAGTTCCACGATAATGGTACTGTACGGTACGGTCTAGTTTGGCGACCACGACAGACTGCAGACCATCGCGATTCCATAACCGGGGGATTAGAAGATGAGATCTATTGCCATGTCATTGAGTGCTACCTGCCTGTTGGCGCTCGGATTCACGTCTTTGTTTGTTCCTGCCCGGTTCGCGGCTGCAGCGGAACTCGAAGAAATCGTCGTCACCGCGCGAAAAATGGAGGAATCCTTGCAGGACGTTCCCATCTCGATTCAGGCGATTGGCGGCGAAGAAATTGCCGAACAAGGCATTGTGGACCTGCAGCAGCTCGCTCCCTATACCCCCAATTTCAGTTACATCAAGGCCGCCGGTGCCTCGGATCTCTATTTCATGCGCGGACTCGGCACCTTCGGTAGTGGTATCCATTTCGAGCCCAGCATCGGTCAGGTTTTCAATGGCTTCTTCTCGACCCGAAGCCGCCTTGGCCGCAGCGCCCTCATCGATGTGGCCCAGGTGGAAGTGCTGAAAGGACCGCAGGGCGCAATCATCGGCAAGAACACATCGCTCGGTGCGATCAATATCACGTCGAATAAGCCGACCGAGGCTTTCGAAGGCATGATCTCAGCGCAATATAATTTCGAAGCCAGCGAGGGATATGAAATCGAAGGCATGGTGTCGGGCCCCTTTTCCGACCGGGTCCGTGGCCGAGCCGTGGTCAATTACCGGGATACGGATGGATGGGTCGATAACAGCATCACGGGCAATGCGCTACAGCAAAGCAAAGACCTGACAGCCCGCCTGATGCTCGATTTTGATATCACCGACAGCGTAAGTGCCGAAGTGATGTACCAACGCGTCGACTACGATCGGAAAGGTAAAGCCAGGGTGATCGCCGGATGCCTGGAATACCAGCCGCCGGCCGGGCCGCCTCACTCCATACCGCGAGCGGAAGGACTGGGATTCGAGTGCGGCGGCGTTGTTGCCAGGAACTCAACCGCCGACTTGCGTCGTCTTAATCCGACGGGTCCTGTATTCAATTCCGAAGAACCGTTCACGCTCGAATCCGACCTCGTCGGCTTTACGCTGACAGCCGATTTTGAAAACTTTACGTTTACGTCCCTTTCTGCCTATACGAGCTACGATATCAACGACACGTTCAGTGGCGACCAGACTGAATTCGAAAGAGTCAGTATTCAGAATTCGGAGAAATTCGATCAGTTCTACCAGGAATTTCGCGTTAATGGCAGCACGCAATCCGGCTCGCTAAGTTACATCGCGGGCCTGATGTACTTTACCGGTGATCTGGATGCGACGCAGTCATTTCATGCCATTGCAGGCGCCATCGGACCGCCGGTGCCCGCCATCAACCCAGCCGTTTCACGCAATGAATTCCAGTCGTCCGAGACTGATTCGATCGCGGCCTTCGGCCAGGTCGACTTTGATCTCAGTGATCGCGTCGCACTTTCGGTTGGCGGCCGTGTAACCCAGGAAGACCGCAAAGGACAAAAGGCTCAGATCGTTGGTGAGGTTTATACCAGCGATCTTGCAAATGCGCCGGTCGGCTGTAATACACCGACCGTACCATTGTCAGCATGCACGATGGGCGATGACGGCATGACGCCCGGAGCGCCAATTACCGGCGCTATCGACGAAACCGATTTCTCCTACAACGTCGCGCTGCAATTTTCGCCTGACGAGAACAACCGGTTCTACATCAGTACAGCAACGGGCTTCAAGTCAGGTGGTTTCGACCTTCGGGGAGCCGGCAATCCCGCCAGTTTTGTTTTTGGCGACGAGAAATCGACCAACTATGAAATCGGTGGCAGGCATTTGCTGCTGAACGACTCGTTGCGGTTTAACTGGACGATCTATCGAACCGAAGTTGACGACCTGCAAGTATCCGCCAACGACCCCGT
>CAYLTW010000074.1:0-14266 GCA_964386735.1 uncultured Woeseiaceae bacterium
CGCGCGCGAGCATTTTACGGGCTAATGGGGCCGGTGCGGGCCGCCTACGATGTACCCGTCAACTTGCGTATCAGCAATCAGTTCGAAGGGCCGTTGTGGCAATTAGTGACCAAACAACCCATGCACCTGTTGCCGGGCCACTATGCCAGCTGGAATGGCCTGATGGTCGCTGCCGTGCGCGAAAATATCGCCTGGTTTCGCAGCAATTTCGAGGGACCACTGGCCGAGCGCAACTGGGGCGAGAGGAACACAGCCGCTATCCGGCATCCATTGAGTCGAGCGATCCCGCTCCTCGCCAACTGGCTCGATATGCCGCGAAGCGTGATGAACGGCGATTCGAACATGCCCAAGGCGCAGGGGCCGGCTTTCGGTGCGTCGGAGCGATTCTCCGTCTCGCCCGGCGACGAGGAAAACGGCCTGATGCATATGCCGACCGGCCAAAGCGGGCATCCGATGTCGGCCTTCTACCGCAAGGGCCATGAAAACTGGCTTCGCGGCGAGGCCAGCCCTTTCCGGCCCGAGGACCCCGCGTTTACGCTGACCTTGATCCCCGCAAACGGTAAGATGGACACTGATTCGCAATAAGGTCGAAGAGCGCCCATGGACAAAAACCGCTTTACCGGGACCAGTACCTACATCGCGACAGACGATCTGAAAATGGCCGTCAATGCCGCCGTAACGCTGGAACGACCGATACTCGTCAAGGGAGAGCCGGGTACCGGAAAAACTCAGCTGGCCATCGAGGTCGCCGATTCGCTCGGCAAGCCCCTGCACGAGTGGCATATCAAGTCGACGACCAAAGCGCAGCAGGGTTTGTACGAGTACGACGCGGTCGCGCGTCTGCGGGATTCACAGCTTGGCGACGATCGCGTGAACGACATCTCAAATTACATCGTGCCCGGCAAGGTTTGGGAGGCTTTTGAATCCGATCTGCAGCCTGTTTTGCTGATCGATGAGATCGACAAAGCAGATATCGAATTTCCGAATGATCTTTTGAGGGAACTCGATCGCATGGAGTTTTACGTCTACGAGACGAAAAAGCTCATCAAGGCAAGGCATCGGCCGATCATTGTTATCACGAGCAACAATGAAAAGGAGTTGCCGGACGCGTTTCTGCGTCGCTGCTTTTTCCACTACATCAGGTTCCCGGACAAGGAGACGATGGAGCAGATCGTCAACGTGCATTTTCCGAAACTGAAAAAGAACATGCTAAGCGAAGCGCTGAATGCGTTTTACAAGGTTCGCGATGTGCCGGGACTGAAGAAGAAACCCTCGACGTCTGAGTTGCTCGACTGGATCAAATTGTTGCTCGCCGAGGACATTCCTCCCGAGGCGCTGCGCGCCGGGGACAATCGAAAAGCTATCCCACCGCTCTACGGGGCGCTCCTGAAAAACGAACAGGACGTTCACCTGTTTGAAAGGCTGGTGTTTCTCGATCGCAAGGCTGGCAGACCGCAGTAAACAGACATGTTAATCACGTTCTTTTTCATGCTTCGCGATGGCGGCATGAGGACATCCATCACGGAATTGCTGATATTGCTCGAGGCAATGAAAAAAGGCGTTGCCGGCCAGAGCGTGGATGATTTCTATTACCTGGCGCGGGCAACGCTCGTCAAGGACGAATCGCAGCTCGACAAGTTCGATCGCATTTTCGGCGCCTATTTCAAGGGCATCGATGATTCACTTGCGGATCTTTTCCAGGATGTCCCGGACGACTGGTTGCAGCATCGGACAGAGCTCTTGCTGTCGGACGAGGAGCGGGCGCAGATTGAAGCCCTGGGTGGTTTTGAGGAACTCATGAGGGCGCTGCAGGAGCGTCTTGACGAACAGGACGAACGCCACGAGGGCGGCAGCAAATGGATCGGTACTGCCGGGACGTCGCCGTTCGGCGCCTGGGGATATAACCCGGAGGGCGTGCGCATGGGACAATCCGGTTCCCGCAATCGCAGTGCCGTGAAGGTCTGGGACAAGCGTCAATACCGCAATCTTGACGATTCGGTAGAACTCGGGACGCGCAACATCAAGGTCGCCCTGAGGCGATTGCGCAAGTTCGCGCGAGAAGGCGCCGCCGATCAGCTCGATCTCGACGATACGATCGACAAGACAGCGCGTAACGCCGGCTGGCTCGACATTCGCATGGTTCCGGAGCGGCACAACGCCGTCAAAGTGCTGCTGTGTCTGGACATCGGTGGCTCCATGGATGATCACGTTCGCATTTGTGAGGAAATGTTTTCGGCGGCGCGCAGCGAATTCAAACACCTCGAGTACTTCTACTTCCACAACTTCATTTACGAGTCGCTGTGGAAGGACAATCGGCGCCGTCATTCCGAGAAAACCTCGACGCTCGACCTCACTCACAAATACGGTTCCGACTACAAACTTGTGTTCGTGGGTGACGCAACGATGAGCCCCTATGAGATCGTCTACGCGGGTGGCAGCGTTGAGCACTGGAACGAAGAACCTGGAGCCATCTGGATCAAGCGATTGCTGCACACCTATCCAAAGGCTATCTGGCTAAACCCCGAGCCGCAGGCTCGCTGGGACTACACGCCGTCGATCAAGCTGACGCGCGAACTCATGGCCGACCGCATGTATCCGCTGACAATCGCGGGTCTGGACGAGGGCATCAAGGCGCTGCGGTAAGCGACTTCAGGTCGCTGATCACCTCGGTAGAGTGAGTTGCCGGTTTCACCTTCTCGTAATGTTTCGCGATTATGCCGTCGGGGTCGATGATGAATGTTTGACGTTTGGCGACGGTCATTCCGGCAAACTTTGTCTTGACGCCGTAAGCATCGGCTGTCGTACCATCGGTGTCCGCAAGCAGCGGAAAGGGAAGGTCGTATTTTTCGGAAAAATTCTTGTGTGAGCCAACATCGTCGAGACTGACACCGAGGATTTGTGCATTCATCTCGCGAAATGCGAAAATATTGTCTCGAAACTCGCAGGCCTCGGTCGTGCAACCGGGCGTCTCATCCTTGGGGTAAAAGTACAAGACGACCCAGCGATCGCGGTAGTCTTCCAGCGAGTGCAGTTGGCCGTCCTGATCGGCAAGTTCAAATTCAGGTGCAGGCTGGCCAACAGTGACCTGATCGGCCGCGGTGGCCTGCAGCCCGGCCGCAGTCGCGATCAGCAGCGTCAGGGTTGCGAGAAATGTGCGGGGAGCGCTTGTACGTCTCATTGAATTCGATCCGTTTATTGTCGATCGTGACATGGACACTATAATACGATTTGATGGTCGGCACGAAATGCCAAAAATACCTATGGAAGTTTGCAGTATATGAGTTCAGAGGATCGTAGGGTCAGGGCGGCATTGGTACTGCCGGGCGGCGGTGCACGAGGCGCGTTTCAGGTCGGGGTGCTGAAGGCGCTCGCCGAACTGGTGCCCAAGGGTACCGTCAATCCGTTTCAGATCATCAGTGGAACGTCCGCGGGCGCTGTAACGTCGATTGTTCTTGCCGCAAAGGCGCGGCGCTTCAAAATTGCCGTCGCGGAACTCGAGGACGTTTGGGGAAACTTTCGTTGCCGTGATGTGTACAAAACCGATCAGCTGACCATGCTGAAGAGCAGCCTGCACTGGTTTGGCGCGATCATCACAGGCGGTCTGATCGGTCCGCCTCGTTCGCTATTGGACAACTCACCCTTGCGGGCGCTTCTCAGCCGAAACGTCCGATTTCCACGCATACAAAATGCGCTCGACTGCGGCTGGCTTGGCGCCGTTGCCGTGACGGCGGCGGGCTATAGCACCGCCAGGTCACATTCATTCTTCCAATCCACGGATGAGCACCACACGTGGTCGAGAACGCGGCGGTCCGGTGTGCGCGCAGATCTCAATCTCGACCATGTGATGGCGAGTATTGCAGTGCCAATGATTTTTCCGCCCATCCGTATCGGTAACGAATATTTCGGCGACGGGGCGATGCGACAGGCAACGCCGCTCAGCCCCGCGATTCATCTTGGGGCCGATCGTATCCTTGTAGTGGGCGTTCGAAACGAAGTTGCAGTCGAACCACCGGAGCTGGATACGGTGCTGGACTACCCAAGCTATGCTCAGATTGCAGGCTATATGCTCGATACACTCTTTATGGACGGTCTGTACACCGACCTTGAGCGAATGACGCGAATAAACCAGGTTATTGATGCTGTGCCCGAAAAACATCGCCAGGGCGTGCTGAAGCAGATGCGCCCGATCGACATGATGGTTATCGTGCCGAGCGAAGACTTGCGTGACATAGCGCATCGGCACCACCAGCGATTGCCGCTTGCATTGCGTATGTTGTTGCGCGGTATCGGCGGCAAGGGGCCGCGGGAAAACCGGCTGGCCAGCTATCTCTTGTTCGAGCAGTCGTTCACGCGCGAGTTGATTGATCTCGGCTATCGGGATGCAATGAAAGTCAAGGAGCAGCTCCTGGATTTCGCCACCGGTGCGGCGGTTCCAAGATTATTCGCGCCCGGCTGGGTGGTGCATGATTTGTCCGTTTAGTTCCGTTATCGCCCGCATGGCGGGTTCCTACGGCGCCGCGTTGATCTCACTATGCCGGGTACTGACTGGTTCATCGATTTCGGTGAGTGATGCCGCGAGTTTGTTTACCATGTAGACGGATCGATGTTGTCCGCCCGTACACCCGATCGCAACGGTAAGGTAGCCCCGGTGCGCCCGTCGATACTCGGGAATCCAGCGCCTGAGGAAATGCAGTATATCGCTGTGCATGTCGATAAATTTTTCCTGCGCATCAAGAAAATTCCGCACCTCGGTATCGAGTCCGGTTAGCCCCCTGAGTTCCATGCTCCAATACGGATTCGGTAAGCAGCGCAGGTCGAAAACAAAATCTGCATCCGCCGGGATCCCGTTTTTGAAACCGAATGATTCAATCAGGACAGACATCGTTTCGGTCTTGCGCCGGTCGACGCGTTCGCGAATCGTGTCCGATAGTTCATAGATACTGGTGCGACTGGTATCAATGATTAAATCAGCCGAGTTATTCACCTCCGTAAGCATCTCACGCTCCGCGTCAATCGAAGCCCGCAAAGCGGAACCCTGCTCGGCGAGCGGGTGGCGGCGGCGCGATTCGCTGTAACGCTTCAACAACACCTCGTCGTTGGCCTGCAGAAACAGCACATCGGTGGCGATATCCCGGTCGCGAAAGTTGTTAATCAGGCTGGGCAACGCTTCGAGGTCCTGACGACGGTTTCGGGCGTCGATGCCCACCGCAAGTAAGGAGGTTTGCTGCTCGTCGCTGGAGGTGACTTCATTGACAGCTGACTGGAGCAATGCGGCTGGCAGGTTGTCGATGCAGTAATAGCCCAGGTCCTCAAGGACATGAAGCGCGACAGATTTGCCGGAACCGGACAGTCCGCTGACGATGATCAGGCGCCTCTCCGATGACATCAGCTTATCTCGCATAAATGTTGCGCCGGCATCAGGGGCTCTGAACTGCCTGCTGTTTTTGTGATGCGGCAGTTTCGCATCCTTCGAGCAATGCGTCGTAAAGATCGCTGCTCGTATTCGACTCGCGTAACCGTAGGCGCAAACCGTCGTCGCCCAGTACGCTCGTTATCATGCTGATGTCGGCATAATGCGAATCGTCCAGATACTCGGGAACGAGCAGGCCAAATACGAGGTCGACTGGATCGCCATCGGCGGAATCAAAATCTACTGCCTTGGACAGCTTGATCATCGCTGCGCAACTCTTGTCCAGCCCTTCAACACGGCAGTGCGGAAACGCCACGCCTTGCCTGAGGCCGGTGCACCCCAGACGTTCGCGTTTAATAAGACCTGCGAACACGGAATCGGCGGCAACATCGGGGATTGAGCGAACCAGCAATTCGCTCAGAATTTCGAGGCAGTGTTTCTTGCTGCGCGCTTGCGCGTTACATAGAACGCTGTCGGGCTTGAAAATCTCTTCGAGTAACATTGCCGAATCGTAGATTGATGAACCGAAAAACCCGCGTGATGGGGTCACGCGGGTTAAATTAATGGGTTAGACAAATTTTCTCTTTTGCGTTTTTCTCGCATGGTGATCGACCATCTTTTCCTTGTGTTTCCTGACCCGCCGGTCAAGCTTGTCCACAAGGCTGTCGATCGCCGCATACATATCTTCTTCGGTGGTTTCGGCGAATATCGTACCACCGCTTACGCTTACCTTCGCCTCCGCTTTGTGTCTCAGTTTTTCCACCGTCAAAATGCAGTGGACGTCTGATACAAGGTCGAAGTGTCGTTCCAGCCTTTCTATTTTAGACTCGACATATCCTCTTAGTGAGTCGGTTACTTCTACATGATGGCCCGAAACATTCAATTGCATAGTTGTCTCCTATATTCGACATGTCCAACGCACGTCGCCGGCCACTCCCCCACGGACCTGTAGGCTCCAGCGCGCTATTCAACGTGTTATCAGGATAGCAGTAGTCAATGGCTCCTTCTGTTGCGAATGATACTTATTGCCTGCAAAAAACTACCTTGTCGGACGCTGTCTGCGCTCGCTCGACGAGGAAATGTTCATCGCTTCACGGTACTTCGCCACGGTCCGTCTCGCAACCTTAATACCTTCCTTGTCCAGGAGATTGGCAATCTTGCTGTCACTCAGTGGTTTGGCAGGGTTCTCGGATCCGATTAGCTTGCGAATTTTCGCGCGAACCGACGTGGACGACTGGTCCTCGCCATTGGCGGATGCCAAATGGCTGGAGAAAAAGTACTTGAATTCGAACACGCCGCGCGGCGTATGCATGTACTTGTTTGTAGTTACACGGGAAATCGTTGATTCGTGCATGCCGATCTCCTCGGCTACATCCTTGAGGACCATGGGCTTCATGGCTTCATCGCCCTGCTCGAGAAAAGCGTTCTGTCGCGCGACAATGCATGTGGCCACCTTGAGCAAGGTTTCATTGCGAATCTCAAGGCTACGAATCAACCAGCGAGCTTCCTGCAACTGCGAACGCAATACGGGATGATCGCCGCTCCCTCGCAGAAGTTTCGCGTAAGTCTGGTTCACAGATAATCGCGGTACGCCGGTCGGGCTGATTTCCACCTGCCAGCGCTTGTCAATTTTGCGAACAAAAACATCCGGGATCACGTACTGGGCGGTTACGGGGCTGACGGCCTGACCGGGCTTCGGGTTGCAGCCCCTGATGAGCGCGAGCGCCGTGTGGAGGTCCTCTTCGGAGGTTCGTAACGTGCGGCGCAGTTCGCCTAGCGCTTGCGTGGCTATCAGGTCAAGATGTTCCGTCGCGAGCACTATGGCCAGCTGCAGACCGGGTGTCGCCGTATCCAGTTGTCGCAGTTGCAGGACGATGCATTCGGACAGGTTTCTTGCACCGATGCCGACGGGGTCGAGACCCTGAACCTTGGCAAGCGTCGCTTCGATTTCCAGGGCGGAAACCTCGTCATCGACACTGGCGTTGATCTCATCGAGTGCGACGGTCAGATAGCCATCATCGTTAATCGCATCGACGAGCGCCTCACCGATGATCGCCTCGCGCGGCGTGAAGTGCTCCATTTCGAGCTGCCAGAGCAGATGTTCGCGCAAGGTCTTGTCAGACTCATCGGCAAAGTCACTGGCCGGCCGGCCGTCGCCGTTCCAACCGCCATCCTGAATTCGCTCCGAGGAACGCGATTGCCAGGTGTCCTCGGCTTTGATCGTTTCGATTTCGACCGTGGTTTCGCCACTCGTGCGGGGGAGGTCAGGCAGGTCCTCCATCTCGAGCATGATGTTCTCTTCGAGCGCGTCCTGAATTTGCGCGTTTAACTCGAGTACAGGCAATTGCAGCAGGCGAATAGCCTGTTGCAGCTGCGGTGTCATCGTCAGCGATTGTCCAAGTTTTAGCTGCAGCGATGGTTTTAGCATCAGGTGATTTTTCTGTTGTCCGAAGCGTATTTTACCTCAGAGTTTGAACTCCTGTCCGAGATACACTTCGCGAACATGTTGATTCTCGAGAATATCTTCCGGCGAACCTGAGGCGATGAGACTGCCGTCACTCAGTATATAGGCTCTGCCGCAAATTCCGAGTGTTTCCCTGACATTATGGTCAGTGATCAATACACCAATATCGCGCTCGCATAAGTGTTTGATAATGCGTTGAATGTCGAGCACGGAAATCGGATCCACCCCGGCAAAAGGTTCATCAAGGAGGACGAACAACGGATTTGCGGCGAGTGCGCGAGCAATCTCGACGCGTCGGCGTTCACCGCCGGAAAGACTGATGCCCAGACTGGCTCGAACATGCCCGACGTGCAGCTCGTCAAGCAGTTTCTCAAGCTCTTCTTCGCGACCGGCACGTTTCAAATCCGAACGGTTCTCGAGGATCGCCAGGACATTCTGCTCGACAGTCAGCTTGCGAAAAATGGATGCTTCCTGCGGCAGGTAGCCAACGCCCAGGCGAGCCCTGACGTGCATCGGTTGCGCCGTAAGGTCTTGTTCGTCCAAGAGAATATTGCCACTGTCGGCCGCGATCAGGCCAACTATCATATAGAACGCAGTCGTCTTGCCGGCGCCGTTCGGGCCGAGCAGGCCAACAACTTCGCCGCTCTTGATTTCGAGGGATAGCCCTTTGACGACTTTGCGGAGTTTGTAACTCTTTGAAATGTCCTGAACACTGAGGATGCTCATGAATCGTCGTCCTCGACTTCACCCCGCGTCTCCTCTTCGTCCGTAACGTCGTCCTCCGCAACGTCAGTATTAGTTTCCGGTGCCAGCGCCGCATCCCGCGGCGTGTAGATGATTTTCACACGGTTTTCGCCGTCTCCCGAGGACTGAGCATTGATGCGCTGTTCTGTGATGTTGTAGACGAGAAAGCTTGATGAAATCCGGTTTCCGCCTTCGGTGATCATGGCGTTCTCGGAAAATTCGATCGTGCCGGCCACAAGGTCGTAGCGAAGTTTTCCTGCCTCGGCATAAGTCGTGTCTTCGCTTCCGACGCGTGTCAATTCGAATGTGGCAGGGCTGCCTTCAATATCGGCAAAATGCAGCTGGTGATCAAGGAACTGCAAATCGGCTGAGTCGCATTCGATGTGGCCGTTCTCAACGTCGATTCTAACGTTGCCGGAGAATCGCCACACACTGTCCTCAAAGTCTAGTTTGCTGGCGCGGCCTTCATCGGCCTCAATTCCGATGTTGCCCTGCGATAGCCGCAGGTTCTTGAACATCAACATGGAATTCTTGCCGTCATAGTCTGTGGAATCTGCATCAAGCGAGATCGGCAACCGCAGGTCCGACAGCTGAGCGTTCGCTGCACCCGGCGACACGCTAAACATTGCAGCGCTTGCGAGGAGCAAGAGCAGTATTCGGATTTTCAACGATTCAGGCATTCTTATCAGGTATTCAGGGCGCGAATTTGCCGCTGACATTCGACTTGAGTTCGAGCTGATTGTCATTCAGCGATGCTAGCATGCCGGTTGCGGTCAGGCTGCGCGCGCCAATCCGGATTTGCACGCGCTCATCCGTCTCGGCGATAAAATTCTCCGGATCCAACTCAAGCAATTTCGTACGAATTTCGGTGGCATGACCGGAAAACCCGCGCTCGCTAACTGCCCGCACATGGCCCTCAAGCAGAATGTGTTGCTGGTTCGGGTACAGCGTTGCCATATCGGCGTCAACAATCCACGACACTTTGCTTTTCGGCGAATACGCGATACGCACATCGGTGAATTCGATACGATCATCGCTGCGCTGTTCGGCGCGCACGGCGTTAATCTCATACAGCAGCGACCCATCCGCACCGGTACCGAGAATTCTCGCTGATTTCAGGTAATAACCATGGTGCTCGTAGTTGTTGTTCAGCTCTTCGGCAGTTGTTGGGGCGTTTTTCCGCGACAGGTACCAGCTGCCGATCGCAGCGACGATTAACAGGGCCAGGATTATCATACTTCGAGGGTTCAAGATTGCTCCTCGCCCCGCGCCGCAAGCACCAGTTCACACACCTCCCGGACGGCACCGTTGCCGCCGCCGGCTTCGGTTGTGTAGTCACAATACTCACGAACGGCGGACACGGCGTTCGCTACGGCGATGGAGAAACCGACCTTGCTTAGCAACGGCAAGTCAGGAATATCGTCGCCGACGAAAGCGCTTTCCGCAGCGCTGATGCCAAGCTTCTCAGTTAGCGTATCGAAAGCCGCAGTCTTGTCGTTGCAGCCAAGAACGACATGACTGACCCCCAATTCGTGCATGCGGCGTTCAACCGCCTCGGACTTTCGGCCGCTGATGACGGCAACTTCGATACCGCTTTTCAGCAATTGGCGGATTCCGAATCCGTCCTGGGTACAAAACGATTTGAATTCGACGCCGTCGTCAGAAAGAAAAAACCGCCCATCCGTAAAGACTCCGTCCAAGTCGAAGGCTACGAGACGAACATTGGCAAGCGGGTTCGTGGGTGATTTCACGTTCACATGATGCCCGCGCGAAAGAGGTCGTGGATATTGAGTGCACCGACGAGACGCTGATTTTCGTCGGTCACGAGCAGGGACGTTATTTTGTTTTCTTCGAGGACGTGAATGGCTTCGGCGGCGAGAATATCGGCCGTGGTCGTCTTGCAGTCGGTATGCATGATGTCGCTCATTTTCGTCTTGTGGACGTCGGCACCGTCATCGAGCGCACGGCGCAGATCACCATCGGTAAAGATACCGAGAATCTTGCGATCACCGTCGATAATCGCCGTCATGCCAAGCCCCTTTTCCGTCATTTCCATCAGGCCGTCTCGCAGGTTGACGTCAGATGACACGGCGGGCACCTCGCCATCGGAGCGCATAACGTCGGAGACGCGCAGCAACAGGCGTTTGCCCAGGCTGCCGCTGGGATGCGAACGTGCGAAATCTTCGGCAGTGAATCCGCGACTCTTCAACAGGGCAACAGCCAACGCGTCGCCCATGGCCAAAGTTGCTGTGGTACTGGCCGTAGGCGCCAGGTTCAGCGGGCAGGCCTCCTCTGTCACGCCGACATCCAGATGCACGTCGGCCGCTTTCGCCAACGTGGAGTCGGGATTGCCCGTCATTGTCACCAGTTTTGCGCCCATGCGCTTCACGAGCGGGAGAATCGTAACGACTTCCGCCGTCTCTCCGGAGTAGGAAATTGCCAGCAGCAGGTCCTGATCAGTGATCATGCCCAGATCGCCGTGGCTGGCCTCGGCCGGGTGCATGAAAAATGCCGGCGTGCCCGTACTGGCAAGTGTTGACGCGATCTTGGACGAAATGTGGCCGGATTTACCCATGCCGGTTACGACAACACGGCCGGGCGTATCGATGCACAGGCGGCACGCGGCCGCGAAATCGTCGCTGAGTCGCGAACCCATACGCTGCACGGCCCGCGCCTCGATATCGAGTGTCTCGCGGGCGAGGTCCAGCAGTTCCTCGTTGCTTAGTTTTTCAGGCACGATGCTATTTTAAACGTTTTGGACGACGACATAGGAGGTATAAGCAATATACGCTGTAACCAGGGCGAACCCCTCGAGCCGCGACAATTCGCTTTTGCCGTCATAGTCGTAGGTCATCGCGAAAAGTACCAGTGTGAACGCGACCATTACGAAGATGTGCAGTGACAGGACCGACGGTGCAATGGCCGTCGGCGCGATTGTGGCGGCGATACCGATGACGGCCAGCAGGTTGAAGATATTCGAGCCCACAATGTTGCCGATCGCCAGGCCGTACTCCTTTTTCAGCACGCTGATGATCGATACGGCCAATTCCGGAACACTCGTGCCGAGCGCGACCAGGGTAATGCCGATCACCACCTCGCTAACGCCGAGTTCGCGTGCAACTTCGATCGAGCCGTCGACAAGGTAGTTCGCGCCTACCAACAGCGTGCCGAGGCCAATGATGAACCAGGTGATTGCCGCCCTGATGCTGACATGTTGCGGGATTTCTGCCTCGAAATCTTCGACGAGAGGGTCATTTTTGGCGGAGCGCATGCCGAGGCGAGCCAGCCAGATCATGACGATAACCAGGCCCGTGAGCATGACGAGCCCGTCAATTTGTGACAGAAACGTGTCGAGGAACAACGAGACCGTCAACAGCGAAACCGCCAGCAGAGCAGGCATCTCGCGTCGTAACGTCGCTGATCGAAGCTGGATCGGTCTCAACATCGCCGTGCAACCAAGCACAAGGCCGATATTGACGATATTTGAGCCGATGGCGTTGCCAAGGGCCAATCCAGGCTGGCCGCGCAAAGACGCTACGACCGACACGAGTATTTCGGGCGCCGACGTCGCGAAGGCGACGATTGTCAAGCCGATCATGAGGGGTGGCACACCCAGCGTCCGCGCGCCGGACGCCGCGCCGTGCACAAAGCGATCCGCACCCCATATCAGGAGGGCGAGGCCGCCGACTATCTCTACACCATAGAAAAACATTGGATCGATTATGAAGTCCCTGGACCACCTGCGACAGGGCGGTGTACCGGCCCGCCGGCCGGCGGGCCGATTCGAGCGGCGTATCATACACAATCGGCGCGCCGCATTGGGAAGCCCCCGAAAATGCGGTTACACTGCGCGCCCTCCGTCGCAACAGAGAATCAAGCCAAATGGAGCCTACCGAGATAGCGAGTCTTATCGAAGCTGGAATCGCCGGCGCCATCGTCAGGGTCGCGAGCGACGACAATACGCATTTTGAGGCACTGGTCGTCGCCGACGAATTTGACGGCAAGCGCTCGATTGCCCGGCACCAGTTGGTTTACAAATGCCTTGGCGCGCTTGTGGGAAACGAAATTCATGCACTATCAATAAGGGCCTATACCCCGGCCGAATTCCAGCAGCAGGCGGGCGACGCCTGATTTCCTGTGGACAAGCTACTTATTCAAGGGGGGGAGCGGCTCGGTGGCACCGTTAGGACCTCCGGTGCCAAAAATGCGGCATTGCCCATTCTTGCAGGCACCTTGCTGGCGACTGAGCGTGTCACGGTACGCAACGTTCCGCACCTGAAGGATGTCACGACGACAATCTCCCTGTTACAAACGATGGGCGTGCAGGTCACTATTGATGACCATCTCAATATCGAGGTGGATGCGAGCACGGTTTCGAACCGGGAAGCGCCCTACGATCTCGTCAAAACCATGCGAGCCTCGATACTGGTACTCGGGCCGCTGGTCGCCCGCTTTGGTGAGGCCGATGTGTCTCTGCCAGGCGGATGTGCCATTGGCGCGCGGCCGGTCAATCTGCATGTCGCAGGCTTGCAGGCAATGGGCGCGGATGTAAGCGTCGAGAGCGGTTTTATCAGGGCGCGCGCGGGCAGGCTCCGGGGTGCGCACATCGTGTTCGACACGGTGACGGTGACCGGCACCGAGAATCTGTTGATGGCCGCCGTGCTTGCCCGGGGCGAAACGGTACTCGAGAATGCCGCTCGGGAGCCGGAGGTCACGGATCTCGTGAAATTTCTGATCGCGCTCGGTGCCAGGATCGAGGGTGCCGGAAGCAGCACGATTACGGTTCAGGGGGTCGACGAACTTGGTGGCGGCGACTATTCAGTATTACCGGATCGTATCGAGGCCGGAACCTACCTGGTTGCTGCGGCGATAACGGGCGGCAAGATCCGCGTCGTCGACACGGCACCCGAAACGCTCGAGGCGGTGTTGATCAAGCTGCGCGAAGCTGGTGCGTCCGTAACGACAGGCGACGACTGGATCGAATTGGATATGAAGGGTCAACGCCCGGTATCGGTGGATATCCGGACGGCACCCTTCCCGGCATTTCCAACCGACATGCAGGCACAATTTTGCGCACTCAATGCGATCGCCGACGGCGTCGGCACGGTGACAGAAACGATATTCGAGAATCGCTTCCAGCACATACTGGAGTTGCAACGCATGGGCGCGGATATCCAGATTGAAGGCAATACCGCGATCATCAGGGGCGTGGATCGATTGACGGCAGCGCCGGTCATGGCCACGGATCTTCGGGCTTCGGCGAGCCTTGTCCTCGCGGGTCTCGCCGCCGACGGCGATACGCTTGTTGACCGGATTTACCACGTTGATCGTGGCTACGAGCGCATCGAGGAAAAATTTCGGCAAGTTGGCGCTACGATTAAGCGCGTTCTGTCCTGACGCAGGAACCTCCCCAACCCGCACAGTCGAGTACATGGGCTGCGAATGGGTGGCTCCTCATCGAAATGGCTCGCTGCGCTGCGGTTGGACGGTGCCTGCGGCACCTCGCCTTCGGCGCCTGTCGACCGGCTTCGCCGGCCTCGGTGTATTTTCGATGAAGAGTCCCCCCATTCGCAGCCCTTCATGGATGGCGGCTCCTACAATATTTCGGGGCGCTCACCGGCGATCACGGTCACGGCGAAGCGCTCGCC
>CAYLTW010000075.1:0-14225 GCA_964386735.1 uncultured Woeseiaceae bacterium
GGTCAGTATTCTCTCTGCCCTGGACATCGGACGATTCGTTGCCAGTCCGTCGCTCTGGGCGGGGCTCGTCGTCTGCGGCCTGTTTACAACAGCGGCTATTTACGTGCGTCGTTACCGGGACGATAGTTAATATCGTATTTGCGAAGTTTGCCGCGCAGCTGATCGTAGCTGAGGTTCAGGAGGTCGGCGGCCATGCGTTGGTTGAAGCGGGATTTTTCCAGTGCGGCACGCAACAGGTCCGTCTCGACGTCTTTCAGTCTTTCGGTTAAATCGGTCGGTAGCAGCGGGGCGCGTTTCGGCGCCGCCGCCGGCGCCGATCGCCGGGCAGCCGGTTCTGCCGGTACGTAGGGAGAGTCAAACGGATCGAAAGCGATCGCCATGATCGGATCCTCCGGCTCGGCAGACCGATAGACGGAGCGTTCAATCGCGTTTTTCAATTCCCGAACGTTTCCTGGCCAGTCATGTCGCAGCAGCGTCGATGATGCGCGCGGACCAAACCCGGGGAACAGGGGCCACTTTAGTTCACTCGACATGTTGACTGCAAACGCATAGGCCAGCGGCAAGATATCCTCGATGCGTTCTCGCAGGGGCGGCACCGTAACAACGTCGAATGCGAGACGATCCAGCAGATCCTTGCGAAACCTGCCGTCCGCGGCCAGCGCCCGGAGGTCCGCATTCGTGGAACCCACGATACGGACGTCGACATTGAGCGTTTTGCTGCCGCCTACGCGCTGAATCTCCCCGTACTCAGCCACCCGCAAGATCTTCTCCTGCATTCGCAGGGAAATCGTGGCGAGCTCGTCGAGGACCATCGTGCCGCCATCGGCGCGTTCGAAGTGGCCTATGTGCGTTTTCTGTGCCCCCGTGAATGCACCGGCCTCGTGACCGAACAACTCTGACTCCAGTATCGACTCGGTCAGGGCAGCACAATTGACTTTCACCAGGCTGTTTTCCCATCGACCTGAGAGGAAATGCAAACGCGAGGCAATGAGCTCCTTGCCGGTACCTCGTTCGCCAACGACGAGTACGGGCTTGGACAATGGCGCCGCCCGCGACACATGCTCCAGCATTTCGAGGAACGCCGGGGCCTCACCGATGATAGGCTGAACGGGGCGGGATGCATCCATTGGTCAATATACCCGTATTTAGGCGGATAACACCAATAAATGGTTAAATTAGCCGACCATCCGATGCCTGGTCTTGTGACAATTCCCGGGAAATAGGGTTTTAGATCAATCGCTTAAGCACCCTGGCCGCGGTCTGGCACGGAAGCTGCAATATGTAACAGTGACACTTACCGATAACAGAGGACCTGCCATGGGCATTTTTACGAGATTCTCAGACATCGTGAACTCCAATATCAACGCGATTCTCGACAAGGCTGAAGATCCCGAGAAGATCGTTCGCCTGATGATCCAGGAGATGGAAGACACGCTGGTCGAGGTTCGATCCGCGGCCGCTCGTTCCATCGCTGACAAGAAGGATTTGAATCGCAAGCTGGAGTCGATGGACCGGGAACTGCAAGACTGGGACGACAAAGCCGAGCTTGCCATACGCAAGGGACGAGAGGATCTGGCAAAAGCCGCGTTGGTCGAGAAATCACGCGTCTCTGCCGCCACTGACTCGTTGAAGCAAGATTACGGCGCTGTTGACGAAGGCCTCGCCAAGTTGAACGAGGACATTGCACGCCTCGAGGCGAAACTTGAGGATGCGAAAGCCAGGCAAAAGGCGCTGCTGGCTCGTCACAAGACCGCCAACAGTCGACTGGCCGCGCGCAGGAAAATCTACAATTACAAGATCGAAGATGCGATGGTGAGATTCGAGCAGTACACACGACGGATCGACGATGTCGAGGGTCGCATCGAAGCCTACGATCTCGGACTACCGAAGGGTCTGAAGCACGAATTTGCGAGCCTTGAAGCCGAAGAATCCGTACAGCAGGAACTCGATGAACTGAAGCAACGAGTTTCAGCCGAGCGTCCGGCGGAGGTTGACTAGCAGCGATGAGCGACCTTGCCATTATTTTGTTCCTGACGGTAGTCGTACCATTGATCGTCGTGCTGCACTTCGTCACCAAGTGGAAGCAGTCTCGCGAGATTTCGGGCGATGACGAGAAAATGCTGGAAGACATGTACGTGATGTCGCAACGCCTGGAGGATCGAATCGATACGCTTGAGAAAATTCTCGACGACGAGCCGCAAGACTGGAGGAAACAACCATGAGCCAACGCAGCTGGAATATCGACCGCGGCCCCTGGCGCGGCCTTTACCGCGACCGGGAGAACGGCTGGGTTTTCGGCGTCTGCGCCGGTATTGCTGACCGCTTTAACCTGAATCTTGGCGCCGTTCGCATCATTACGGCCATCAGCCTTTTTCTCTTTTTCTGGCTGACCGCTGCTATTTACCTGGGTGCGACGGTCCTGATTCGTGAAAGGCCATTGATCTACTCGGGGCGTGAGACCGAGTTCGAATTCTGGCGCCGTCGTCACGGCGAGAGCTGGAGACGTTCATGATCCGATCTGCGTCAATTCCGGGTCGCCGGTTTTATCGTAGTGTCGATCATTCTATCCTCGGCGGAGTTTGCGGCGGGCTGGCTGAGTACTTCGGTTTCAATTTGAAGGTCACACGCTGTCTGGCCGCCATTGGCTTCCTGATGAATCCACCAATGGGAGCAATTGCCTATCTCGCAGTTGTCCTTCTCGTGCCCGCGCGATCGATAAATGCCCTGAAACCGAAAGTCGACCCCGAATTTCGCAAGGCGCTGCGCTCGTCGCCGTCACAGACCATGAGTGACGTCAGGCGCCGCTTCGGATCGCTTGACCGCCGCCTCGCGAAGCTGGAGAAATACGTCACGTCGTCCCGCTACCAGCTTGACCGGGAATTTCGGGACCTGGAAAAACAGTAAAAAAACCAAATATAAGGGAACGCTTTGATGAACACGTTGTTTTATGTCGTTTGTATTGTGGCGATAGTCAGTATCGCGGGCGTGGTGACTGAGTTCCTGAAGGCACGCGCCAGCAAAGAAGAAAGTGGCGCCAATGTTGACGAAACGCAGGCGCAAATCAAAGAACTCGAAGAGCGCGTTCGCGTCCTCGAGCGCATAGTTACAGAGAGCAAATTTGACCTCAGGAAGGAGATCGACAAGCTTTAACGATGCTTACTTGCCCTGAGCCTTGTAGGCCCGCACTTCTTCGTTGAATCGTGCGGCGGTCAACTCCATTTCCTCAACGGCTGCGTTGTACTTTTTCGTGTTGGCCGCCTCACGCCTGGCGAGTTCCTCATCAGTCGGGTCAATCAGTGCCGCGACCGCATTTTTCCCGCCCGAGTCGATGCAAGTAAGGTATTCCTCCATCGTCGCCATATAGGCTTTGACTGACCGCTGTCCGGCGAGCATATCTTCTTTGCTCGCCGTCGAACCGTTGGGAAGGTTAGCGCGTTTCGGATAGTTGCAGGCGAGTGCGACGGGGGCGATAAACAAAATCGTTGCAGCGATCGCAATTTTGAAATTGATGCTCATTGATCGTCCTATTCTAAACAGGATGTCGATACGAGGGAAGGGACAATATCCGCCGGTATTCTGCGACGGTTCGTTGCCAATTAAGCGAACAGGGCGCGGTATGAATCTGTGCCTTCGGCCTGCGCAACTAATAATTCCAGGTAGTTGTCAGAGCTCATGGGCCGGCCGAACAGCAGGCCCTGCACATAGGTACAGCCCAAAGTCTGCAGGAAATTTAGCTGATCTTCGTTCTCGACGCCCTCAGCGACGACGTCCATGTGAAGATTCTGACCCATCTGCACGATGGTGCTGACAAGTGTCGCATCGTCCGGATTTATCGCCACATCGCGAACAAAGGACTGGTCGATCTTCAGCGTGCTGATCGGAAATTGCTGCAATGCACTCAGCGACGAGTAGCCTGTGCCGAAGTCATCGATGGCGAGGTGAAGGCCGAGAGCATACAGTTGATCCAGCAGCCTGATTGTTTTTTCAGGATCCTCCATCAACGTCGTCTCCGTAATTTCAAGTTCGAGCGACGTCGGCGACACCTCGTAACTGCGCAGTATCGAACCGATACGATTTGCGAAGTTCGGTTGCCGCAATTGTTTGAGTGACAGGTTTACCGAGACCCTGCCAGGAGAGCTCACCGAGCGCTGCCAGTATCTGAAATCCTCGCAAACCTTATCGAGTACCCACTCGCCGATCTCGACGATCAGGTTGGTTTCTTCGGCAATCGGGATGAAGTCGGCGGGCAGAATCAGACCGCGCTCGGGCAGCTCCCAGCGAACCAGCGCCTCGGCACCGAAGACCTCGCCGGTTTCAAGGTTGTACTTGGGCTGATAGTGCACCAGGAGTTCGTCGCGCTCGAACGCCCGTTTGAGCTTGCTCTTGGTCATTAGCCGTTCGACCGCCGCCTCGTTCATCTGAGGCTTGTAGTAAGCATGCAGGTTACCGCCGGCCTTCTTCGCGTGATACATAGCTGCATCGGCGTTGCGTATCAGGTCGATGACATTTGCCGCGTCGTGCGGGTAACACGCGAGTCCCATGCTCGCCGTCATGAATACCTCATGGCCCTGAACCAGGAACGGATCGGCGAGACGGCTGAGCATCTGCCTGGCCAATTTGTCGATCCCTTCCACGCCTTTGGCGTCAGCGCTGGTACCGTCGACGATTACAGCAAACTCATCGCCGGCCAGACGACCAATGACCGTCTTATCGGGAAGCACGGCCGACAGCCGTTCTGCAACTGTTTCGAGTGTTGTGTCACCGGCAAGGTGGCCGAACGTATCGTTGATATCCTTGAAATGATCAATATCGACATAGAACAGGCAAAGTGCGCTGCCGCTGCGGCGTGCCCTGGCAATTGTTCGCTGTAGCAAATGCTGAAACTGCATGCGATTCGGAATTTTGGTCAATGCGTCGATACGGGCGAGATAGCGAATTCGCTGCTCCGCCCGTCGACGTTCGGTAATATTCTGTGCCGCGTAAATGCGATCACCCGACTCGGCCTCTTTACCCTCAAGCGCCGAGCACGAGTACGACACCGGAATCGACTCACCGACCTTGCTCTCAAAAAACACCTCGCGTGGCAGACCCGACGGTGAATTTTCAACAAGTGAGCCGCTCTTCTTTTTGTCGATCACAAAATCGATTGACGAATTAACGAGCTCATCTTCCTCGTACCCAAGCAAACGCGTCGTCGCCTTGTTAATGCGCTTTATCGTGCCGTCCTTTGTCGTAACAATAATGGAGTCGTTCATGCTCGAGAGAATACTGTCTACGTAGTCCCGGCTAATCGTTGTAGTTTGCAAGCGGTCTCGCATCGCGTTGAACACCGACGCGAGTTCGCCGAGCTCGTCGTCGCGTGTTTCGGGCAATGGCTCGCCAAAATCGGCTTCCTGGAGTTTTTCGGCCTGCCGTTTGAGTTCCCGAATTCTCAGGGTTTGGTTACGTGCGATCAGCCAGACAACGAGACCACATGCGACCACTATTGCCAGCGTACCCAGGCCCACCCAGCCGTAGCTGACCCGGCGTATTTTGATTTCTGTCGCTACGACCTCGGCCGCGAATTGCCGCGATGCCGCGTGGAGTTGGTCAAGCTGAAACGAAGCAGTGAGCGCCCCCAGCGACACGCCGTCGGCGACGACTGGTAATGCAAGGATCAGATTGTTCTGCAGCCAGGTCATGTCGCCCGATATCGTGGCGACCGGGAAGCTTCCGGATTGCGTAATGTTTGAGTCGGAACTCGTAAATCGGAGCCCCGTTATCGTCTTGTTGCCAGCCAGCGAATGGTCCAGGACCTTCAAAACGGCGCGCGGGTCATCGGCGGCAGGCGCAAGGGCCGTAGCAATACCGGTCATCTGGGAGAGCGCCCGACGCTCGAAACTCGCCTCGAGAAAACTGTTATGTTCGGCGGAACTTCGGGTAACGATTTCCCCGGCCAGCCATCGGTACTGGCCGTAAAGCACCGACAACATGATGACGGACACAGCGATACCGAGCATCAGGGCAAGCAGCAGGTATCTTGGTGTTTTGCTGGTGGTCATGGCGGGCGTCCATAGGCCTGTTGTGATTATTGTTTGGACTTGCGCGGACACTCAAAAGTGCCCTGCGGCCAGTGTATCACCCGCCCATGGGCCGCGCGTATAATTTACCAAACGAACAACATAAGGCCCTGAAAGCCTTAGTCTGACTGCCTTTTCTCGACAAATTCGGTCGGATCTCTCCGTCCCGTAGTTTTCATAATACCTTCGACCACGGCACCTTCTGCGACCGCGATGGCGTCGGCGGAGACCGTACCGGCTATTTTGGCCGTGTCCGTGATCTCTACGCGGCCGGTAGCAACGATGTCACCGTCGACATGACCCGCTACGACAATGTGATCCGCCTTGATCGTGCCGTTCCAGAATCCGGTTTTGGTCAACGTGACGGTTCCGTCGATCTCGCAATCACCATCGACTTCGCCGGCGATCTGAAAGTCGCCGCTACCGCTTATGAGACCCGTTATTTTGCAGCCTTCGTTAATCAATGTTGGAGAGCCGCCGGCTCGGTCACGGAGACGACGCAAAGGTGAATCATTCATAGGTACATAGTACCTGCAGTCCACGGTAGTGTCAGTTCCGATTTGTGCGATTACCCGGGCTTTTTCTCTATGTATCCGTGGCCGGGATAGAAACCCAATCAATGTCATGCGAAGCTTTTTCGCTTATGGTAAAAGTGATGCGGGTACATCGGCTCCTGTAACTGTCGGAAATTGTATTGACTGATACTTTCGAAAAGCGACTTATGGCAATTGCCGCAAACGCTGACATTGATTTTGCGGGTGGGCGCAAAGGCATCGAAAAGGAGTCACTGCGAGTCAATACGAACGGCTACCTGTCGCAAACGGGTCACCCGGAGGCACTGGGTTCGGCCTTAACCAATCGGTACATTACGACCGATTTCTCCGAGGCTTTGCTCGAATTCGTCACGCCGGCCTATCGAAACACCTGGGAGACGCTGCGGGCGATCTGCGACATTCATCAATTCACGTACAAAAACCTCGGCGACGAATTGCTTTGGGTGGCGAGCATGCCATGCCGGATTCCAGACGACCCTGAAATCCCGTTGGCGCGCTATGGTGACTCCAACGTCGGTCAGATGAAGACAATTTATCGCCGTGGTCTGGGGTACCGATATGGTCGGAGCATGCAAACCATCGCGGGCGTGCATTTCAATTATTCACTGCCTGAAACATTCTGGGCTCCGTACGCACAGCTGCTCGGGGATTCGCGCGACGAGGATGAATTTCGTTCGGAACAGTACCTGGCATTGATACGCAATGTCCGGCGTTTCGGCTGGTTACTCTTGTACCTGTTCGGGGCATCGCCGGCCCTGTGCAAGTCGTTTGCGGGCGAGGGCCACGTGCGAATGCCATCACTCAACGACGAAACCTGGTACGAGCCGTTCGGCACATCGTTGCGCATGAGCGACCTCGGTTACAACAACCAGACGCAATCGCGTATCAACATCAGCCTGAACGATATCGATGAATACATTCGCGACCTGTCGGCGTCGATTCAGACGCTCGAACCCGCCTACGCGAAAATAGGGGTGAAGGTCGATGGTGTGTACAGGCAATTAAATGCCTGTCAATTGCAGATCGAAAACGAGTACTACAGTCCGGTGCGGCCAAAACGTGTCGCTCGCTCGGGCGAACGTCCGACCGCCGCGTTGCGGCGAGGTGGCGTTGAATATGTCGAAATTCGATCGCTCGATATCAACCTGTTCGATCCCTGCGGTATCAATCAAAATACGATGCGCTTTGCTGAGGCGTTTCTGGTGTATTGTTTGCTTGAGAATAGTGCGCCCTTCGATTGCGCGGGTCTCGACGAGGTGAAATCGAACCAGCTGGAGACTGCGCGATATGGCAGAGATCCTCAGCTACGCCTGCGGCGCGATGGTGCTGAAACGTCGCTCACCGACTGGGCAGGTCGTATTCTGGACGGCGTCGCGGGGGTTGCTGAGATGATTGACAAGTCTGAAGGTGGCGACAGTTATATTGGCGCAGTCAATGCATCGCGGGCACTTGTCGCCGAACCGGACAATACGCCCTCGGCACGTGTACTCCAGGAACTGCGGTCCGCAAATTGCAGTTTTTTTGATTTTGCCCTGGCGTCATCGACAGGTCACCGGGACTACTTCGCGTCAATCACGCCATTGTCCGACTCCCGGTACGATGAACTTGGCAACGAGGCTCGGGAGTCCATTTTGCGGCAGCGCGACATCGAGGCATCGGACGAGATCGACTTCGATGAATACCTGGCGCATTATTTCGCGGCGGACTAGCTTAGAACGGCAACGGCGTACCCTTATCGAAGGCATAGTCGTGGTGCAGTGATTGCAGGCGTTGTGTCATTGGTCCGACGCCGCCGTCGCCAATCGTGCGGCCGTCCGCCACCAGCACCGGCGTCAACTCACCCATGGTCCCCGAGGTAAATACTTCGTCCGCCGTATAGAGTTCTGCAAGCGAAAGATTGCGTTCCTCAGCGAGAATGCCCTGCGCCGCACAAATGTCCAGAATCATGCGCCGAGTAAGGCCCGGAAGGCAGCTATCTGCATGTGGCGTCTGCACACAATCTTGTCGTACGAGGAAAACGTTCGTGTCGTTTGTCTCGGAAATGAAGCCGTTGACGTCAAGCATGATCGTCGCCGGAGTTGACAGCGCGATCATGCTTGTCGTACGAGGAAAACGTTCGTGTCGTTTGTCTCGGAAATGAAGCCGTTGACGTCAAGCATGATCGCGCTGTCAACTCCGGCGACGTTCGCTTCAATCGAGGCGAGGATATTGTTCAACAGGTTGCCATGGTGAATTTTCGAGTCGAGACACTCTGGCGAGTTTCTACGCGTCGCCGCGGACACGACGCGAATACCTTCGTCGGAATATACGGGCGGCTTCCATTCAGCGAGAACAATCAGTGTGCAACCTGACTGGTTAAGCTTCGGATTCATGCCGGAAGTGATTTTCTCGCCGCGCGTCAATGTCAGGCGAATATGAACTTTGTCACGCATGCCATTGGCCTCGAGAGTTTCGAAAATTGACTGACGTATGTCCTCGCTTGATGGCACACTTGCGAACGCCAGTGACTTTGCAGAATTTTGCAGGCGCTCCAGGTGTTCATCCAGGGCCGCGATACGTCCTTTGTAGACGCGAAGACCTTCCCAGACTGCGTCACCGCCCTGCACTGCGCTGTCGAATACCGATATTCGTGCATCATTGCGGGGCTTCAGTTCATTGTTGATACCGACAAGAATGTCGGCGTTTCGCGGATCGATGGGATTCAACAAAGGTCTCCGTTGCGGCTAGCGCGAATAGCGTGCGCGAACAATCGCTCGTACCACGGTTGGCACTCTTCCAGCAGGGTATTCAGGCGTTCCGGAAAGTCCGATTTCGCCTTGAATGGCATAAAACCCGTACTGTCGTGTACGGCACGATACCAGTGCGGCGCCCAAACACCATCTTCGGGCCGCGGTCCCGATTTCCAATCCAGCATTCGCCTTGTGAATGGCAATTCGATTTGCCGACAAAGTTGCTGCAGCACCGTTTGCGGGTCCAGCAACAATTCTCTGGAGTCCAGGATCGACGACCTACGACCTGTATCGTTGAGAGAGTCAAACAGTTCCCACTGGCGCCTCAGACCGGTGTCCTCGAGTTTGGCATCGGGCAGCTGAATCGTGAGCGATGGCAGCATTTCGCGCGGGTCACGGATCAGGAAAATATTCTCGGTCTGATTCAGGAATGAAAGATCCAGGTCGACAAGGTGATGGGCCATGTGTTTCATAAACAGGCGTGTGTCGGACAGCGTGCGCTGTTCGGCGAGTAGTTCCCGCATACGTGCATCGCCGTCGCAGTTCGTGGCTCGAATGACGTCGTCACGGCCCGGGTGTCTGGCGCCGGTAACCCGCAAATAGTGTCCGTACAGCGGTTCGTCAACAACCTTGATGCCATCATGCTGCGCGAAGCTGTACATCAGGGCCGTAGACAGGTTTCGCGGACCGGACCAAAGGCAAATTGGCTTTAACACACGTTCGCACCCAGTGTTGTTTTGCCGGGGATTATACGCACGCGCAGGCCCATTCCCGCGATCCGGTGTGCGCTCTGTCACAAATTGACCACTGCCGGCGTGACGACCGGTTCAATTTATCTAAAATTGGTTCTTGTCGCCCGATGGGGCGGTGTCTATTGGGACCGCAGTTGATCAAGACATTCATGTTCGGAATCTTGCTGGGAATCGCAGGTGTTTTTGCGGCGCTGCACTATGTGCCCGCCGTAGATCAGTACCGCGAGAATTCGATTATTTCCGTGGCACTCAATGGCGGAAACACAGAGGCGTTTTACGTCAAGATTCCGATGGACCGGATCATGATCGGTGCACAGGGACAGGCACAAGCGTTGCCGCCGGGCATGGAGTGGCCGGAGGATCCGCGCTTCAGCAACGTGCGTGGTGAACTATTCAAGCTTCGCAATTCGCGTGACGCGGTAATCGGCGTTGCCAGTCGCTTTGCGTTCGAGGATCCGGAACTCGGCAGCCACATTGACTGGGTCCTGCATTTGCCGGCACGTGGGTCCGTTTTCGTGGAAATGCGGCCGGAATCGGTCAATGGCACGAATCGGGTTGGCACGCTGCGCGCAGGCACGCGTGAATTCGGTTCTTTGCGTGGCCAGATTGACGAACGCTGGATCGCCGATACTACGGGTCCCGAGGATGCGCCGGCGGGACGCATCGAACTTCTCATGACTTTCGTCAGCAGTGAATTTTATGAACCCGAGGAGGAGCTCGCGGAGTGAAGTATCTGACGGCACTTTTCCTCGGCTTCGTGGTTGGCGGTGTGTCCGCGATTGCGTTGATTTACTACAATCCGCTTTCGGCACAGGCATCGTTATCGCCGCTGGCGGTCAGCGATCGCCAACAGGTGGCGCTCCGTTACTCGGCAGTCGCCGAAAATTCGATCATGTTCACAAATGACGGTACGTCGAGTGTTCATCCTTTTCCGGCCAGGGTGCTGCAGCTCTGGGAAAAGCCGATTCGGCTGACAAATACACTCGTCACGATTCTTCGCGATGGCCGCAACCTGCCGGTTGGAATCGGCGTGAAGTTTTCGTCGCAGTCTGAGCGCACGCACCTGCTCAACGGTGAAGCGCTGATCGACAGCGCCTGGTATATCTATCTGCCAGGGCAGGGAACGATGCTGATCGAACAGTCCGAAAATCATTGGGCGTTTCTGCGCGATATTGTGATTCCGGCTCGCTGGAGTTCCGACGATACCTGGTTAGGTAACTGGCACGGCACGATTACGAATGGGCCGGGTGCGCTGCGTACAGGGCGGGTCTACGGCGGCAGCGGTCGTTTCGAGGGGCTCGAGATGGAAGCCGTCGAGACCTTGTCTGCAAAGGCTTATAAGACGGAAGTAGGTCCCATTGCAATGGAAGGGCAGTTGACGATCGAGTTGCCGGAGTAAACCGTCAGGCCAGATCGACTAACATCGTTTCGGGATCGGCCATCATCTCCCGGTCTGGTGACGCCGCATTTGCGATGAGTGGTTTGGCCTGAACGAAATCTCGCGGCGCATTGACTGCATCGATGGCGATAAGCCGCCCTTCCTTCAGATAAAGGCATGAGAACGACCGGTCGTCGGGATCGCCACGCACCACCACGTCATCATAGCCTTCCGACAGGCCCGCGATCTGTAACTTGAGATCGTACTGATCGGACCAGAACCACGGTAACTGGGAATACTCCAGGGCCTCGCCGCAGAGGTTCGCTGCGGCAGTTTTGGCTTGTTCAAGCGCGTTTTGCACGGACTCGAGCCGCAACCGCCTGCCATAGATGCTGCTCGGGTGTGATGTGCAATCCCCGGCGGCATAAATGTCCGGGTCGCTCGTTCGGCAGCGCTCATCGACGACGATGCCGTTGTCGGTATCGAGCCCGGCGGCCTCGGCCAGCTCCGTGTTTGGCAGGTTTCCGACGCCCACGATGACAAGGTCCGTTTCGATCGCACGCCCGTCTGTCGTCTCGACAGCCGTTACGTGACCGCTACCGAGGAAAGCATTGAGGCCCGTGGACAGCTCCAGCTTTACGCCCTTCGCAATGTGCTCGTTCTGGTAAAACTCCGAGACCTGGGGCGAAACGACGCGGCTCATGACACGGTCCGCAATTTCGACAACGGTTACGTCGAGCCCGAGTTGTCGCGTCACGGCAGCAACCTCGAGACCAATGTATCCCGCACCGACGATCAGCAGCTTTTTCGTATTCTCGAGTTCATTACGGATGTCGTTTACATTATTGATACTTCTCAAGTAGTGCACGCCTGCCAACGTGCCGCCCTCGACCGGGATTTCGCGTGCGCGCGATCCGGTAGCGAGGATGAGCGCGTCGTAAGGTATTGCGTCACCGTCTTCGGTAAAAAGACATTTCTTCGGGCGACTGATGCTCGATATCCGCGTGTTCAGGCGAACGTCTATATTCGGCACGTCGTAGAAGCTCTCGGGTTTGAAGTGAAGTCGCTCGGCCGGTAGCTCGCCGGCCAGGAATTTTTTCGAAAGCGGGGGGCGTTGATACGGCAGGAACGATTCATCACCGACAAGAACAATGCTGCCATCAAACTTCTTTTGCTTCAGCGTCGCGATAGCCTGGCCCGCCGCCTGGCCGGCGCCCACGATAACAATTCGCTTATCCACGCGCGTCATACGGGCGTCAATGGCCACAATCTCGGCAGCAATACCATTACAGTAATGAACACCACGATTGTGAGTGGCACTCCGACCTTGAGGTAGTCGACGAAGCGGTAGCCGCCCGGGCCCATGACAAGAATATTGGCCGGGTGTGAAATCGGGCTGGTAAAGCTGGCGGACGCCGCCATGGCGATCGCCATCATTGCTGTTTCGGGCGCCAGGCCCATATCCGCCATGGCCGAGAGCACGATCGGTGACATCAGGACGACCAGGGCCGCTGTCGGTATGATCATCGTCGCCATCGCCGTGAGAATATACAGGCCCATTATCACGGGCCAGGGTCCGGCATCGCCAAGGAGGACCATAACCTGGTCCGCCAGGAACTCCGCGGCACCCGTGTCCTGCATTGCCGTTCCGAGCGGCAACATGCCGGCGATGAGAAAAATCGCTCGCCAGTCAATCGCCCGGTAGGCCTGCTCCATGTTCAGGCAGCCAACCAGGACCATGATCGTGGCGCCAATGACGGCAGCGATAGCGATCGGGGCTTTACCCATCATTACCGTCACGACGACGGCGAGCATGATCAATGCGGCAAGCGGGGCGCGGCGGGTGTCGGGCGGTTTCTGTCCCAGCGGCGTCAGTACCAGGAAATCGGAATCCGAAGCGAGCAATTTCAAGCGGTCGCGTGGTCCGAGTAACAGTAACGCATCACCAATTTGCAGGCGTTGGTCGGCGAGGTCTCCGCCGACGGGTTCACCCTCGCGCCAGATTCCGGCGAGCTCAATGCCGTAGCGCTCGCGGAAATTCAGTTCGCCGGCAGTTCTACCGGCCAACGTAGTCCGCGGATCGAGTGTCGCGTCCATTAATGTCAGACGCTCCGAGTCGAATGCGCCAAGGTTTTTCGTCACGCTGGTTTCGATCTTGAGTTCCTGAAGACCGCGCAGTACATCCAGGTCCGTTGGCTGGCCTTCGATGAGTAGCAGGTCGCCGCCATCAAGTACCTCGTCATCGCGCGGCATTACCGTGAGATGGCCGCCGCGGAATATTGCGAGCACGCGAAAATCGAACACGTCGGCGAGTCGGCTCTTGCCGAGCGTCGCGCCCGCAAGATCGCTTTCTTTCGGCAAGCGAACTACGAACATACGTTCGTCCGCGTGGTACTGCTCCGTGAGTTGCTCGGGCGTGAACACCAACACATCGGTGAAGTCCGGAAATTTCTCGAGTTGACTGATGGCGTCGACTTCGCCTTGCACGAGCACCTGGTCACCGGCCTTCAGTGGCACGTAGGCCAGATTGGTCAGACGATAGCCGCCCTTACGCATCAGGCCGACAACCGCGACATCAAAACGCGTACGAAATGCCGCGTGGCGGACGAGTTCTGCTACTACCGGCGATCCGTCGGTTATTGTCACCGACGCATATATGACCTTCGATGCCACCATGGATTTCAGAACCGGCGCCTCGCGCTCGATGACGAGGTCGCTCCAGCGGCGCAATTCGCGAAACTGATCGACGCGCC
>CAYLTW010000076.1:0-9231 GCA_964386735.1 uncultured Woeseiaceae bacterium
CCGGAAAAGCCGCCGCTGCTGCCGCCCGACGACGAGCCCGGCGGCGTCACCGAACTCGCGATGGCGGAATTGAGCCCATCGGACAAACCGATGGTGTTCGATACCGGGTTTGAGCTGTTCCACGAACCTCCGTACCAGGTGGGCTGGTAAGCGTAGCCGTCGGAATCTCGCACGGCGGCCAACACGGCGGCGAATTTCTCCGACCATTTTTGATCTACGCCGAGCGCGAGCGCGAACGGCAGGTATTGCTCGAACAATTGCGGTGTTTTCTCGGGTGGATTGCGAAGATTCAGCTCATCCTTTTCCGCGATTTCGAGATAATCCTTGAAGCCAAGCATTTCATCGAGCAGCTTGCGGCCGCGCAGGGTGGGTCGTTTCATAATGATCGCGAAACCCACCATTGTCAGAAACATTAACGCGACGACAGCCATCACGGAGATTGTTATTCCCGCACCAACATTGAAAGCCGCTATCGTCGCACCGATAGCAATTACGATACCGGGCAAATTCAGGTAGCCGTTGGTCAGAAAATAGCGGTGCTTGTAGTCGTCTTTAAGCGATGAGCTGTGTGCGCTTTTTGCCGCGCCCAGGATCACGTGATTGTCATCGTTCAACTCGATATTGGCCCCGTCCGCGAACAGCCCTTCATAGAGCTCCTTTTCTCCGGCAGCCAGCGCCGGCGCATTGGGGCCAGGATTCAGTTTCATTAGCGAGTGCTCATCGTCGTCGCTGTCGATGCGGAGATAGCCCTTGACGGCAAGATTGACGACGGCCGCCGTCATGACCTTGTTGTCGTAATACATTTGCTGGATATAGCGTAGCGATGCCGGCGAGAACCCATCGGGCGGCTCGTAGCGCGTCACGATGACACCCTCGTCCGGATCTTTGCCATGCTGGCGCCAGACCGGGACATAATAGATCAACAACACCAGGAAACCGCCGAGCGCGACCAGCAGGTTGGAATTGTCTTTGATCAACCACCCTATGCGTTTCATCCGGGTCGGCTCCGTCACATATCCTTTTGGCCAGCCGACGACGATTGTGAGGCCGTTGACAACTGACAGCGAGTCGTTGGCTTCGAAATACACGGTGCCATCTGACTGCAGTTCGGCGCGGTAATCCCGGTCCCGGGCGCCGAACGGTCCTGTAAAAGCTTCGTAGCGAACGTCACCTGCGTCGACCGCGAATTCGAACGACACGGCGGCGCTGGCCCGGTCGATCGGGAACGCCCAATCGAAGCCGGTTACATTCCAATACAGCTCATCGTGCTCTTCGAAAAAACCCAGCATGCGATCCGCAGAATACTTGAACGAGTAGGTATGAACTCCGTTCGTCAGGAAGCGGTCACTCGCGCCAAAGTAAACGCGGGTGCCCCGATCGACGCTCACAGTATGAAACTGCTCCCGCGCGTCGTTGCGCAGGAGCGCCAGGGGCTTGATGGTCACTTCGTAGCGGTTGTTGAATTTGTCGAAATACTCTGTTGGCAACTCGCGATAGATTCCGCGTCGAATCCGATTACCTTCGGCGCGCACCTGGATCGATTCGGTCACTTCGATAGAGCCATCGCTCCGGATCCGGACGTCGCTGTGAAACTGCAGGATACGTTCGTCAGCGTCGGCCAACATCGGAAGAAACACAAGCAGAACTGTCAATAGTGATTTCATTCTACAGAACCGAGTTTGACCAGCGGCACGTTTGCGGCCTCGTCCGACGACTTCTGAAAAAATGCCCGCTCTCCAAAATCGAAACTATTCGCGATTAAATTGTTCGGCACGGTCGTCGTCATCGTATTGAAGTCACGGACCGAACCATTGTAGTAGCGACGCGCGAATTGCAGGTAGTTTTCGGTCTTTACGAGCTCGCTTTGCAGGCTCAGGAAATTCTCATTGGCCTTGAGATCAGGGTAACTCTCGGACAAGGCGATTAGCCGCACGACACTCTCAGCGAGTTTCTCCTCGGCCTCGCCTCGCGCATCAACGTCGGCGACCCGCATCGCTTCGGCCCGAAGTTCCGTGACCGCCGTCAGGGTGGCTTTCTCGTATTTCGCATATTGATCCACGGCTGTAACCAGTCTCGGGATCAGGTCGTGCCGGCGCTGCAGCTGAACGTCAATATCGCTCCACGCGTTGTCGACGCGATTACGGCTGCGAATGAGGCGGTTATAGAGAATTGTCCCGATGACGAAAACGACGGCTATAGTCGCGACGATGAAGATGGTCATTACTAATCCTACCACTCCTCGGCGACACGGCGGATGGCGCGCTCTTCCTGGTCATGGCTCGCTGCGCTGCGCTTTACTTCCGAGGAAGAGCGCGCCATCCGCCGTGTAAATTGGTCGTAAATCAGTACCAGAGCGACAGGAATATCTGGACGATATTGGCGTCCAGTGAGTACAACGGCTCGCTGCCGATGGGTGCTTGTGCCCTCAGATCGGAGAACTCGGAGTAGTCGATCGACAGCAGGTCAATGGACGCATTGATTGTGCCTTTCTTGAAGACCGACCAGCCCTTGTTCTCGTCGATGAACTGATAGCTGGCCTTGAACTTCAACGTTGAACTCGTCAGGGGACTGAGTTCCTTGTCACGACCACGAAAGTTTGTTGCCTGTGAGCGTGAGAACAGATCCTGGTAAAAATGCGCACCGGTTTGCGTGTGATAGCGCCCCTTCACCGTGAACGTAAATGGACCCCATGGGTGAATGTAGGTCAGCGACGCCGTGTGACCCTGGATATCCCAGGTATCGGTATAGAAACGGTACTCGGCTTCGATCGCGGCCCTGTACGGCAGGAAATAACGTGCCCGAATCCCGATGGCGTTACTGGTTCGTGTATTCGGGTAAAGTTCCGGCTCGAAACTGTAGCCTGCTGGTACGCTCGAATCGAAATAGCGAACCGATCGATAGGGGTTGTTCAGGAATCCTTCGTCGGTCGCCGTTTCAAAATTCAGTGCTGCAATCAGGTTGCGCGTCAGAATCTGAGTAACACCGACACTGTATTGCTGCCGCCGGTTGTCGCGGCTAAATGTCGGATCATCGGCGCGACCGACAATATCTTCGCCGTAGGCATAGCCGAGCGTCAGCGTCGTCAGGTCACCGAACATGTCCTGGCTGACTGAAAATGAGTAGGTAGTCGAATCGAAATCGGATTCCACAGAGCTGACGTAGTTCGCGCGCATCGTCGTATTGCCGCGAAGGTAGTCGATACCGAAGGAATACTGCTTGCGTTCCTCGGTGTATGGGCTCGCTGTCGTAACGACGTCGATCGACGCAGAGCTAATCGAGTCGATGTAGTAGTTACCGATCAGCGACACGCTTTTACCAACCTGCTTGCGAACGAGTATTGACGGACCGTCAATCTCAACGCCGCCACCAACGTACAAATGGTACAAGGCATCGGCGCGATCATCAGGCAGCACGCCCGCAACGGCAGGTCCGGCCAAAAGACCGAACACTAACAACGCAATGCCGCGCTTATCCCTCATCTGTTCCTGCCCTAGTTACAGCCGCAGCCGCCACCAGCCGAGCCTTCGCCACCACGAGCACCCTCGCGGGCTTCGTAGACGTGCTGGATGTAGGCTGTCGAGACCGGGTCACCATCGAGCGCCATGATCGGGTCCGCGAGCCGGTCACGTTCGTAGGGTTTTACCCACGGTTCAATAGGGCTGCAGCCGGCGACCCACATGAGTGACGCTGCCAGGAGCAGAACTCGCCCGATTACTCGATTCGTCTTGTTCATAAGCCCTACCTTATCCCGTGCTGACGGTTTCGAACCGTGAACTCCGTCAGAAGAACACCGTGACACCGACGGAGCCCTCAAGATTGTGTGCCGTCTTTTCCTCGCCAAACAGATCGATGTCGAACAGGTGATCCCGGAAATCGATGTGAATCGCGACGGAGTCGGTCAACAGGAACCGATAGCCGGCACCAAAATTAACCGTAAAGCGGTCGTCTCCCGCGAATCGCGTAGAGCCGAGCCCGGCAATCAGATACAAACTCGTGTTGTAGGTGCGTCCTTCCCCAAAAAACACCTCGCCTGGCAGGATGTTGTAGCCGAGGCTCAGATTGTAGTAGGTCAAAATACGCTCGGCGTCGGAGATCAGCCCCGCGCCGCCCGACAGAATCTCGAAACTCGTCAGGCCAGCCTCGGTACGGCCAACCGCTCCTTCGACGAAAAACCCCTCGGTCAGGTGATAGGCAAGCCGGGCGCCATAGACAAGGCTGGTGCCAAAATCCTCGACGCTCATTATTCCTGCGAAGGCACCGAGCTCGAAGTCTTCCTTGTCAATTGCCGGTTCTTTGATTTCGCGACGCGCAACTTCGGGATCGATAACCTGCCCCGGCGGCTCAGACGATGGTGGCGGCGCTTCTTCCGTACCAAATCCGAACAGGTTCTTCGTCGCTGCACACCCGGTCAGGGCGAACATCGCAGCGATCAGAAAAAGAACGCGAAACCGACTTTCCATTCCTCTACTTCCTCATTGTCGTCACGGCTCGTGAATACCACGTAGCTCTTGTACTCGGCCCTCAAAATGAAGTGCCGCGTTGCATAAATGCGAAATCCCGCACCTACATGCCCGATCTGATCGGTGCGATCCCGTCCCTGGACAATCGTGCTCTTCGGTGATGTGCGAATCACGCCGGCCCCCAGCGTGAAGAACGGTGATATTCGCCATTCCGGAAAAGCCTCGTGAACGACGTTAACACTGCCCATCCAGCTGTTCGAAAAATTTCCTAAAATCTGTGAACCCCATACCTCTATGGAGACATACGGGTTGAGCGAGTACCCACCGTAAAGGGAAACGATATTCGCGCCGCCGAAATCTCCGGCCAGCACGCCCAGTTCCCACTTGGCATTGGTGAAGTCCTGGATCGTGGCCCGTCTGAAGTCCACCTCCGACCCATCCGGTTTCAGTGTCAGCTCCATTTGCCCGCGATCCACCCAGCCTTCGTCGCCCCCGCCATCGCGCACCAGGTACCAGTCGGTACGCTGCATGACGATCGAAACGGTTTCGCCGCGATCGACAACGTGAAATATCGGGTAGCCGCGGCCTGGCCCTGTTCGCATCTCAAGATACGGGTCGGCCACCGCCACTTTGCGTAGTTCGTCGGCGGCCAGTGCTTGTCCTGACGGGATCAGCTGCAAGGCAATCGCAACCAGAATCCCCAGGCACAGGAATCTAGTTGGCTGGGGCGTCGAACGGGTCGTTGTAGTATTGAGCTCCAATATCCAGCCATTCCGCAATTAAGCGTCTCTCCGATGGGGACAGGGTGTCAAAGTGCAAATCAGTAGGGTCTTCGAATCGACCGAAGAAATCTCCAGACGCCGTTGCCCCAGCGATCGAGGCCGGCGGAGGTATCGGGATCACATCCACAATGGGATTGCCGTTGATGTCGACACCGACAATCTGAGTGGCATCCACAAGCGCTCCGTTGACCACTTCCTGAAGGTTATCAGTAACTAACAACTCGCGATAGGCATGGAAATGATCCGGCTCATCTGGCGAGGGACCATCCGTCAACTGAAGTTGGCCGGCCGGTACGATAACCGTCATTCCGTCTGCCGGATCAATTTGCGTGTGGCAATTCACGCAGTTATTGCTGAGCTGCACGCCGTTCGGGTCGAGGACCGGGACCGGCGGCACGACACTCTCATCAAAGACGAGGCGCGGCAGGCTCCACAGCGGGTGTATGTGCGTTTCGTAGTGGATCTCGGCGCGGCAGATCGAGCTCCAGCTTTGCAAACAGGCCGTCGACACGGGTGGTTCCGTCGTCAGCGCCGTGTACAGAAGATCGATATCGGTGTCCGGTGCCCGCACGGCGGGATCCGTCCAGACATCACGATAGACCACGTTCATGGATGGCTCGATCGATGAGCAACCATCGCTGGCGCAAGTTATCCGCGCGCGGGTCTCGGCCATCGTGTCGCCAACATCGCCGACGAACCACTGCGGATCCGTGTTCGGAAACTGGACGCCTGCCGTTGGAGCGCCGGCATAGGCCGAATCGAATGCACCGCGGCGGCCGTGCGACAGTCCGCTATTGCCAACATGGCAACCGTTGCAAGCGAGCTCCTGTCCGGGACGCAATGAGATCCAGCTGTTGTGGCGCGCCGTAATACGTTTGCCGTTTTCATCCAGGACGCTGATCATCAATGCCGTATTGGCCGGCACCTTGGTCATCACCGAGCCGTCCGGCTCGACCATGACATAGCCAACAATCTCACGCATGCCGAACGCGGTCGTCACGCCAAATGCCGTGTCGTTGATATCGGCAACATCCGTCTCCGGAATGGAAACGGCTTTTACGATCCTCAGGAAACGTGCGGGACGGCCCGCGGCCAGCGTTTGTGCCGGATCCGCCAATACGTCGATGTTGGCGACAGCACTGCCGTCAAAATCGTAAACGCTACGAATATTGAGCACCGCCTCTCCGCCAGGGCTCAGCGTATTGTCGAGCGCGAAGTCGGCGGCACCGTCAAAAACGACAGGCGGCGTCAGCCTGGGATCGGCAGACACGACCTCCGTGAACATGAATCCCTCTTCACCCGGTACGATCGGCTGCTGCGTCTGATCACGCGGATCGTAGATCCAGATGCCGTACAGCGGCGGCGCCACGAGGAACATGCCATCCGGTATCGGCACAATATTGTCCGGGTCGACAATGAATACGTTTGCCAGACGATCACTTGTACACGGAACGATTGACGGTTCAATCTCCGGCGTACTCGGATCGGCGTCCACATTGGCCTCAACCAGTCGGCACTGACTCCAACTCACCAGCATGCGGCTCGTGCCATCCTGGATGGGATAGGCCGAGAAGTAGCGGCCACCGGGCGACGGCGTACCCGGCACCGTTACAACGTTGTTGATTGTTGCGTCTTCTTGCGCCGGGCCGTTCAGCACACCGATGTTCGCGGCCAGCGGCTGGGTATTCTCAAGGTATTGCGGCGTGTCGATCGCAATGATCTCGCCACCGCCTTCGGTGTCTGCGAACGGGCGTATCAACGAAAACACACGACCGTCTTCAGCCTGGCGCGGTTGCATGAACTGAATCGTCTCGCCATTTGCGCCGGTGTCATGGCTCTCATTGCCGTACAGGAGCTCAAGATTGGCGCCATCAGGATTCATACGGTAGAGGTTCACCTGGTCGTTTTGCGGACCGTTATGATCCCATCGACTGAAAACGACTGTGCCGTCAGCCATCACGGCCGGATCAAGATCATGGCTTTGGTTGAACGTCACCTGCTCGATACCATTGCCGTCAGAATTAATGATGTGCAGGTTGAACGCGAATTCGTTCCGGTCCTCGTCCAGCGCCGAAAATCCGGGCTTGCTCTCATCGAGCAACACTGCCTGCGAACGTACCTGGCGGGTTGAGGAGAAAATGATTCGCCCGTCCGGCAGGTACTTCGGCATGATGTCGTGGCCGATCTCTGCTGTCAGGTCCGAGACAATGATTCGCCGCAGCGTGCCAGTGTCAAATACGTACTCCCAGAGGTTCCAGGTGACCTGGTCTTCATCGGCAAGATTCGGATCGAACGGGACACGCATTGCGAACAACACGGCGCTGCCGTCAAAAGCCATATCGACGTCGCGAACAGCCGCGAGACCCAGGGTCATATCCCCTGTGATGTTGACCGCTAGCGCGCTGGGTGACGCGCGGTCCTTGAAGTAGAGGTCCGCACCGAAATCGAATGTGATTTGTTCGCGCAGATCAGTCTGCACGAAATTGCCGTTGGCATCGGTCGGTATAGGCGCCTTGATGTAGGCAATCGGAAAATCGACGACAACCGGGTCGGGATTTTGGCCCGTGCCAATCTGTACACCCTGGTTTGCGCCATCACAGGCGGCAAATGCTACCAACACAGACAGCAATGCGGCGATCCTCGCCACCATGGTCAAGGATCCATCCTTTTTCTGTCTTGCTTGCCTGATCATAATTCTTACCTCGAGCGTAAACAGTGGATTGCCGGCCCCGGGGGTGCAGTTCTCCGTATCTGCGGCCACCTGGACGAACACGTATCGCCCCACTGTTTATCAACAGCTAATAGTGAACATAAAGCAGCGGTCGTACCGTTAACGCCATCACAAACCGCGCTCCTTGCCGCCATACGTCGCGACCGGCACTACGCCCAAACTCGCCGATGCGGATGATGGTTTCGACCGCAGTATAGAAGAGGGGACAGGCTCAATGTAATGTCGAAAAATCCCGACAGTACGCAATGTCAAATCCTTATTTGACAACGATTTAGTGAGCGCGGACCTGGCGGGAGAACAATACCCGGAGGAACAATAAGCCAATCACTGATTGTGGTGACGGTTACCTCGATTACAACGTTGGAAACAGGATTAAGATCCGCTCAATTTCGCGCGGGCTTTCGCCGAGGCAAACGTGTTTTATGAACAACAGCTCGAAGGCGCTTGAACATTAACTCCAAGGTGTTTGTTGTTTCGATGTGTCCTAAGCTACCGTCCCTGTCTCCCTTCGGAGACAGTTGCATATCCTCAGGGAATCAGTAGCTTAACGCATCCGGTCATAATTGTTGTGTGCAGGCGCAGACAGGTATTTAACATAGCTCTGTTTCGGTATGTACTTACACAATCCGTTCAAGCACTTGTTTTAATAGAGTTTTGTTCAAGAATTCCGACCGATAGCACAGACTGGCACAGCAATTGCTTTATCTGTTGCAGACCGTTCGTTTTTTGAGCTTCGATTGAAAACAACGGTGCCAGGAATGTGAATACCTTCACGGCAATAGCGTTCTCGTTCTGGCACCCTTGAAGTCTCCCTTCGGTCTACGCGTCACCACCAAACGGAATTGGTGGTGATATTTGATTTTGGATCGTACTGGTTCGTGAGCAGGGTCGTTATGAAAAACAGAACATGGACGAAAACTGGTTTAACGAGGCTTATGCGAATTTTTGTCGCTACTCTCCTTGCCGCAGCAATATCATTGCCGGCGCAAGCGGGCCCTCGTGAACAAGCGAAGCGCATTCATGACCGACTGGCAGGCGTACCGCCGAGCGATTCGGTCCTTACGCAAATGGAAACTGCGATTCAGGGCAATGACGCGAATGGCGCGGCTTATACGGCAATGGCCAACAAGAATTTCTACAACGTAACGTTGAAGAATTTCGCGGCGCCCTGGACCAATGAAGCCCGGTCGGTATTCGTTCCGCTGAATGACTATATCGCAACGGTCATCGGCATGATTCGCGACGATGTGGACTTCAG
>CAYLTW010000076.1:9331-14131 GCA_964386735.1 uncultured Woeseiaceae bacterium
AATGACATGGAGCAGATGCATGACACGAGCCTGGTGCCGGATCGCATTCGCCAGGACGTCAGTCGCAGCCCGGGTGGCGACAGCCGGCTGTTCCTGAACAGCTGCATCGGCTGCCACACGGGCATGGACCCGCTGGCTGGCGCTTTCGCGTACTACGACTACGATGAAGCCGCAGGCCGTCTTCAATACACGGCGGGCACGGTACAGCCGAAATATTTCAACAACGACCTGAATTTTCCGCAGGGTTACCGCACGACGGATGACAGCTGGGAAAATTACTGGCGTGAAGGTCAAAATTCTTACCTGGGCTTTGACAACAGCCTGCCGGGCGTTGGCAATGGCGCCAAATCGATGGGCCAAGAACTCGGCAACAGCTACGCGTTCGCCGCGTGCCAGGTAAAGAAAGTATTCCGCGCGGTTTGTCTGCGCGACGCAGAAAACCAGACCGATCGCGCCGCGGTCGACACGATCGTCAGCACGTTCCGTACGTCCGGCTACCGCATGAAGCAGGTATTCGCCGATACGGCCGTTTACTGCATGGGCCAGTAGGGAGACAGGACTATGAATAGCACAAGAAACCTACTGCTGGCATTCGTGGGAAGCGTTGTACTCGCTGCCTGCGGCGGCGGCGCTCAGACAACAGACCTTCCGCCTCCGAACGGCGGCAGCGGCAACACCGGCAATGCTCCTTACACAGGAGCGGCGGCGCGCGATGCCGATGTCCTGAAGTACCAACAGGAATTCTGGAGCAAGGCCCGCACATCGGACCGTTGCGGCAATTGCCACAACGAGTCGGTTGGTCAAAACCCGATGTTTGTTCGCAGCGACGATGTCAACATGGCCTACGACGCGGCGCTTACGGTAGTGAATACTACGCAGCCTTCTTTGTCGCGGGTTGTTGTAAAGGTCAGTGATGGTCTGTTGGGTCACAACTGCTGGGTCGCAGAGCCGAACATCTGCGGCTCGATCATGACAAGCTGGATCGAAAACTGGGTTGGAAATACGGCTGGTGGCGGCCGCCAGATCGTACTGGTGCCACCGGTATCGCAACAACCAGGCGCCAGCAAGAACTTCCCGGCGGATGCATTTGGTCCGCCGTCATTTGCAACGATCATTCATCAACCGATCCTCACGCAGTATTGTTCGACTTGTCACAGCTCAGAATCTCTAACCCCTATTCAGCCTTACTTCGCCGATCCGGACGTCAATGTCGCATTCGAAGCGGCCAAGGCGAAAATGGATCTGGATGCGCCGGCGGCATCACGCTTTGTCCTGCGTCTGCGCGACGAGTTTCACAATTGCTGGACCAGCAGTTGTGCGGCCAATGCGCAAATGATGGAGGACGCGATTACGACTTACGCGAACCTGATCAACGCGACAACCGTTGATCCTGCCCTCGTGACATCCGCGGCACTACGCCTTGTTGACGGCACGGTCGCGTCGGGTGGAAACCGCTTCGAAGACGCCCTGGTCGCTCTCTGGGAGTTCAAAACCGGCACAGGCCTCGTTGCGTTTGATACGAGTGGCGTGGATCCGGCGATCGACTTGAATCTCTCCGGCAACGTCGAATGGTTTGGCGGCTGGGGCATCACCATTAACGACGGCAAAGCCCAGGGCTCGACGACAGCGTCGAAGAAACTCTTTGACGTCTTGCAGGCGTCCGGCGAGTTCTCGATCGAGGCGTGGGTCATCCCGGCCAACGTCACGCAGGAAGACGCGCGCATCGTCAGCTACTCGGCCGGCACCCAGGCGCGTAACTTCACGTTGCAACAGACATTGTACAACTACGACTTTCAGCTGCGCACGAACCAGACCAGCTTGAACGGCGACCCGGCGTTGTCCACGCCAGCCGCCGCCGAGGTTCTGCAGGCAACGCTGCAACACGTAGTGGCGACCTACAGCCCGATTGATGGTCGACGCATCTACGTCAACGGCCAGCTGGTTACGCAAACCGACCCGGTTCCGGGCGGCACACTGATCGACTGGCAGGATACTTTCGCGTTTGTACTCGGCAATGAGGCGTCTAACGACGGACTCTGGCAGGGAACGTTCCGCCTCGTGGCCGTTCACCGCCGCGCGTTGACGCAACAGCAGGTTGTGCAAAACTTCGATGTCGGAGTCGGCGAAAAGTTTTACCTGCTGTTCGACATCTCGGACAAATTGCAGGCTGCACCGCAGTCGTCGTACATCCTCTTCGAGGTTGCGCAATACGACTCTTACGCGTACCTGTTCGAAAACCCGCATTTTATAACGCTCGATGGTTCGACGCCGGAAGGCATTCCGATCCAGGGCGTACGCATTGGCATGAATGGCCAGGAAGCGCCAGTTGGCCAGAGCTACGGAAACATGGATGACACCTTGAGTGCGGCGCTGTTCGTCGAACTCGGGCAGCCATTGTCAGCGCTTGGCGCAGTTCTGCCGCTCGCGAAGGGCCCCGACGACGACGAGTTCTTCCTGACCTTCGATCGCCTGGCGGGCTTCAGCTATAACCGCCCGGCAGGCCCGATGCTCGTGATCACCGAGCCGGACCTGACACCAGCATCGCATATCGGCATGCGCACCTTCGACGAAATCAACGCAACTTACGCGGCCGTAACCGGCGTCGATCCGAATACGTTGTCTGTTGACATGACATTCCAGGAACTCAGGCAGTCGCTGCCAGCCGTTGAAGACGTGAATACCTTCCTGTCTTCGCACCAGGTCGCTATCGCTCAGCTTGCGATCGAGTATTGCAACGCGCTGATCGATGGCCCGACAGCAACCACGTATTTTGCGGGCTTCAACTTCAATGAAAGCAATGCGACGGCATTCACTGGTTCGAAACGCGACCTGCTTGTCAACCCGCTTATTCAGAACATTGTCGGCAACCCGCCGCTCGGCACGCAACTTGCGACCCAACCGACGTACGCAACCGTGTACAGCGAGTTGGCGTCATTCTCGGCGGCAGGCGGTCGCCCGAACAACCTGATTGACCGGCTGCTGAATCCGCCGCCACCGGTTGTCGCGAGCGACACGAGGTCGATCGCGAAAGGTGTGTGCGCCGCAGTTCTTGGCAGCGCCGTCACGCTGGTTCAGTAGTACAGACAGGACAAACTAAGGAATAGAACCATGGCTAAGAAACGAAATGCACGGCACTTGGATGCGCCGCAGCTTCACGCAGACCATCCGCGTCCTGTCACGCGTCGCCAGTTTGTAGCACAGGGCTTCATGACCGGCGCCGCCTACACACTGGGCGGTGGCATCATGAGTCTGTTCGCTAACCCGCGCGAGGCGCAAGCAGCGCTTTCGACGGACCTCAATAGCCTGAGAACATCCTGTGGCATCGCTGCAAATGGTGCGGGCAAGATTCCGTTTATCTGCTTCGATCTCGCCGGCGGTGCGAACATCGCGGGCTCCAATGTTTTGATCGGCCAGGCGGGCGGTCAGAGCGATTTCCTCGCAACCGACGGCTATCGTCGACAGGGCTTGCCCGGTGACATGGTTCCCGGCCTGACGGACCCCGTTCTGCAATTGCCGTACGCGAACTTCGACCTGGGACTGGGCTTCCATCTCGATTCCGCGTTTCGTCGCGGCATTGTGCAGAGCCTGACAGCGGGCACCGAACAGAACATTAACGGCGCCGTCATTCCGGCCCGTTCCGACAACGACTCCGGTAACAATCCGCATAATCCGATGTACGGTATCGCTCGCGCCGGCGCCAATGGCTCGATTCTTCAGTTATGTGGCACGGAGAACACGGACTCGGGCGGCAACTCGGCATTGCCACTGGCTTTGTTCGACCCCGAATTGCGTCCGACCAAGGTCGACCGGCCATCAGACGTCGTGAACCTGATCGATACCGGCGAACTCGTCGGCATCCTGTCGAAGGAAGATGCGACCGCAGTCATGGAGTCCATTTATCGCCTGACCGACGGCAAGATGAACCAGGTCAATACCCAGATTACGAATGATGCGGTCATTAAGGAACTGGTACGTTGTGGCTACGTCAAGGCCGCCGATATCGCCGACCGCTTTGGCGGCGTCGCGATCGATCCGGGCGAGGACGACATGATCGTTGACCTTCCGACCTCACAGCAACCCGGCATCTTTACTCAGGCCGAGTTCAACGACGGCGGCCGCGACGGCCGCGAGTTTCGCAAGACGGCTTCGGTCATGAAGCTGGTCCTGAACGGTTACGCCGGCGCCGGTTGTATCGAGATGGGCGGCTACGACTATCACGGCGGCCGCCGGGCCGAGGGCGAGGTCAAGGACTTCCGGGCCGGACGCTGCATGGGTGCCGTACTTGAATACGCGGCCCGCCTGCAGACACCGGTGATGATGTACGTCTTCTCTGACGGATCGCTGTCTTCAAATGGTGCGATAGACAACACCAATGACGGTCGCGGCAAGGGCGAGTGGGTAAGCGACAATTCCTCGGTCGCAGGATCCTTCTTCCTGGTCTACAACCCCGGCCGTCGGCCGACGATTATTGGCGCGACCCCGCAGGAAATCGCGAATCACCAGCAGCTCGGCTACATGAGTTCGGACGGTTCGGTGCAGCGCGCTGCGACCCCGGCCGCCAATAACGTCAATCTGCTCGTCAACACGATTCTGCTGAACTACATGGCGCTTCACGGCGAACAGGGCCAGTTCGGCAATTTGTTCCCCAATCACGGATTGGGGAACACAACAATGCAGGACAGCCTGACGGCATTTACGCCAATTGTGAACGGCACTACCGCGTTCCCTGTATAGCCTTTCCCCGGGCTATCTTCGAATAAACGGCCGGTCGATTTCGACTGGCCGTTTTTCGTTGCAGCC
>CAYLTW010000077.1:0-13978 GCA_964386735.1 uncultured Woeseiaceae bacterium
GGATGTCGAGCGATCGTTCATTGTTCAGGCGCCGGCGGGTTCGGGCAAGACGGAGCTGCTGATTCAGCGCTATCTCTGCCTGCTGGCTACGGTCGATGATCCCGAAGAGGTTCTGGCAATAACCTTTACACGCAAAGCTGCGGCGGAAATGCGCCTGCGAGTTGTCCGGGCATTGCAATCTGCTGCGCTGGGCGACGTGCCTGACGAGGCTCATGAACGCGTGACCGCCGATGCAGCGTCCGCGGTGCTTGAACGTGATCGAAACGCCGGGTGGGAACTGATCGACAACCCGCGGCGGATGCGCATTCAGACGATGGACTCACTTAACGCGTCGATTTCGCGCATGCAACCGTTAACGTCCGGTGCGACGACCGGCGCCGCGGTCATCGATATGGGCGAGATGAACTCCCTGTATCGTCGCGCCGCGGCTGCAACGCTCGATTGGATCGGTGACACAGGTGATGCCGGCGGGGCGCCGGAAAAAGTGCTGCTGCATGTTGACAACAACACCGGTATCTACATTGGCTACCTCTCCAGGATGCTCAAAACGCGTGATCAGTGGTTGCCATTCGTCGGCACGGGCTTGCTGTCTGACAAAGAAGCAGGCGCACTCCGGCAAAGGATGGAGCAAAGCTTGCGAACGGTTGTTAGCCGCCACCTCCATAAATTGCATGCTGTTTTTCCTGTCTCGGCGGGCGGCGAGCTCCTGGAACTGGCGAAATTCGCAGCCGAAAATCTGGAGTCGGATGGGAATAGCGCGCATCCAATCTGCGGTTTGCGCGGAATCAGGGCCATGCCAGGAGGCAACGCCGAGTCGCTCGAAGTTTGGCTGGCTATCGCCGAATTGCTGCTGATTCGAGACGGTGCCCTGCGCAGGAAAGTCGACAAGCGACAGGGATTTCCTGCCGACAAAAAGCCGATGAAGCAAAGGATGGGTGACTTGCTCGAGTCTTTCGAGGATGACACAGCGTTCGTGCAACTTCTGCATGCGGCGCGAGGGTTGCCGCCGGTGCGATACACCGATGAACAATGGTCGGTGTTGATATCGTTGTTTCGACTGCTGCCCATCGCTGTCGCCGAGTTGAGACGATTGTCTGTGGCGCGAGGTATTAGCGACTACATAGAGATTTCACTCAACGCCAGTGCGGCGCTGGGCAGCGCGGATGAACCCGGGGATGTCGCGTTGCTGCTGGACTACCAGGTCCGTCATATTTTAATCGACGAGATGCAGGATACGTCGAAGGCGCAGTACCGCATGCTGGAGGCGTTATGCGGGGGCTGGCAAGCCGATGATGGTCGTACCCTGTTTTGTGTGGGCGATCCGATGCAGTCGATATATCGCTTCCGTAATGCAGAAGTAGCGCAGTTCTTGCTCGCAAGGGACAGCGGAATTGGAGCGATCCGACTTGAACCGCTGGTCTTGCGCCAAAATTTTCGCTCGGGCGAAAACCTCGTCCATTGGTTCAACACGGTCTTCCCGGTCGTACTGGCGGATGCTGACGACCCGGTCAGCGGCGCCGTTTCCTACTCGGAGGCAGTCCCTGTCGAGAAATTCCGGAAGCAGGGCGAGTTTCATTTATATCCCGTTTTGGGCAGCGACAAAAAACTGGAGGCCGAGCAAAGCTTCTCAGTCGTCCAACAGACGCTGGCCGACCATCCGAACGACACCATGGCGATACTTGTACGCGGACGCGGCCACCTGACTGCGTTGCTCGTGAAGTTGCGCGAGGCCGGTATTGCCTATCAGGCTGTTGACATCGATCGTCTTACAGATCTGCCCGAGATCATCGACGTATTGGCGCTAACCCGCGCGTTCGTGCACCTGGGCGACAGAGTCGCGTGGCTGGGGTTGCTGCGCTCGCCCTGGGTTGGTCTGGACTGGTCGGATTTGCACGAACTGGTGCTTAACGCACGGCACGAGACTGTTTGGGAGCTCCTGACGAACCCGGAACGAATTGCCGCTTTGTCGGCGGACGGGCAGCACGCCGTACATTGTTTCGTCGAGTGCATGCACCTGTTCCTTGCAATGGATCGATCGACGCCGTTGCATCGGCGTGTCGAAGACGCGTGGTTCGGTCTCGGTGGGCCCGCTCTTCTCAACGATAACAACGCCGTTGTCAATGTTTATCGCTACCTTGAAGTACTGGCATCGATCGAACGTGGTGGAACCCTGGAGGATGTTGTCGAGTTGCAGGATCGGCTCGACTCGGAACAAGTCTCGACCAACGCGTCGGCGAGACTACAGATCATGACGATGCACAAAGCCAAGGGACTGCAGTTTGACCATGTGCTGTTGCACGGGCTCGGCCGCCACCCGAGGCCTCGCGAATCGGCAGTCATGAGCTGGTTTGACCTGCCTGACGCGCATGGCGGGGAAGAAAAGATCATCAGCCCTGTCGGCAGGCGCGACGAGGTGGCGCGAGATCGTATACATCAATTCATCATAAAGACCGAGTCTGCCAAGGACGCCAACGAGATAGGTCGGTTGTTGTATGTGGCAAGTACCCGCGCACGCAAGTCGCTGCATCTTGTCGGCAACGCTGAAATAAGCAAAGACGGAGAGAGCATCAGGACACCGCGGTCAGACACGTTGCTGTCATTGATATGGCCGCTCGTCGAACCTGTGTACGGGAAGGCTTTCGAAAAACATGAGGTCCCACCGCGCCATGATGGCGATTCGATATGGGTGCAGCCGGTACTGCGGCGATTCGATTCTGCATGGACTTTGCCCAGCCTGCCGCCCGTGCCCGGGCAGGTCCAGCTTGCCACGGAGGACGAAGGCGGGAGCTACAAGGTTGACTACTACTGGGTGGGCGCGGAGGCGAGGCTGGCAGGGACGGTCGTTCATCGCTGGATACAGCTCGCAACCGACGGAAAAGCGAAGTTGGACGCGGGCGCGCTGGATCTGCTACGTCCCGCGAGCGAACGCTGGTTAAGGGAGCTTGGCGCTGGCGAGGACATGCTCGCCCGGATTTGCGATCGCGTCGAGACGGCACTTACAGGCGTTCTGGGTGATAGCAAAGGCCGTTGGCTACTGCAGGGAGACGGCGCCGCCGAGCTGGCGCTGAGCGGGTCCGTGCAAGGCAGCATACAGTCGATAGTTATTGATCGCGTCCGAATCGATGGTGACGGAACTCACTGGATCGTCGACTACAAGACCAGTACCCACGAAGGCGGCAACCTAAGGGCTTTCCTGCAGTCCGAGTGTGAACGCTATCGCGGCCAGCTTCAAAAATACGCACAAATCTACGGCACGTACTCGGGCACCAGTCCTCGTTGCGCGCTTTATTTCCCCTTGTTACGCGAGTTCGTCGAAGTCGAGGTCTGAGTTTCGTCAGAGCTGACCCTCAAGCCGCAATTCGTATTGGCCGCGCTCATTCGGAGAGCCGAGAAACCGCATTTGTTGCACAATCTGCTGCGGCGTTTCGGGTTTCGCCGCCAGCTGGCCGAGGAACTGGTAGTTGCGGTCACTACTAATCTTGAGGCTGCCCGCCAGATCCACGATACCATCGGTGTCCTCGATACTGGCCACGACGCCGTCGGGTTGGGTGAAAAATTCGGCGTGATACCCGCCAATTGGGGTCAACGCGACGAGCGGCAGCAATAGCCCGGACACGTCCAGCGTGCCTCTGGCAGAGACCGGCAAGCCATTGGATAGCCGTAACTGCTCGAAGCGCACACTCGCATCGCCGCGAATTCCTCGAATTCCGGTTGCCTGCTGCAGAACGTCCAGCTGCAGGGACGCGGTCAGGTCTGTCAGGAAAAGGTCACCACTGAAGCCGATGGCCAGCTCGGACTCGATGAACCCGGATACAGGGCTTGCTTCGATCCGGTAAGCGAGTTTGCCGGCAAGTAAACGAAACGGCTTCATTCGCCAGCGCAGCTTGCCGAAATAAATACCCTCGGCCGTCATGTGTCGCGCCGAGCCCAGCCACAATGTGCCGTTAATACCGCCAAGTGCAATTCCAGGCGGGGAGAACCAATTGTAGGCCACGCGCGCTGGAAACAGGATCACGAGGCCCGCGAGCAAGGTGAGCAGGCCTGCAATAATCAAACGACGACGTGTCGGCATTAAAGCAAGCGCTCTAGCGTTAGCGTTGCGTTTATGCGTCCTGGTCCGGCACGGCTTGTTACTGACATGCTCCCTGCCTGAACCTCCATCGAGTAAGCCTTACTCAGGTCGCCAAGCCAAAGTACCAGGTCGTCAAACGAGATATTTTCAAACTCGACGCGAATACCATTCGGTGTTGGTTGGCTGCGCTTGAGCGAACTATTCAGTCCGCGCGCACGCAATGTATGATCGACCACGACGACTGGCGTTTGCACAGAGTCTGCGGCGACCGACGTACCGGCATTCGCACCCATCTGGATAGCTACGCGTAACGGCTGCAACTCGCTCAGGGACTGCTCCCAGTTCGCAACGCTCGCGCGAAGATCCTGTTGTCCCTTGTCGAGCGGTAGCCAGATCAGACCCCACACTAACGCCAGTGCGACGACAACGCCGCCCGTGCCAACAAACAGTTGCTCCCGGGGCTGCAGGGTCTCGAACCAGTCCTTCATGAGCCTGACTCGCGAATTTGAATGCGACTGTTTACACGGTCGCCTACATTGTCGGCTGATTGCAACTTCGCGGAGAAGCGACCGGACGCGTTTACGGCCTGCACGATTTTGTCCAGCGTCGGGATGTCGGGCGCGTTCAAACGCACGTCAATTACTCCGGCACGGTAACTAATTGCCTCGACCGCAGCAGCGTCGAACTGCTCGAGCGCCTGTGCAAGATGCATCAGGGACGGCAGAAAAACCTGTGGTGCATTGGTGCTTGCACCGACACTGCGGCGCAGAGAATTTACCGTGCCAACAGGGTCAATTACTTCCCGATTGTCGTTTGGCCGAAGCTGGCGATACTCGTCCGTAAATTGCTGTTGTAAAACTCTTTGCTCGACAGAAAGACGGTAATAGTCCGCACCTTTGCCGAGAAACCCAACGGCACCGAGCGCGAGCAACAAGATGGCGGCGTATTTCCATGGCCGGATAATATCGGCGACCTCGGTTTTTGGGCCGTATCGCCCCTGCAGCAAGTCAATCCCTTCACCGCTGGCGACAGTGACGGCCAGCCGCGGCAATATGCCGTCCGGCAGCAGGTTGACATCGACACTGGACAAATCTTTTCGAAGCAACGCCCAGTCTTTTTCGTAACGCTCATTGACGGCTGCGTCGCAATACACGAGCAGGTGACTCGATGTGCCACCGTCTTCAGCGTCGAGGATACCGGTGGCGGCGACGGCCTCGCTTGGACCCATCCCCGGAATAACGAATGCCATTTCGGCGCCATCATTAAAAAATATTTCGTCGTCCGCAACGATCAACGACAGCGTATTCGGCGTGCGAGCGAGACCATGGTTCTCGGGGACGATTCTTGCGGGCTGAATGCCGGCCTCGTTCATTCGTTCCAGCCAGCCTTCGAGCGTTCTTTTTGCAACGACAGCGACAGGTAAGGAACCACTTGGGTGTCGTTTGCCAGGCGCAAAGTGGAGATCGTCGATGTCGTCTGCAACCTGGTCTTCGAGCGCGAAGGGCAGGGCGGCCAGCATTCTCGATCCCCTGGCCGGCAGGTCAACACTGAATGTAAGAGATTCACATGCCGGTACCAGGACGATAACCGTACGCTCGCGGATTTCCGCCGCGGCATCAGCAAGCGAACCATTGCCAGGCTGTCCCCGGCGTGTGCCACGATCATCGACTACGATCCAGCTTACGGGCTGCTCGTCATCCCTGCCGAGTCGTATGACCAGAAATTCCGCCATGTTCAGATAGTCCCGAAGCTTCGCAATATCGGGACGACCGTACCCCGCTGCGAATCACGCTGCAATACGCTGTAGTAAGTGATACGAACCGTAGCAATCTGAACGACGACCTTCAATTGAAAAAAGTCACTCGTGACCTGAAGATCGCGTGCAATCTGCGGGCTCAGGTATGGCGCGAATGAGTTTTCGACGCTTGCAAAGCCGGACTCCAGGCGTTCTTTCATCAGCGCTTCGGCAACATCGGCCGTAATATCGTCACTGAGTGATTGCAGAACCGGTCCGGTTGCCGTGTTCACATTGACCGAGGTTTTGCCTGGCAATGCCGTAACATGCGGCAGCAGAATTGCGAAAGTCGCCTTATCCATTCCCTGCAACGCCGCGAGCTCGGTGACCGACGTCAATGGTTGATTGGCGGTGCGATACGGCGGAACCATACCCGAGTAAATCGCATCTTCTGCACCGGCGAGTTCGGCCCTTTGGTCCGCGTCAATCCAGTCGGCTGCGAGATCGGCGAAACGGGTGTCGATCGAAAGGGCTGAGAGAAGTCGCCGGAACTGAACCAGGGCGTCTGGATCGATTCGCCCATCGCTCCGAACCAGATTGTTAACGTTGAATCGGCCCTGCAGGTCTCGAACCTCCCCGCGCAGCACCCCTTGTATTGTGTCGCTTTCAATCGGCAACACGGGCATATCGGCGGCCCAGATTTCACCGAGGTGATCGGACTCCGAGTCCTCGGCATCGGCTCTGAGAAGACCCACGACCCAAATTTCTGCGCCCAGAACAGCCTGCGTACCCTCATCGTAATACAGCATTGTCATTGTTCGGCGAACGTCCATGCCGTTGTCCCAGACCAGGCTCGACGCCAATGTCGCGAGCAACGCCATGATCAACAGCGCCGTCACCAGGGCCACACCGCGTTGCTGAGTCTTGCGCATCACGAGGCGACCTCGAAAAAACGGCGAATCTCGCCTTCATCCGGGAGCGTCAGGACGACCTCCACAACCTGCGGACGAATGCGTTCTGCGACAGCGCCCTGGACTTGCTGCGGTGGCCATTGCTCAGTCCATTCCCCGCCGTGTGTTCTGTAGCGAAACAGGATGCCGTCAACGTCTTCGATCAGCTGCGTAATGACAGGTACGTTCGCGAGCGTCGGATCCAGTACCGTCCAGTGATACCGCAAAAGCTTACCGTCTTCGATGCGCCAGGCTACGCGTTGCAAAGTACCGCGCGGCAGGCCTGCAGGATTAGGCCATCCGCCGTGCGTGACTTCGAGAGCGAACTCCGTGTTCAGACTCGTCCGAATTGACGGAATGCGGCCATCGCCGAGCAGATCCCGAACCGGCCGCGGTGAGGCCTGCATCAGATCACGACCCAGCAAACTCATTGTCCGTTGAATCCCCTGTAAGCGATCCATCCTCTCGGTCAGCAGCTCCACGTTCGCCAACGATTGTCCGAGCGCCTGGTAGGCCAAAACTGTCATGATGCCGAAGATCGCAAGTGCGACCAGCACCTCGATAAGCGTGAAACCGCGTGAGATGCGACGGCTCATTCCTTCGTTCCCCGGTTGCCGCTATCAGCACCAGAAGACAGCCGCATCCAAACCTGGTTACTTTGACCCGGTACAATCGGCTCACCCAGAAATCCGGTTACGGACCGGATCGGATCGTCGCTGCCGGGTCGGGAAATCCTCACGTCGACCCGAAACAGGTTTTCTACCGCAGTCTTCGACACCTCGGTACGCCATTCCCAATCGCTTCCGGCGTACTCAATGTCGCCACTCGACGTACCGGTTTCGGGGAGAACGTTCTCAATTCGCATTTCGACGATCTTGTTCTGTGCGATCCAGCTCGCATAGGTTCTCTCACGCAGTGCCGTGGCGTTGTCGAGCATGCCACCCATCGTGACAGCCATGCTGGCAAGCGAAATCGAAATGATCACGAGCGCGATCATGACTTCAATCAGCGTAAAGCCTCGCTCGTACCGGCGATCAATATTGCGTGCTTTCATCGTCTACGAACTCAAGATTTCCCAGCAGATCGCTCTGCAACGCGACAGATAGCTGATCGGTCAGTCGTCGTATGCGCAGCTCAAATGGTGTCATCTCACCACTCGAGAATATCAATACATGCGGCGTATAATTCTTTGCCTGCAATGTCCGGTCATCGTTATCCTCATCACCATTGGCAGCAAGCGCGATCGGATTTTCTTCGAGCGTCATGAGTTTATCTTCGAGGCGAAGGCTGAGTTCCATGCCCTCCGGCAATGCTCGCATCCTGAGTACATCCTCTCCGGGAATTTCGAGCCAAAGTTCGCTGAGTGAATCGTATTCGACAAAGCGATAAGCGCCAAGAAGAAACTCGATACCGAATTCGCGCCCTTGCAACATCGCATCATCCTGTGCGACCTCGAGTATGGACATTAAACGCTGAACTTCTCTGCGGATCTCCCGATCGTCGCTTGCAAGATTAAGCGATAGCGTGACAATTGATAGAACGATACCGACAATAACAATGGTAACGAGCAATTCGATCAGTGTGAAACCGCGCTGGCGGCTGCTGGCACCCATGGTAGTGGGGAATGATTGCAACGTGGCGACTTAATTGATCGTCCAGTTCCCGATGTCGGCATCGATGCCTTCACCGCCCGGTCGGCCGTCGCGACCGAGCGTATAGATGTCGATGTCGCCGTTGTTACCCGGATTCAGATAGAGATACGGTTTTCCCCATGGGTCTTTCGGCATACGATCGAGGTAGCCGCCACTTTTCCAGTTGCGAATATTCGGGTCATTCGGTTTCGTTACCAGCGCCTCAAGGCCCTGTTCGGTTGTCGGATAGGCAAAATTGTCGAGGCGATAAAACTTCAGAGCGCTTTCCATGTTACGAATTTCTGCCTCGGCCTTCGTAATTTGCGCGTCGTCGACGCGCCCGATAACGTTCGGCGCGACAATAGCCGCCAGAATACCGATAATGATTACCACAACCATAATCTCGATCAGCGTAAATCCACGCTGTCGCCGGGCAAAATGCCACAGCTGTTCGTTCCTTGTCACAATGCTTACTCCGGCCGAAATTGACTCTCTGATGATGTAAACGCGAGTATATCAAACATGGGGTTACGCCAAGACGAAGAAAAATGCGCCGAAACGACCTGATAGCCGCCTGGACGCTGCCCGCAGCGATTATATTGATCGCCGCTGGCGTCCTGTTGTTCGGCGCGTCAGCGTCTCTGGCGCTCCGTTACGACAGGGCCGCGATAGGGTCCGGAGAGTTTTTTCGGCTGGTCAGCGGGCATCTCGTGCACCTCGGGCCGAGCCACTTTATGCTGAACATCGCGGGGCTGTTATTGGTCTGGTGCCTGGTCGGAGCTGCATTCTCGCTGAAGCGCTGGAGCATTATTACGACGTCAAGCATCCTGGTGATGGATATGGGATTCTGGTTTCTGATGCCGCAACTTGATTGGTATGTCGGACTGTCCGGCTTGTTGCATGGCCTGCTTGCAGCCGGGATTCCCGGCATTTGGCGCGGTCGACGAACGGAAGCCATCATCATTGCGGGTCTCGTGCTGGCGAAGATCGGCTATGAGACGCTGGCTGGACCACTGCCATGGTCCGAGGGAACCTCGGGCGGCGATGTCGTCACCGAAGCGCATCTTTTCGGTGCGATCGGTGGTTTCGCAGCCGGACTGTGGTTTTCGATTAGAGTCCGGCCCGAAGCATCTCTATAATTTGTTGCGGCAGGGTTTGAGCAAGGTCTGATACAACACACAACGAGCGGAGAGCGAATGTCTATTGCGATGGTATTCCCGGGACAGGGATCCCAGTCTCAGGGTATGCAGGCGGATCTTGCCGGGCATTTTGACACGGTACGAGATACCTATGCCGAGGCCGGCGACATACTCGGTTACGACCTTTGGGCGCTGGTACAGGACGGGCCTGCTGAAAAGCTGGGCGAAACACGGGTAACTCAACCGGCGATGCTGACGGCCGGTGTAGCCGCATACCGGTGCTGGTTGGCGGCCGGAGGGGCCGACGTTGCGCAAATGGCGGGGCACAGCCTCGGAGAGTACACCGCGCTCGTTTGCGCAGGTGCCGTTGATTTTCCGGATGCGATGCGAATCGTGAAACGCCGTTCGGAGTTGATGCAGGAGGCCGTACCAGTTGGTATTGGCGCCATGGCCGCGTTGCTCGGACTAGACAATGACGCCGTCGTAAGATTGTGCGATGAAGCGTCGACGATTGGCATTGCTGAACCCGTCAACTTCAATTCACCAGGGCAGGTCGTTATCGCCGGTCATGCTACGGCCGTCAGCCAGGCCGTGGAATACGCAAAAGAACATGGCGCGCGGCGTGCGATTGTCTTGCCCGTAAGCGTGCCGTCGCATTCGTCGCTGATGCGTGGCGCCGGACAATCGCTCCTTGAGATCCTGAATGCGACGGCGTTTGAAACACCTGGAAAAACAGTTGTAAGCGCTGCAACCGGACTGCCCTATACTGACGCCGACAATATTCGGACCACACTTTCGGCGCAGGTGTATAGCCCGGTCTTGTGGGTGAAAACGGTACAGGCGTTGATTGCCGGCGGAGCGACCCGGATCATCGAATGTGGGCCTGGAAAGGTTCTCGCGGGGCTGTCGCGTCGTATCGACAAGGGCACTCCGGTTGCACAAATTGACAACTTCGACGGGTTGCAGAAAGCGCTGCACCCCTGATCGTCCAATCGGACAAAGGATTTTACAATGAGCAGTCTATTTACAGCAGATGCACTGGCCGGAGAAGTGGCGCTGGTTACCGGAGCTTCGCGCGGCATTGGAGCGGCGATTGCATCAACGCTTGCGGCGGCAGGCGCAACTGTTATTGGCACGGCGACCAGTCAGGGCGGGGCGGATAATATTTCTTCGACGCTTGGCGACAAGGGTCGCGGGGCCGTTCTAAACATTGCCGATGAAGAGTCGGTGGCGGCAGCACTCAAGGACATCCAGAACACAGAGGGCGCTCCGACAATACTTGTGAATAATGCCGGGATTACGCGCGACAACCTGCTCCTGCGTATGAAGACCGAAGAGTGGGATGACGTTTTGTCGACCAACCTGAGCGGTGCTTTTCGGGTGTGCAAGGTCTGCCTGCGCGGAATGATGAAAGCGAAAAAAGGGCGAATTATCAATATTGCCTCCGTTATCGGCATAACCGGCAATGCGGGACAGGCGAACTATGCGGCAGCGAAAGCCGGCCTGATCGGTTTCTCGAAGTCCCTCGCAAAGGAAATTGGATCCCGCAATATCACGGTTAATGTGGTCGCGCCGGGCTTTATTGATACCGATATGACGCGTGATCTGCCCGATGAACAAAAAACCGCAATGCTGGGCCAAATCCCGCTTTCGCGCCTTGGGGAGGGCGTGGATATCGCCAACGCGGTGCTGTATCTGGCGTCACCGGCGGGCTCCTATGTGACTGGCGAAACGCTGCACGTGAACGGCGGCATGCTGATGGATTGAAATTGTCTGAAAATCAAGCCTAAAGTGTCTAGATTGCCAACGACGATTCACATACAATACGCATCCTCGGTAAGCAGTACCTTGAAAAATCAAGGACTTACCGTTTTCCAAGAGTCTTCTCAGGAGAAGCAACCCAATGAGCAGTATCGAAGAACAAGTAAAAAGCATCGTTGCTGAACAACTCGGCGTCAAAGAAGACGAGGTGACGAACGATGCTTCATTTGTCGATGATCTGGGCGCTGACTCGCTTGACACGGTCGAGCTCGTGATGGCCCTTGAAGAGGAATTTGAAACCGAAATTCCTGACGAGGATGCCGAGAAAATCACGACCGTTCAACAAGCTATTGATTTCGTCAACTCGCGCAACAAAGACAGTTGATTACTAGTGGCGCGGCGGTTGCCGTCGCGCCATTTCTCACTCCCCGGCAGTTCTGCCGATCTCCAGCGGAGACATCTTGAGCGAAAGACGTGTTGTCGTTACCGGGATGGGCATCATCTCACCCGTGGGCTGCCGCTTGGATGACGCATGGAAGAACGTTTGCGAGGGGGACTCGCAAATCGGTCTGTTCGACGATTTCGACACCAGTAGCTTCCCGACACGCATAGCCGGCACGGTCCGGGATTTCGATATCGATCGATATCTGTCCAAAAAAGACCAGCGCAAGAACGACCCGTTTATTCATTACGGTATTGCAGCGTGCATGGAGGCAATGCAGCACTCCGGCCTCGAGATCAGCGAGAAAAATGGCGACCGCATCGGTGTGGCCATGGGCTCGGGCATCGGCGGCATCAAATTCATCCAGGACAACCACGACAAGCTGCTCGCCGGAGGCGCTCGCAGGGTATCTCCGTTTTTCATCCCGGGCAGCATCATCAATATGACGTCAGGCCAGGTCAGTATCCTGCAGCACGTCACAGGTCCGAATATTTCGATTGTGTCAGCCTGTGCAACGTCAACGCATTGCATCGGTATCGCAGGACGCAGCATCATGCACGGCGATGCCGAAGTCATGATGGCGGGCGGATCGGAGTACGCGACCACGTCACTGGCGATGGCTGGATTTTGTTCGGCGCGTGCAATGACGACGCGCAACGACGATCCGGGTGCGGCGAGTCGTCCTTTTGATATTGATCGCGATGGATTCGTATTAAGCAACGGTGCGGGCTGCGTCGTGCTCGAAGAACTCGAGCATGCGAAAGCGCGCGGCGCCACGATTTTTGCCGAGCTGATCGGCTTTGGCATGAGCGGTGATGCCTATCACATCACCTTACCGCCAGCAGACGGTGAGGGTGCGCGCAAGTGCATGGCCGCCGCGATCCGCGACGCCGGTATCGACCCGTCTGATGTTGACTACCTCAATGCGCATGGCACATCGACACCGGCCGGCGATATCGGGGAAACGGTCGGCATTCGACGCGCATTTGGCGATGCCGCCGATAAGCTTGTTGTCAGTTCAACGAAATCGACGACAGGTCACATGCTCGGCGCCGCCGGTGTTGCCGAGGCGATCTTTTCGGTACTCGCGATTCAAAACCAGGTCATACCGCCAACGATTAATCTGGACAACCAGGATCCTGCCTGCGATCTTGACTACACGCCCAACGTTGCTCGCGATGCCAGTGTAAGAACCGTGATGTCCAACTCTTTTGGTTTTGGCGGCACGAACGGAAGCCTGGTCTTTCGCGCGTTTGATTGAGTCGGCCGCCGTGCTCAGGCGGAGTTCCCATTCGATTGGCTACAGCAACGTGCGGATGCTGGACGCCGGCCTGGATCTGCATGCGCTGCATCGTCGTGCACCGCAGCGTTATCCGTTCCTGTTGCAGAGCACCGCCTCTGCATCGCCATTGGGTCGTTTCGACATCCTGTTCGCGTGTCCCGGGGATTCGCTGGTGCTTGATGCGGTGGGCGCTCTGGACGATTCTGATCCTGCGGGCGGTTTTCTTGCGGCACTGGATCAGCGGTGGCGGAGAGAGTCGATCAATCCGGTTGCGTCGGAGCTGCCTTTTCTCGGCGGTTGGTTTCTGTATCTCGGCTATGAACTCGCGGCCGAAATCGAACCGAGCCTGCGCCTCGATGACGACCCGGTTTTGCCCGCTGCATTTGCCGTCCGTTGCCCGGCTGCCTTGATCAACGACAACGACACCGGTGCGTGCTACCTCGTCCATGAGAAAAATTCAGAGGTTGATTTGGACGAGATTTCAGGCGACATAGCGGGGTGCAGGAGTCTGCGAGTGCGAAAATCTGATTTGCACGTGGAATTGCCGGACGTAAGCGAGGAGCTGCCTGAAAAATTCCTTGATGCCGTCACTCGTGCGAAGAAGTACATCGCAACCGGGGATGTCTACCAGGCAAATCTATCGCGCGGCTGGACAAGCACAGCGAATGGACTTGCCGATGCGAACCTCGTTTACGCATCGCTCAGCAGGTCCAACCCGGCGCCGTTCGCTGGCCTGGCGCGGTGGGACGGCGCAACGATCGTGTCATCCTCTCCCGAGCGACTGCTGAAGATTCGCAATGGCGTGGTTTCAACGCGGCCGATCGCCGGAACGCGGCCGAGATCCGATGACAGGTACACGGACGACAGCCTCTCGGCTGAGCTTTTTTCGCACCCGAAGGAAATTGCGGAACACGTAATGCTGATCGATCTGGAGCGCAATGATCTCGGTCGCGTCAGTGAGCCCGG
>CAYLTW010000078.1:0-13590 GCA_964386735.1 uncultured Woeseiaceae bacterium
CGCGTCCCTGCATACCGGACCATACAAGGTGAAACCCGACGAGCTGCCACATGGCATCGAGTCCGAGGCAACCCGGCATCACAGGGTCGCCGTCAAAATGGCATTTGAAAAACCAGAGGTCTGGCTTTATATCCAACTCTGCCTTTATCTCACCTTTACCATACTTGCCCGTGTCCAATGTAATCAATGAAATACGGTCAAGCATGAGCATGTTGGGCAGCGGCATGCGTCCGTTCTCCGGGCCAAAAAACTCACCGTGCCCGCAACGGATCAGGTCGTCGTAATCGTAAGCGCTTTGCCGAGCCGGAAGCTCGATCGCGACCGTACTGTTTGAGATACTCATGCGCTCTCCGGAGCGATGCCTGGCGCCGGCGGGACGCCGGCACACTTCTGAACAGAGATTTTACGCCTGGCCGCGGCCGCAGGCTTTTGAAATCGCGCCATTAAATAATGGTAACTATCCCCTTATTCAGGTCTTGTCATAATCCAATATCAGGATTTTGCTCTTGGGCCGCGACTGACAGGCGAGGATAAATCCCTTATCCACCTCCCAGGGTTCGAGCGCATAGTTCGTCGCCATCGTTACCTCGCCCTCACGCAAGTGACACCGGCAGGTCGCACAGACTCCGCTTTTGCAGGAGTATGGGAGGTCAATTCCATGCTCGGCAGCCGCATCCACGATGTTCTCGTCGGAATCTACCATGTCGAATGATTTCTTATGACCATCCAGGATGACCGTGACTTTCGCATGCTCGGCTGCGGTCGACACATCGGGCTTTCTTGCGGCAGCGTCTTTTCCGGGAACACCAAAGCGCTCGGTATGCACATTGTCCTTGTCCATGCCCAGTTCTGACAACGCATCGGAAACCGTCTCGATCATCGAGTCAGGACCACATACGTAGGCCTCATTTGCTTGTCTACCGGCGCAAAACGCCTGGAATAATTCGCGAACCTTGTCCCGGTCGAGCCGCCCGGCACCGATCGGAAATTCCTGGTCTTCCTGGCTGAACACGAAATGCAACTGCAGCCGATCGGGGTAGCGATTTTTTAGCGCGAAAAGATCGTCGATAAACATCGTGGTCGCTTGTCGCCGGTTGCCATAGAACAGAGCGAAGCAGCTGTCCGGCTCGTCACGCAGCACGGCGGTGACAATGGACAGTATTGGCGTTATCCCGCTGCCCGCAGCAAAACCGAGATAAAATTTGTTGTTGCCCGCATCCGGGCTGGCGTGGAAGCGGCCAACCGGCGGCATCACACCGAGTTGATCGCCGACGGCGAGTTCCTGGGCCGCATACTCAGAGAATCGACCGCCAGGCTGCACGCGAACACCGATCTCCAACGGCCACTGGCCGGGTGCCGAGCAAATACTGTAGGTGCGTCGCAATGTCACGCCATCGCGAACAACGTGAACAGGCAAGTGCTGGCCGGGCAGAAACACGAATTCATCGCGTTGATCTTCCGGTACCTCAAGGGCAACGCGAACGGAATCGAGGGTCTCGTTGCTCTTCGCAATGACTTTTAGTTGGTGAAATTGTTTCATGTCAGATGCATTTGAAATACTCAAAAGGCTCGCGGCAGGCCAGGCAACGATAGGACGCCTTGCACGCCGTTGATCCAAATTCGCTGACCAGTTCGGTGTCGGTGGATTCGCAGCGCGGACAGGCAATTTCACGCGTGCCGTCAACCAGCGCTCGCTTGCTGGCGCCCATCGCGGGTGGGGCGATACCGTAGTTTCGAAGCTTTTCGCGTCCCGCATCAGTAATCCAGTCCGTGGTCCACGGTGGCGACAGGGTACGATCGATAATTACGTTGTCGAGGCCCTGGTGCCGCAACGCCGCCAGCACGCTTTGTTCGATTACCTCGGTGGCCGGGCAACCCGAGTACGTTGGGGACAATGCAACAACGATCTCATCACCGATCGTGACATCTCGCACGATGCCAAGATCCGTGATCGACAATACCGGTATTTCCGGATCCGGAACCTCGCCCAGCCAGTAGAGAATTCGTTCCCTGGTGGGATGCGCAACTACCATGCGGCCCCTGGATACACTCGTTGCAGATGCTGCATCTCACCGATCAGGTAGCCCATATACTCACCGTGTTTCCCGTCGCGACCGCCTGTTGCCATGTACGCGTCATCGAACGCCGACAAAGTCGCCTCATCGAGAATCGTTTTTACCCGCTTGCGCCACTCATCAGCGACGTGCTCCATATCAGGGCCGCCGAATGCCTTCTTTACGTACGCGTCAATCTCGTCACCGAGGAAAAATTCTCCGGTAAAGCGCCAAAGTTCGTCGAGTGCTTGTTGTACGCGAGCGTGACTTTCTTCCGTGCCATCGCCGAGCCGCACGAGCCACTGGTTGGCGTAACGCAGATGATAGCGAATCTCCTTTTCGGCACGTGCGGCAATCTCGGCCAGCCGTTGATCACTGCATGCCGCGAGCGCTTCCAATTGCAGCAGGTAAAACGATTCGAACAATACCTGCCGCACAATACTTTCGCCGAAGTGTCCGTTTGGCTGCTCTGTCAGCAGAAAGTTCTGGAATTCCTGGCCATCGCGCAGGTACGCAAAATCATCTTCGGTCCTGCCCTTTCCCTCCAGGTCCCCGGCGTAGGAGTAGAACAAACGCGCCTGGCCGATGTAGTCGAGCGCGAGGTTGGCATTGGCCAGTTCTTCCTCAAGTTCCGGCTCACCGGCGACTCGCTCAATCATGCGCTGGCCGGTAATCAGCGCGTTGTCGCCCAGGCGTAAAACGTACCTAAGTAATTTTTTGTCGCTGGTCACAGGTTTTCGACCCCGTCCGGCATCTCGTAAAACGTGGGATGGCGGTACACCTTGTCCTCGGCAGGTTCGAAAAATGCCGACGTCTCGGCAGGATCGGACGCAACGATGCGGTCGGATGGCACAACCCAGATGCTTACGCCTTCCATGCGACGCGTGTACGTATCCCGCGCATGAGTCAGAGCCATCTGGTCATCAGCGGCGTGTACGCTGCCGGCGTGACGGTGGCTCAGGCCCGACTTCGCCCGGATGAATACTTCGTACAGCGGCCATTCTTTGCTGTTCACTGTTTGCTTCTCCATTGTCGCGTTTCAAGCAACGATCCTGTTTACATTCGCCCGCATGCGTTGTCCCCGAAGGGGAGCGGGCTCCTGCGGTTCATTCGCCCGCGCGGCGGGCTCCTGCGGCACTGCCGCAATGTTTTTCGGCATACGCCTGGGCCGCTTCGCGCACCCAGGCACCGTCGTCCTGTGCTTTGCGCCTTTTCTCGAGGCGCTGCTTGTTACACGGCCCGTTGCCGGCGAGCACGTCATAGAATTCCTGCCAGTCGATCTCGCCGTGTTCGTAGTGACCCGATTCCTCGTCGAATCTCAGGGCATCGTCCGGGACTGTCAGTCCGAGGAACTCCGCCTGCGGCACAGTCACGTCGATGAACTTCTGCCGGAGTTCATCATTCGTAAAGCGCTTGATTTTCCACGCCATTGATTGCGCCGAGTGTTTCGAATCCTTGTCTCCCGGTCCGAACATCATCAGCGACGGCCACCAAAACCGGTTCAGCGCATCCTGTGCCATGGCTTTTTGCTGCTCCGTTCCGCGGCTCATTTCGAGCATGATTTCGAAACCCTGCCGCTGGTGAAAACTCTCTTCCTTGCAAATACGAACCATCGCGCGAGCGTAGGGCCCATAGGAACAACGACAAAGCGGTATCTGGTTCATGATCGCGGCGCCGTCGACAAGCCAGCCGACGGCACCCATGTCCGCCCAGCTCAGCGTCGGATAATTGAAGATGCTCGAATACTTGGCCTTGCCCGACAGCAAGTCAGCGACCATTTGATCGCGCGAGACACCAAGCGTTTCGGCTGCGCCGTAAAGATACAAGCCATGGCCAGCTTCGTCCTGCACCTTGGCCAGAAGAATAGCTTTGCGTTTCAGCGTTGGTGCTCGCGTCAGCCAGTTGCCCTCGGGCTGCATACCGATGATTTCGGAGTGGGCGTGCTGCGATATCTGCCGTATCAAGGTGCGACGATAGGCCTCGGGCATCCAGTCTTTTGCTTCGATCTTTTCTTCGGCATCCACACGCTTCTGGAACGCCTCGAGCTTGGCGGGGTCTTCAATACCACCCGGCCTGGGGGCAGATTGCCCTTGTTGATCAAGGCCTTGTGTATACATGAACCCACCTCCGGTGGCGTGACTGAGATCAGCCCGTCAATGTGTCACGCTTTTTGGCGATTTTCAAGATATTCTGTATCAGTTCAAACTTCCGCGAACAAGGGTTTTTCCAGCGAAATACTGTGGCCGTGAAATTCGGCTACGACGGCGTCATCCTGATTATGTATCACGACGGAATAGTAGCCATGGCGCCCTTCCCGTCTGTCTTCTGTCGCCGTCGCCACAAGTCGGTCGCCAACGTGCGTGGTCTTATGCCAAACGATCCTGGCTTCGGCCGAAAGCGACTCAATGTTGTAGGCGTTGCATGCGAACGCGAACGCCGTATCGGCCAATGTAAACAGCAAACCGCCGTGGCAGACGTCAAAACCATTCATCATCTCGGCGCGTACCGTTATCGATGCGATTGCGCTGCCGACCTCCGGTATCTCGATTGAAAGGCCGAGCGCTCTCGCTGAGGCATCTTTTTTCATCATGATTTCGGCGCAGCGTTGCGCGCGTTCAATTGCTTCCACCTGTTGATCTCCCGTTATTTTGTGTCGCGATAGTTCGCGTCGAGTCCGCCGAACCGGGACGAAGCGCTTTTGCCCGGCGGCGGCAACGACCCATCTGCTGTTTCCATGACTGTCGTGAGATAATCGTCAGCAGCTTTATGCAGTCCGAGATACAGGTTGCGGCATAGCTGGTAGGCAGGCGATCCGTGCCAGTTCGCGGGCAGCAACTGCAATGGCAATTGCGGGTCCCGCAGCAAAACTTTGCGATACTCCTGAATCAGCATCGTGCGTAGTAAAAACGCGGTCTTTGCCTCAACGACCGTTGTCTTGTGCAGTTTGGCGAGAACGGGGCGAAATGTCTTGACGAAGTTCTCGTAGCGACCGTCTATATCGTCCAGGTTCCAGCTCGATTCAGCCAGGCCTCGCATGGCTGCCTCGCTCCTGATCGTTTTCGCCGACATGACCACGATCTCGCCGGCCAGATCAAGGCGTCGCAACGTGACATCAAGGTCCGCCATATCCGGCGCCGGATGTGCGAGTACGTTGGGCGACAAGGCACCAAAACCCTGCCAGGAAAATTCCTTTCGAACAATATCTTTGTGCGCCGCATCGAGTCCGGACAACAACATCAAATGCCATGTCCCGTCCCACTCTGAAGACGGCTCGGCGTAAATTCGGTGGGCAGCCTGCTCAAAACGTTCGCGACCTTCTTCGCCAAGGCTGTAGTAACTTCTTCGCCCAAGCTGGCTCGATTGCAACCAGCCGTCTTTTGCGAGCCGAAAAACAGAGGTACGCACCAGGCGCTCGTTGATGCCAAAATCACTCATTACCCGGATCAGGCTGCCAAGCCATACGACGCCGCCTCGCGGCGCGATCGAATCGCCGAACACGGTCGTAATCAGTGAGCCCGCACGAAGCGTTGGCCGAGACTGAAATTCGACGATAAGACGGGCGCAGGCAGATTGCAGTGACATTCGTTACCGTGCTTGAGTTAAGATCGGCCGACCGTACAATCTGATACCAAATAATTCAAATTCTTTCGGATTCTGTGTCTATAAACCCACGCCGACAAACCCAGGTCCACGCAACAATGCCCATGAAACTCGAAAACTACGCGATCGCCGAATGGCTTGAGGGCGACGGCGATGGAAAACCGCTGCTCAGCGCCGTCGACAGCCGACCGCTCGCATCGATTACGAGTGACGGCCTCGACTTCGGCGCAATGCTAAATTATGCGCGCGATGTGGGTGGAGCAAATCTTCGCCGCCTGACGTTTCATGAGCGCGGCGACATGCTCAAGGCACTCGCCCAGTACCTGATGGAACACAAGAAAGAATTCTATGCACTGTCGACGGATACCGGTGCGACCCGCGCCGACAGTTGGGTCGATATTGATGGCGGCATCTCGACGTTGTTTGTTTTTTCGAGCAAGGGTCGCCGCGAAATGCCAAACGACGTCGTTTATCTGGATGGTCCGCCCGAAGCCCTGTCACGCAATGGAACCTTCGTCGCGCAGCACATATTCACACCCAAACTGGGCGCGGCCGTTCATATCAACGCGTTCAACTTCCCATGCTGGGGAATGCTCGAGAAACTTGCGCCGACCCTGCTTGCCGGCGTTCCCGCCATTATCAAACCGGCGTCAAGTACGGCTTACCTGACCGAGCTCATGGTCAAACGCATCATCAAATCGGGTATTTTGCCGGCCGGATCCATACAACTCGTCTGCGGCGGCGTGGGTGACCTGTTCGATCACCTTAACTGCCAGGACACGATCGCGTTCACCGGCTCCAAAGGGACCGCGGAGATGCTGCAACAGCATCCACGGGTTGTCAGCGAGTCGGTGGCGTTCACTGCGGAAACCGATTCGCTGAACGCATCGATACTTGGACCGGATGCCGTGCCCGGCACTCCCGAGTTCGATCTGTTCATCAAGGAAGTCACGCGCGAGATGACGAGCAAGGCCGGGCAAAAGTGTACGGCGATTCGGCGCATTATCGCGCCCTCGGAAGTGTCGGCCGACCTCGTTCGCGCACTGTCCACGGCGCTCGGCGAGATACGCGTCGGTAATCCGGCCAGTAAGGATGTCGATATGGGCGCGCTCGCCAGCCAGGGGCAGCGGGACGAAGTTCGTGAACGCATCGCAGAATTGTCCGGTGAAGCCGAAATCGTTTATGGCGGAAACGAGGACTTCGAACTTGTCGACGCGGACTCATCGAAAGGCGCATTCTTCATGCCGACATTGCTGCATTGTGAAAAACCCCTGCACGCTTCCTTGGTACATTCTGTCGAGGCATTCGGCCCGGTTAGCACGGTGCTGCCCTACGACTCGATCGACGAGGCCATCGAGCTCGCGAAACTCGGCGAAGGCAGCCTTGCTTGTTCGATCATTAGTAACGACAACGCAATAGCCAGGAAACTTGTACTCGGAACAGCCGCGTATCACGGCCGCATGATTGTCATTAACCGACATTGTGCCGATGAATCGACGGGTCACGGTTCGCCGTTGCCGCACCTGGTCCACGGCGGCCCGGGCCGCGCCGGCGGCGGCGAAGAAATGGGTGGCGTACGAGGTGTACTGCACTACATGCAACGTACGGCGATCCAAGGCTCGCCGGAAACACTTGTGACGATCGGGCATCGCTGGATTCGCGGCGCCGACCAAATCGATCCCGGTGTCCACCCGTTCCGCAAGACATTTGAGCAATTGCAAATCGGCGACACCTTCAACAGCGAATCACGCGAGGTATCGCTCGAGGACATCGATCATTTCGCCGAATTCACGGGCGACACGTTTTATGCGCACATGGACGAGGACGCGGCAAAAAAGAACCCGTTCTTCGAAGGCCGCGTCGCACACGGCTACCTGATCGTCTCGTTTGCCGCAGGCCTGTTCGTCGACCCCGATTTTGGCCCGGTACTCGCGAACTACGGCGTGGACGATCTGCGATTCATACAGCCCGTGAACCACGGGGACACACTGAAAGTTCGACTCACCTGCAAGCAAAAAACCCTGCGCGGCGACAGCGGCTACGGCGAGGTCCGCTGGGATACTGAAGTGACAAATCAGGCCGACGAAATCGTTGCCCAGTATGACGTATTGACGATGGTGGCTACCGACGAGCATTGGAGGTCTGTTTCATGACCATGAGCAAATATCGAAATGAGCTGCCCCAATTGTCGGGCGACCTGTTCCTGACGGATGCCGGGATCGAAACTGATCTTATATTCAATCACGGGATCGAAATTCGGGAGTTCGCGGCACATACCCTCCTGCCGGATCCGCGTGGCCGGAAAGCAGTCGCAAATTATTTCCGAGGATTTCTTTCTCTCGCGAATGAGTACGATGCGGGATTTGTGCTGGATAGCCAGACCTGGAAAGCTCACATGCACTGGGCTGACGATCTCGGCGCAAACGAACAAGAGCTGCACCGGTCGAATAGCGAGGCCATCGCGTTTATTTCGAAACTACGTGACGAATTTTCCGCTAACAGGAAGCCCATAGTCCTCAACGGAGTAATCGGTCCCCGAGGCGATGCGTATGCCCCCGAAGCCAGACTGGCCGCGGCAGATGCGGAGGAATACCACTCCAAACAGATTGCCTGGTTGGCCGAAACCGATGTGGATATGGTGACGGCGCTGACTTTCACGCAATCAGATGAGGCTGCCGGTGTTGTTCGAGCCGCGCAGTCGGCAGACCTGCCCGTAGTGATTTCATTCACGGTTGAGACCGACGGTCGTTTGCCAACGGGCGAGCCGCTCAATGAAGCCATTCGTGCCGTCGACGAAGCGACGAACGCCGCGGCCGCCTATTTCATGGTGAACTGCGCCCATCCGGATCATTTTTCTCAGGTACTGGTTGACTCGCAGTGGGCCCGCCGTATCCGTGGACTTCGCTGTAATGCATCGCGATTGAGCCACGCAGAACTGGACGAATGCGAGGTTCTCGACGACGGCGACCCTGTGGAACTTGCCGATCAATACAAAACAATCAAGAACACGATGCCATGGCTAAATATATTCGGGGGTTGTTGCGGATCCGATTTGCGACATGTCGCCCAGATAGCAAAGGCTGTCAGCAGCCGAACCTAGGGTCGGATTCTCGCTGTCAGGATGCCGGTTTGTGGAATTCGATGACATTTCCATCGGGATCGCGGACGAAAAAGAAGTTGGCACCTTCAAATTCAACAAATTCGGTTATAGCTATGTCGTCACTACCGAGCTGCTGCTTGACTGCGTCGGCGTCGCTTATCTCAAGCGCGATGTGGGTGAAGCCTGTGTGTTTAACTGTTTCATCCATCAGCATGTTGGTCGGAGACGCATCTGACGACGCGTTGAGAATGAAATTGATGTTGATCCCGGTCGGATGTTCCATGATCGCGACTGGTTCAGGTCCTATCGGCCCCGCCAAGAATTCGAAACCCAGCTTCTCATAGAATGCACGTGTTCGCGCGAGGTCCCTGACCCGCAAACCTACGTGATTGATCCGAGTAATTTGTTTCACGACGACTCCTGAATTTCGATCAGATTGACATTTTTACGAGGCATCGGTCGCCGAAGCCCTGCCCGATGCAAACATCTCCGATACGGAGCGGGCGCTGCATGCTGGTCTTGAGCGGTGCCTGGAACAGATATTCGAAGTAAAAAGGACGATCGGGCAGGTCGCTCGCCTCGACCGTCCCTGGTTGTGTGATCCTGTCGACCGATCCGCGTGCAATTTCAGCGATAGAAAGGTGCGCCGCTAGTCGCGGAACCTAAGCACCTGGATCAACGACGTGCTCATTACCTCACGGTATTCCGCCCGATTGCCGTTTTCTCCGGCCATCTCCTCAATACTTTTCTCTTGCCAGTCCAGATATTCTTTGGAGCGTTTTTCGCCTACTGAGCCAGATGGAACGTCTTCAATTACTCTTACCAGGTAAAGATCGGGTTCATCGCTTCGAGCGTGAACATTTGCCAACACCATGTAGTCCTTAACCCATCCCTTGGACTTGGCGAACTCAAGATTTTTCCGCCATTCGTCAGCAAGCCAATTCGCATACTTCCAGCCGCCGCCGTCTTTGATGTCGATCCCCGTGATTTCCCAATAATCACCCCCAACAAGCGGCCATTCTTCAGCGAGTGCGCCCGTCGACATTAATGCTGATGTTACGCCGAACGCCAGAACAGCGGTTGCTTTTATTATTGTACTTCTCATCGATTTTTCCTCCTCAATGCAGACGAGAACCGTCCGATTTCGCGGCCAATGTAACACGAAACATCGCGTGCGCCTTACGCCGAACAGTCGCGTGAACTTGATTCTGAAAAATCCATCGTTCCCGAGGCTTTTAGTTTCCGTTATGTCCTTGTTAGCAGCTGTTCAGCTGGTAGTATCCCGAGGTGCCGCTCGCAACCCGTATCTGATTTAGTGCGAAGCATTGTTATTTTTTTCAACCAGACTGTCGGCCCCATGGAAATAGTATGAACAAACAACTTGACCCGACTCATATTATGCAGACCGCGACCGCGTTCTGGGCTTCAAAGGTGCTGCTCACTGCCGTGGAGTTTGATCTGTTTTCGACACTTGGAGATCAGTCGATGACCGCGGCACAACTTGGTGAGCAACTGGACATACATCCCCGTGGACGCTTCGACTTCCTGGACTCGCTGGTAGCCCTGGGGTTTCTCGACAGAGATGGCGATGGACCTGACGGACTTTACAAGACTACGCCCGAGACGAATGCGTTCCTGAATAAAGCGAGTCCTGCGTACATAGGTGGGCTGCCCGAAATGCTCAACGCACGCCTTTTTGGATTCTGGAACGATCTCGGTACCGCTCTTCGAACCGGAGAGCCTCAGTCTGAGACAAAGCTTCATGGCAAACCGATTTTCGAAGAATTGTATGCCAGCGAGTCAAAACTCGGGACCTTCCTGGAATCGATGACCGGATTTCAGTTCGCGAATTTTCTGCAACTCGCCGAAAAATTTGATTTTTCCAGATACAACACCGTAAGCGATGTTGGCGGTGCGTTGGCATTGCTCTCTCGAACCGTGGCTGCGCGACACGATCACCTGTCGTTCAACACTTTTGACCTCCCGCCGGTCGCACCATTGGCGCAGCAGCAGATCGACAAGGCCGGAATGGCGCAGAGAATCTCGGTTATTTCGGGTGACTTTTTCCAAGACGAACTCCCGAAAGCCGACGTCGTTACAATGGGCAACATCCTGCACGACTGGAACCTGGAGAAAAAGAAAATACTGATTAAAAAGGCGTACGACGCACTACCCGAAGGTGGCGTATTCATCGCTGTTGAAAATCTGATCGACGACGCGCGGCGTGAGAATGCATTTGGTCTTCTGATGTCGCTTAATATGCTGATCGAATTTGGTGATGCTTTCGACTACACGGCTGCAGATTTTCGGGACTGGTGCAGCGAGGCTGGATTCTCGCGTTTCGAGGTCATACCTCTCGCCGGTCCCACGAGCGCAGCGGTTGCCTACAAGTGAGGGCGATGGCTACTCGTGATCGCCGTCGACTCATTGCTGATTAATCAATGAAACTACGTTCTTCAGTCGGAACTTGGCAAGGATGACCTGACCACCCTGGCTGACCTCATGCTGGCCGGCGTAGTGACGCCCGTGATTGACCGTCGTTACCGGTTGAGCGAGGTCCCCGCAGCGATCCGTTATCTGGAGGAAAGACACGCGCGAGGAAAAGTAGTCATCAGCCTGGAATAGAACCGCGCCAACCGCAGAAGCCCCGCACCGCGGGCTCCTACGTTTTAAATGGCAGAGCCGTGTCGGTTTTGATTTCCTTCAGGACAATATTCGATCGCACCTGCGACACGCCTGGCAGGCGAAAAATATAATTATCCAGAAACTCATTGTAGGCATCGATGTCTTCAACGACGACGCGCAGATGAAAATCGGCTTCACCGCTGGTTGCAAAACACTCGAGCACTTCCGGGTGATGCAGTACCTCCCGTACAAAGTTCTCAACGTTTTTCTCTTCGTGACGTGCGAGCGAAATGTGCACGATCGATGACAATCCGAAGCCTGCCTTGCGCGTATTCGCAATTACGACGTAGCGATCAATAATCCCGTCTTCCTCGAGACTTTGAACACGTCGCCAGACCGCTGAGCTGGACATGCCGACACGCTCCGCCAGTTCCTGCATGGTCAGACGACTATCGCGCTGTAATTCGAGCAAGATTCGCCGGTCCCTCACTGGCAGCATGATATTTCTCCGCGTATCAAATTTCACAATATTCTACCATTTTTTGTGTTTTTCCCGAATGATTACCCGTTATTGACGCATAAATCGGGACAATTGGCACCGCTGTGCGGCCGTTTCCTGAGACACTAGGCGATCGTCCTGCATTAATCCGGAGCTACGATGGCGACGTCAGCGCTGAGCGTTCCCCACTTCCCGCTCGACAATTACGAACTGCATGATCGTTACCGGCGAGAGTCGGGGCGCGTGTTCCTGACGGGTACCCAGGCCCTGGTTCGTATCGCACTTATGCAGCGCACGCTGGACCGTGCGGCAGGATTAAACACGGCGGGTTTTGTCAGCGGTTATCGCGGTTCGCCGCTTGGCAGCGTCGACCTGGAACTGTGGCGTGCGAAATCATTTCTCGACGAGTCTGGTATCGAGTTTCTGCCAGCCGTCAATGAGGATCTGGCAGCAACGGCAATACTCGGTACGCAACAGGTCGAAACCGATCCCGCCCGAACCGTCGACGGCGTTTTTGGCATCTGGTATGGCAAGGGTCCGGGCGTCGACCGGGCGGGTGACGCCCTTAAACATGGCAATGCATACGGCAGTTCACCGAACGGCGGCGTACTGGTTGTCGCCGGCGACGATCACGGCTGCGTTTCTTCGTCGATGTCGCACCAGTCGGATGTCGCCTTCCTGACCTTCATGATGCCGAACCTCAACCCGGCCAGTATCGCCGAGTACCTGGAGTTCGGTCTCTACGGCATCGCCCTGTCGCGCTACTCGGGCATGTGGGTGGGTTTCAAAGCGATCTCCGAAACTGTCGAATCGGCTATGTCCGTCGAACTGCCGCCATACCCACATTTTGTCGATCCGGATTTCTCACCGCCGGCTACAGGGCTGCATTATCGCTGGCCGGACTTTCCAGGCCCTCAAATCGAGGAACGACTCGAGGTAAAGAAGGCCGCAACATTGGCATTCGCAGCGGCCAATCCGATTGACCGCAAGATATTCAATGTCGCGAATGCGCGCTACGGTATCGTCACGACAGGCAAGGCACATCTCGATCTGATGGAGGCGCTGCGGCTGCTGGGAATCGATCGAGCACAGGCGAAGCGAATCGGTCTCGACGTCTACAAAGTGGGCATGGTGTGGCCGCTCGAGCACGACGGCGCTCTTGACTTCGTTCAAAAAAAACACGAGGTACTCGTCGTCGAGGAAAAACGCGGCATCATCGAAAGTCAGTTCAAAGAGTACTTTTACGACTATCCCGGTCGCAAGCCGAAACGCATGGTCGGCAAAGCAGACCAGGCAGGCGATCCGCTGGTGCCGTGGGTCGGCGAACTCGCACCGGTGCAATTGGCCGGTATCATCGCGAGGCGACTTGACGCGGAGCTCATGGGCCTGAACCTGACCGAACGTGCGAAGAAACTCGAATCCGGCGGCGGCACATGCATCGACATCGCCGGAGCGACTCGAACGCCCTACTTTTGCTCCGGCTGCCCGCACAACACATCAACCAAATTGCCTGAAGGATCGCAGGCATTGGCAGGCATCGGTTGTCACTTCATGGCCAGCTGGATGGGTCGCGAAACGAGTGGCCTGATTCAGATGGGCGGCGAAGGGATCAACTGGGTATCGCGCTCAATGTTCAACGGCAACCGGCATATCTTTCAAAATCTCGGTGACGGTACCTTCTATCACTCCGGCTCGCTCGCGATACGCCAGGC
>CAYLTW010000079.1:0-12703 GCA_964386735.1 uncultured Woeseiaceae bacterium
AACCTTGGTTTTGTCCTGAAGGACGGCATTGAAGTTGACCAGTAAATCAGGATTGGCCGACTTGGTGTAACCTCGCTGGTCCATTGCGATAGTTATTGCCTCGACCATATATTGCGAAAAGAAGCTCTGATAATTGCTGTTATCCGGGCCTGCACCTTCCACGAAGTTGTAGGTAGTGTACGAGCCGAAATTCGCGCTGTGGTCGTAGTCCGATATGATCGAATTGGTCGACGCGCATCCGGTCAGCGCATAAGCCAAAATCAGGACAACAATAAAATTGACAATTCTTGGTCGTTGAGGAGATTGCATCGTCTTGCTCCGTTGATAACTTTTCACTATGCCGTTTGGGCTCAGCCGAAAAGCGTGTTTGTGCTACAACTCATGCGAGGTTCAGTCCAGCGAAAGGCGCATCTCTGGAGTGCTCGCAACCCAGTCAGGATTCACGGTGCCAAATCAGAACGTCGCCGATACATAGACGGTCGGCCCGAAGTACTCAAGGTCAAACTTGCCGCTCAACTCCGATCCTGTTGATTCGACGTTGGCATTAAAATATCTCAGGCCTACACCGAACCCGAAGTGTCGGTATGGTTGCCATGCTATATCGGCGTCAATTTCAACGAGGCTGCCGTCGATATTGCCAAGTTCGATGGCGAAGCCGATGATTTGAATGCTGGCTGCAACCGTCGGGATGATCGCGTACGCGATCGAGCCTCCGAAATGTGGAAGCGGAGCCGTAACGTCTTCCGTTTCTGCTGGCGGAGTCTGACCCGCGGGGCAGCCGGGCGGCATTTGACCCATAGTCACGTCACATACGGCACCGCTCAATTGAAGCGCGGCCGACAAATTTGCGACGTGCAGCCCGCCTTTTAGCTGAATGTCCATACGCTCATTGCGCACAACCGAAAAGCCGTAGGTCAGGCGGGCGATGGACATGTCGAATGCCGTATTAATCGATCCGTTCTCTATGATCAGGTCGCCGACCTCGATCGGGTTTGGGACTACATTTATGACCCCATCTCGATTCAGCTCAAAGAACTCCAACTCAAGCGAGTTGCGCTGAGAAATGTGCCACTGCGCTCCGATCCAGGGCACGGAGCTGCTATCCTCGACGCCGAGTACGTCTTCGACATTGATGGGCGGTGGAGTCACTGCTGTACCGTTAATCGTAATCTCGGAATTGGCTGAGGGGAAAAACCCGCCAACATAGACTCGGAACGGGTCGTTGAATTGATCGTAACTACTGTCATCCTGCGCCAAAGCCGGCAACGCCAGCCCGGCCATCAGACATACGAGCGTCAGAAAAAAGATCGATTTCCGCACGGTGTCAATCCTCCGGGAGTTTTGATCTGACTATCCTGTATCGTCGATTTCACGCCCAGACGTTAGTTGAACGGCGCACCGAATCATATTGGCCTTTGGTCCAATGAACCGGGCTGGTAGGATTGAATTCCTATCGATTTTGGGATGATTACCGGTATGCAATCTTCGTTTAGCATTCTCACTCTGCTGTGGTCGATGTGCGCAGCAGCGTTCTTCATGTTGGGCATGATCCAGGTAATAACGTGGTATCAGCGTCATTGGCAATTTGCATACCTTTTGTCATTCTCAATGGCAGCCGCGGCCAGTGTGAATGCTTTGTTTGAACTTTCGATGATGTTCACGACAGACGCAGAGCGCTATCAGGTATTTTTTACACTACATACGATTTGCGTATTTTTTGTTTTGATATCGCTTATCTTGTTCATCAGGTCGTACCTGGGTGCCGGCTCCAATTGGATTCTTGTGGCCATCATCACACTGTGGTCTATCGAGTTGCTGGGACTCGCTTTGTCACCAGAAGGCCCTATGTTCCTGGAAATTCTCGAAATAGTACGCGCTGAAACCTTTTGGGGCGAAACGTTCAATCTTGCTCGTTTTGAAACGTCTCCGTTGAAGTATGCGACAGATGCCGCGAGCGTGCTGGTACTGATATACCTCATGCAATCGACCCTGCTCGCCTGGCGGAAAGGCATTCGCCAGCGCGCCCTCGTTGTCGGTGGCGGGGCCGTGTTATTCATCATGATCGCGGGAATTCACACACCTTTGGTCGACGCCGGAGTCGTGCGCACGCCTTATATGATCAGCTTTGCGTTCCTTGCCATCGTCGCTGCGCTGACATTCCAGTTCATCAGCGAAGCAGAGCGCGATCGGAAAGATCTTCAGCGGATGCGGCGGGAGATGGAACGGCTGACCCGAATCGGGTTGCTAGGCGAGGTTGCGGCAGGAATCGCTCACGAATTGACCCAGCCATTGACCGCTATCTTGAGCAATGCACAAGCCGCACGCCGTTTCCTTGCATTGGAAAATCCGGATCTCGACGAAGTCCGGGATATTGTCGATGACATAATTGACGACGACAAACGGGCAGGTAGCGTGATTCATGGTCTGCGGGCCATGTTCAATCGCGACGAGACGCTGCCGGGCGCGGCCCGCGTCAACGATGCTATCCGCTTGGTCTCGAAAATTCTCACTGGCGAGCTGCGTACCAACAACGTTAAGCTCGAGACTGAACTGGCTCAAAATCTTCCTGCCGTAATCGGTGATGAGATTCAGATCCAACAAGTGCTCATGAATCTCATGCTCAACGCCATGCAAGCGATGAGTGAAACGCTGGATCACGCTCGGCGAATTGTTGTTCGGACCGTCCCCGCCGACGGCGAAGTGCTGATATCGGTTGCTGATACTGGTCCCGGGATTAGCGCGGACGCGTTGCCGCGATTGTTCGAACCGTTTTACACGATGCGACAAGACGGACTTGGTGTGGGACTCGCGATCTGCAGCCGCATTGTGGAGCGCCATGGTGGGCGAATCTGGGCGGAGACCAATTCGGACGTCGGCGCCATATTTAAGTTTACACTGCCGAAAAAACGAAATACTGACGAGAATCCAACATGAGCGAGGATGCGTCGACGGTTTTCGTTGTTGACGACGATGAGTCGGTGGGCCGGGCACTGGAACGCTTGCTACGCGGCGCCGGTTATGCGGTCGAAGTCTACACGTCAGCAGCGGGGTTCATCGATTGCACCGAACCGGACGGGCCCGCCTGCGCCGTCCTCGACCTTGCCATGCCGGGCATGGACGGTCTCGAGCTACAAGCACGGCTTGCCGATGAGAATCGCGCGATCGGCGTCGTTTTTTTGACCGGCCATGGCGACATACCCGCAAGCGTCAGAGCAATGAAACAAGGAGCAGTCGATTTCCTGATCAAGCCGGTCGATGAGAGTAAATTGTTGCAGGCCATAGAGGTCGCTCTGAATCGACAAAAGCAGATTGTTGCCAGCCGCAGGCAGTCGGCGGACCTCCGACGACGCTTCAATACCCTGTCCAAGCGTGAGTGGGAAGTGCTGAAACTGGTCGTCGATGGCCTGCTCAACAAGCAGATTGCGGCTGAGCTGGGTATTGGTGAGAAGACCGTGAAGGTGCACCGTTCACGGGTCATGCATAAAACCGGCGCCCGCACTCCCGCGCGGCTTGCCCGACTTTTCGTCACATACAACACCAACAATATTTGACGCCTGCCCGTCTACAGTTGGACTAAAGTCCAATAGTATGCCGGGCGAGATTCCTATCTGATAGCCGTATGCAGAGAGGTACGGCGAATGCAGAAGCGAAACGGCGACACAATGGTTTGCGTCATTGATGATGAACCATCTGTGCAACGTTCCATGCTGCGTCTGATGCGGTCAGCGGGCCTGAATGCGAGCGCGTTTTCGAGCGTCGACGAGTTCCTGGCCGTGGACATCAGCGCGGACGACACTTGCGTCGTGGCCGACGTGCATATGTCCGGCATTGATCCCCTTGATCTCCCGTCGCTTCTTGAGAAAAAAGGCATATCGCCGCCGGTGATATTTATCACCGCGAACGACACGCCAGAAACCCGTGTTCGTGTCCGCAAAGCTGGTGCTGCGGGATATTTTCGCAAGCCTGTTGATGGCCAGGCACTCATCGACTTGATCCACTGGGCACTCTCCGAGCAGCCCCAGTCAACCAATTGATACCTCCGTCTTAAGGAAGAAAGACATGAATCAAGAGTCCAGAGACATCAGTTCTACTCGCAGATACCGTGGCATATGCGTGGGCCAATTCATCGTTGCATTGGCAACATCATTCCTCGCACAGTCGGCTGACGCGCAGGAAAGTGATGCGGAAACCAAAGCTCTCGATTCCACGGCGACCCAGTGGTCATTCCAACTCGCCTATCAAACCATGCCGGACTACTTCGACGACATCCTCGATAGTGGTCAACAAAGACCTGCAGGCCCGACCGACTACGTCCAGTTGCGTATTGTTGCGCCGCTGCCGTTTGAGAATTTCACCATCCTTCCGCGGGTAACACTGCGACATTACGAAAATGCTCAAGGCCAGTCAGGTATCGGCAATACAGAAATCTTCGGCCTCATCATCCCCAAGAAGTGGGACTGGGGCACCGGCCGAATGGGCATTGGCCCGCTGGTCACGTTACCGGGTAACAAGGAAGTCGCGAGAGACGAGTGGGGCTATGGATTTGCTGCCGCTTACGTGAACGGCAAGGGCAACTGGTTTTATGGTGTATTGATGACGCAGTCGTGGCGCTCCATTGATCCGCAGGCACTTCCGGCGGGCACCGGTGACACCAATCCCCTGGGTATCGCACCAATCGTCAATTATCGCCTGGGAAATGGTTGGTACATCAGCAACGGCGACCAGGTCATTCAGTTCGACTGGGACTCGAAAGAGTTCAAGATTCCCTTGGGTTTCCGTTTCGGCAGGGTGCTAATCAAGGAGAAGGGATCCTGGAACTACTATTTTGAGTATCAGACGAGTGCGGTTTATGACAGCTTTCCGGGCCCGGCAGTCGAGAATTCGTATCGATTCAACGTGACCTACACGATTCCGCCATTCTAAGCAGTTATAGAACTTCATAGGAGAGAGAAAATGAACTATAGGACTTTCAGCGGCTTACTGACCTTATTCATGACACTGGCATTCACGTCAGCAGCAACCGCGCAGGACAGACCAAACATTATTGTCATCTGGGGAGATGATATTGGTGTCCATAACATTAGTGCATACAACATGGGCATCATGGGATACCGCACGCCGAACATTGACAGTATCGGGAGAGACGGTGCGATTTTTACTGACTCATACGCTCAGCAAAGTTGTACGGCGGGTCGAGCGTCATTCATTCTTGGCCAGCATCCATTTCGTACCGGATTGCTGACGATCGGCATGCCCGGGTCTAAACATGGTATTCCTGAGTGGGCGCCGACGATCGCAGATCTGCTGAAAGAACGCGGTTACACGTCCGGGCAGTTCGGCAAGAATCATCTTGGTGACCAGGACGAGCACCTGCCGACGAATCACGGATTTGATGAGTTTTTCGGCAACCTCTATCACCTGAATGCCGAAGAAGAGCCAGAGACCTACTACTATCCGAAGGACCCGGCGTTTCACGAGAAATACGGGCCGCGTGGTGTCCTTCACTCGTACTCGGACGGAAGGATAGAGGATACCGGTCCGCTGACGCGAAAGCGGATGGAAACAGTAGATGAGGAGTTTCACGACGCGGCAATGGACTTTATCGATCGCGCGCATGATGCCGACAAGCCCTTCTTTGTCTGGTACAACGCAACTCGAATGCATGTGTGGACGCGCTTAAAAGAAGAGTCACGTGGCCGCACTGGCATCGGCCTCTATCCGGACGGCATGGTTGAGCACGATGACATGGTTGGCAAAGTGCTCAAGAAGCTTGACGACCTCGGCATTGCCGATAATACCATCGTCATATATTCCACAGACAACGGCGCAGAAACATTCTCCTGGCCGGATGGTGGTACAACGCCTTTTCACGGAGAGAAGGGCACGACCTGGGAAGGCGGCTTCCGTGTTCCGATGATGGTTCGGTGGCCTGATACTGTCAAAGCGGGAACAGTTTATAACGACATCATCTCGCAAGAGGACTGGATGCCTACATTGCTTGCTGCGGCAGGTGAACCAAATGTCGTGGAAAAGCTGAAGAAAGGCCATCGAGCGAATGGCAAGAAGTGGAAAGTCCATGCAGATGGCTATGACTTCGGTCCGTATTTTAAGGGTGAAGTCGAAGAAGGCCCCCGAGAGGAGATATTTTACTTCAGTCAGGGCGGCGAACTGAATGCCATTAGAGTGGACGACTGGAAAATTCATTTCGCGACGACACAAGGCAATATCGCCAGCGGTGTACGTGTGGTTACTGGCTGGCCGATCCTTGTCAATCTCCGAGCCGATCCCTATGAAAAGGCGCCGCACGAGGCAGACATGGGTTATATGCGTTGGTTCGCGGACAACATGTGGACGTTCGTGCCAGCTCAGGTCTACATAAAATCGTTCCTCGACACCATTCCGGATTATCCGTCGCAGCAGGGTAGCAGCCTTAGCGCCGCGGGGATTAACTACGGTTCTCTCAAGGCACTGGACGCGATGGATCGCCTGCAGGAACTTGAAACCATATCCAGGCCGAATAACTAGACTGGTCCAGGTCTGAATTCGGAGCCTGGCATGAGCACACATCGACGAATTAGTATCGTTTTAGTTCTCATGCTGGGTTCCGTTTGTTCAATGGCTGATGCAAACGACGAAGTGGAGCACCACAAGGACCCACATCATCACCTGGCCCTTTTCGCCGGGGGTGGGTTTGAGCGTGACAAGATGGGACACGCGGAGAACGGATCCGCGCTCGGCCTTGAGTACGAAATTCAGTTTGCGGAGAAATGGGGCGTAGGTCTGGACCTTGAATATTTGAGCGGTAGTGGTACGAACAGGTCCTGGGTTGCCGTAATTCCGCTGAGTTATCACCCGAGTGAAAAATGGCGCGTTTTTGCGGGTCCCGGTACGGAGTTCGACAGCAAGGAAGACAAATTCCTGATGCGCGTCGGAGTCGCGTACGAGATACCGGTCCATCAACGTTGGAGCGCCTCCCCGGAAATTCTCGTTGACTTCATTGAAGGTGGGGCAAAGACATACGTTCTGGGATTTTCAGTCGGGTACGGATTCTAGTGAAAATAACAATTACATTAGCTATGCAACGATTTTTTCGACGAGCGATCGTTGTGGCAATATCACTTACAGTCTGCGTTGGAACTTCGGGCTTGGCGGCGGCAGGCGACGCGCGTTGGCTGGTATCTATATCTGTACGGGACGTTGACGCAGCGACCAGGGTCGCGGCGGAGAACGGTGGTGAGATCTTTGAACCTGCTACTGACTTGCCTGATAGAGGTCGTTACTCCGTTGTTGGTGATGCACAGGGTGCCATTCTGATGTTATTGCGAGCAACAGGAGGCGACCCGGCAGAAGCCGTGCGCTTCTACCAGGCGATTGCCGGATACGACGCAGGAGGTGCCGTGCTAGTCCAGTCCGGTGGTGCAGCCGCAGTAGCGATCGTCATGGATCCCACCGGCGGCGGATATCCCGATATTCCGGATATTCCTGAGGGGCCTGGTGCCGCACAGATGCCGGACTTTGGTATGCCGGATGCCGGCATGATGGACATGGGTGGCTTCGATTTCCGATCAGAGGGTTAATTCGAAATGAAGATATATTTATTGGCAATCTTATGTTTAGTTTTTGCTGGCTGCAGCAGCGCGCCACCGACGATACAGGAAGGCCCGAATGCTGAAGTGTCGTATGACGGTTTACATACTGTCGATAATTCGATATTCAAGTTGGCATGGGCTGACCCGGATGTCGACTTTTCGAAGTATGACAAGGTCATGCCAGGTGGTGCATTTCTTGAGTTCCGTTCCGTAAAGAAAAAATCCAGGCTGAGGGCCACTTCTTCTGACACAGAGTTCTATATTGATGGAAACAACAGAGAGCGACTGAAGGAAGAACTGTCGACCATCTTCAGGGAGGAGTTAGCCAAGAGTACTCGTTTTACAATGGTAGATGCACCCGGAGAAGACGTCCTGACCATTCGAGGCGGCCTGCACGACATCGTGTCATTCGTACCACCGGAGCACATAGGCCGCAGCGAAATTTACCTCTCCGCGGTAGGGGAAATAACGCTGATTCTTGAGGCCGCCGACTCCCGGAGTAACGAAGTCATTTTCCGTGCTGTCGAGCGCCGCGCTGCGGAACGACAGGGCCTGGCTATGCTATCCAATACTGTGACGAACTGGGCCGAAGTTCGACGCTTGATTCGGCGCTGGGCGACAACACTGCGCGAGGGTCTGGACGCGATCCCAGAAGGGTAGCGAGATAACGGCGCAGACCGTCGGGCGAATTGGGTAAAATCTGTCCTCAAGGAAATCGTTCAATCGGAGTACCAAAATGAATTTCTTCAAGACCACTGTGCTGGGTGGGTTGTTTGTCCTTCTGCCGCTAATGCTGTTGTGGATTGGGCTGAAAGAGATAGGCGGGTTGCTCGCAATTATGGCTACGCCGATCGCAGACATTTCTGCGGACTTTTTTCCGGCAGGTTTTTTTGACAATCTGACGGCACCGGGCGTGGTCGCATTTTTCCTGATTGTCGCCACCTCATTCATCCTGGGGCTGGCCGCAAGATCTCATTGGTTCACTAGCATCGGCCGTAACATCGAGAAATCAGTACTTAATAAAGTGCCGATGTACCGCATGCTGAAGATTATATCCGGCACCCTGATCGACTCTGCTTCCGGAGAAGTTAGCCCTGCGTTGATTACAGACGGCAACGGCGGCGGCGACCCTTGCTACGTCGTCGAAAAGCACAAAGACGGATGCGCGACAGTACTCCTTCCCTGGTCTCCTGCATCCTTTGCCGGCAGTATTAAAGTCGTTCAACAATCCGATCTTGATTATCTCTCCTGTTCATTGGACGACTTTGCACGCTCACTGAGTCACGTTGGCGTCGGTGTCGAAGAATGCATGAACGAAAAATCTCCAGAAAAATAATCGGGCGATAACCGAAAAAGCCAATAGTAGCAGCGGCAAAACAATCGGACCAGGACACTTTAGATGAAGCAACTAATTGCGTGGCGAATACTACCTGGAAAATTCGCGATCCTGTTTCTATCTATAACGGTCTTTGGTGGATCATACCAAGCCCAGGCGCAATCCAGTGAATCCTTCACGGACAGGATCTATCTTAAGAATGGCGACCGCGTTACCGGAAGCATCAAGGAACTTGACCGCGGAAAACTACATATCAAAACCACAACGATGGATTCAATTTATCTCAACTGGGTTGAGGTTGAGTCTGTAGAAAGCGACACCTATCTGCGTATTGCCGGAACGGATGGCTCCTTTAGATATGGCCGGGTACAGAAATCGGACCTGCAAGCGAGTATCAAGGTTCTCGACAAGGGAGAATCGATCGATATACCTGCTTTGGATATTGCATCCATGAAGCCAATTCGGGTTGATGAATCCTACTGGCACCGAATTGAAGGAGATATCAGCGCCGGCATCGACTACAAGAAGGCCAGTGATATATTGCTGGTAAATGTAGCGTCTAATCTGCGGCTGCTAGAGGAAAAGTACGAGCTTGGATTCAGCTTTAACTGGAACGAAACACAACGAACTGAAAACAATAACTCGTCTCGAGCCGATTTGGGCGGCGACTTTACAAGATTTTTGGGAGACCGATGGTTCTGGAAAGCATCCTTGGGCCTTGAACGCAACCAGGAACTGGGTTTGGACCTGCGTTCCATCGTGAGCGGTTCGGCGGGCAAGTACTTTGTACAAACCGGAACAATGCGGTTTGAAGTTAATGCCGGTCTTGCAGCCAGTTCGGAAAGACGTACCGACAATACAACGCAGGACAGCCTGGAAGGCGTAGTTCGCTCGTCATTCGATCTCTTCCAACTGAATATTCCCATTACACGTCTGTCGGCCAACGTTAGCATATATCCAGGTATCACGGAGTCAGAACGAATTCGAGTCAACACCGATATAACACTGCGAAATGAACTTTTTCGCAACTTCTTTTGGGACCTGTCCTTTTACAGCAGTTACGATAACCAACCCGTCGAGGGTGCTGTCAAATCGGATTTCGGGGTCGTCACCTCTTTGGGCGCGACTTTCTAACTGATGCATATTTTCCCTTGTCAGGATCTTTCTGCATCCATTCGGCATTCGACGGTCATGCCCAAAATCCATCGTGATTATTTATTTCGCACATTGCTTGCATGTGCAGCGAGTATTCTTCTGCATGTGCCTGATAGTCTCGCAGAAGAGTCAGATTTCGCGTCGCAGACCGAAGCAGGAAAATTTTTCGCGTTGCCGGTGGAACTTGACGCTGACTCCGGCGCCAGCAATGGCGACGCCACAATCTTACGCATCGCACCATTGTATGGCCTGGGCTCGCTGAAAAACCTGAAAATAGTCCACATTGATCTGCTGACCATTGCCGACGCTCCCGGCGGCGTTCCGGGTCGGCCGGGCAATCCGAATCCGGAACCTGGGGAAAGAGTATTCGGTATCAGTGACCTTGTGCATGCGAGTTTCTTCACACCAAATACTACAGGCAACTTTTCCTGGGGTGCCGGTGCCATGCTGAGCATACCCATTGCGACAGACGGCAGATTGGGTAGCGGAAAATGGTCGGCCGGGCCGGCATTTCGTTTCAATTACCAATCCGGGCCATGGACTCTCGGCGCTTTTGGCGGCCAAGTCTGGTCTTTTGCCGGCGACGGCAAGCGCGATGACGTGAGCCAACTGATCATTCGCGGGGCCGTCCGCCGACAGCTGCAGAATAATTGGTATTTTGTTTCAGCTCCTCTAATTACCGCAAACTGGAACGCAGCCGGGCAAAAATGGCTGCTGCCACTCGGTGGCGGGTTCGGCAAAGTGTTCAAGGTCGACTCGAATCCGTGGGCTTTGTCGTTACAGGGCTACTACAACGTCATCAAGCCCGATGGTGCGCCTAATTGGGCAATCAGACTTACCCTGGTTGTCGCCATTCCCCTTGGAGCCTAATGACGAAATTGCTCAGACAATTGCTGAAGCTCTTCAGTTGCTTGGCCTGCCTGATGCCTAAATTTGTAGCGTCCCTGGCTCAGGAATCTATGGCAAATTCTATCCATTGGGCCTACAGGCGGTCGATTTTAAACGCTTACCCAAAAACGCAGTCCATCAACGGAATCACGAATATCCGGTGATGCTTGAGTTATTGCCGAAACTAATTCCTTTGCTCGTCGTTGACGTGCTAAATCCAGTGCTCTTTGCACTGCTGGTCGTAGCCGTCAGCACTACCAGGCCGATCGCGAACAGCATTTCGTTTCTTGCCGGCCATACTGTCTCGTATTTTATTTCAGGTGTCATCATCGCACTGGGGCTCAATCAGATTACTGACCGACTCAGCAATCCACTGCCAGTTGATTTTGTCCTCGAACTATTGGTCGGCCTGCTCTGCCTGTGGGCTGCACTCGCCTCGCGCGACGGGAAGGCCAGTGAGGAGAGGAATCCAGAGGGTGAACTGACGCCTGCATATTGTTTCGGATACGGCGCCATAATCAATTTCATCGGTGTCCCATTCGCACTGCCATATTTCGCAGTTGTTGATCAGGTTCTTAAAGCCAATTTATCGGTGGAGTCGTCACTGCTGGTATTGGTGTTCTACAATGCTGCCTATGCGCTGCCATTTGTGCTGGTACCTTTAGCCGTTGCGCTGATGGGTGACAGCTGTAAACTCATCCTTGAAAAAATAAACAATGTACTAATCACTCTGGTCGACAGATTTATGCCAGTACTATTATTTTTAATCGGTGCCGCCCTGACAGCCGATGCGCTCGCGTATCTAACTACTGGTGAGTCCCTTTGGTAATGCTCTGAAATCACCGTGTCGAGGTGACGGAGGACCCGATCGACACCGACAGCGTGATACATAATAGAGTTAAGGAGTGCCCCGATTACTGGAAGCGATAGTTGACCGAAGCGCCAAACACCCGTGGTGTGCCGGTCAGTTTAGCGGTTGCGCCCAGCGGGTCGAAGACTTCGAATGCCTCGATGAAGTATTTTTCATCGGTAACATTGCGGGCCCAAAGTGCGAACTCCCATTGGCCTTCAGGCTGATGCAACGTTATGCGCGCATTGGCGATCGTGTAGGAGTCGGTCGATGCCACCGTCGAATTCGGCATGGTGCGGAATGTTGAGTCCGCGTACTTCAGGTCACCTTGCAGAGCGATATTCCAGTTCGCGATGACCGGGATCTCCCAGCGTGCGCCGGCGGTCGTCTGAAACTCCGGTGCATTGGGAAGCTCCGCACCATCGTATATCGAACGCGCGTCCGACACCTTGGAGTCTACATAGCCGAGGCCGATACGCAATATCAGGTTATCCGTCGCCAGGATCTGGAGGTCGAGATCGACACCCGAGACGTCGGCCGAATCAAGATTACCCAGGCGGAAGCCGATGCCCGGCGCGGGTGCTGGAACGATCGTTTGAATGTCCGTGTAGTTATAAAAGAAGATCGCGCCATCCAGCTGCGCGATCCCGCCGCCGAGCGTCCACTTTCCGCCGAGTTCGAAAGAGGTCACGGTCTCGGATTTAAACGAATCGTAAATGGAGGGGTCGTCCACATTGAAATCGCCATTGAAGCCGCCGGACTTGAAACCGGTGGAGACTGACAAGTAGCCGAGGAAATCGTCGCTCGAGCGAGCCTCGAGCGCCAGTCGATACGAAGTATTCTGATCCGAGAAATTATTGTTCGTGGTGAAAAACGGGAACGTCA
>CAYLTW010000080.1:0-12590 GCA_964386735.1 uncultured Woeseiaceae bacterium
TAGACGTTAGGCAGCACGCTTGACCCTTCCAACCGCGATGATCGCCATTGAGCCCAAGAATGGTGCCCCTCCTAAACTGCTGCCGGCATTTACCGCTCTCCAGGATTATTCGCCGCTGGATGTAAATGCGCAATGCAGAGAACTGGGCGTAGCACCGATATCCACGTTTTTGGAGCGGATAAACTTCGACGTAGCTTCTGAGGAAGATGAATCGAGTTGGTACTCGCCGTCCCTGGCTTTATCTACTTTCTTCGCGCTACGATCCCACCTGGAAAGTAATCCAGACCTGCTGCCTGAAGTATTGAGTTCCGAGCGCAATATTTCCCGGGTGGATCTGTTGTCGGAGCTTCGGGAATGTGAAGATCTTTTCTCGAATCTCGTTAAAAACGGGGCCGAGTTTCATTTGGTCGTCACAATCCTCATCCCCGAAGATCCTGCTGCCTAACAATGCGCTGCACTTGCCGCCCGAGCCATTCGCCGCACGTTTCCTGTCACGGCTCTTGCGGCCTCTTCCACAGTTGCATTCGCGTCAGCCGCGCCAGATACTTGGTGCATTTAGCTTAGACCTTAGGCAGCATACCTAACTTCATCATGGCACATCCGTATCTCGGCCAACTTCAAGAACTTTTGAGCGAGTTCGACTTCGGCGATTCCGATATTGTATGCAAGCATTTCTTTAGCGGTGCGGCTGCGTACGCGAACGGCAAAATTGTCGCGTCGCTCTCTCCAAAAGGCCTTGCCTTCAAACTGACGGAATCGAGGTGCGCCGAAATACTATCGGAGGGCCTCGCCATGCCGCTGCGCTATTTCGATGGGTCGCCTGTCAAACGGGGTTACGTCTTATTTCCGGACAGGAATCTCCTCGGGAAAAGAGAGCTTGAAAGATTCCTTCGGGAGTGTATTTTAACTTCCACGCAAGATGCGGCCTAACAAATCGCTGCACTTGCCGCCCGAGTCATTCGCCGCACGTTTCCTGTCACGGCTCTTGCACCCTTTTTCGCCCTTGCTTTTGCAACAGCCGCGCCAGATACTTGGCTGCTATTTGACTTGGACTATATCCCGCGTTCACTACTTGAGAGACCGTCGATGGGAGCATGGATCGCATTGTTTCGTGGAATCAATGTTGGCGGAAACAACATCCTGCCGATGGCGGAACTCCGAAGTGATCTCGAATCTCTGAAACTCAAGAACGTACGCACATACATCCAAAGTGGAAACGTCGTATTCGAATCCACAGAAAAATCGACCTCATTACTCGCGAAGAAAATCGGCGGCCGAATTGAAAAACGATACGGATTTCGACCGCAGCTTCTAATCCTTGATCGTGAAGACTTGCTAGCTGCAATCGCAGCGAACCCATATACCGAGGCGGTATCCAATCCAAAAACACTCCATTTCTTCATTCTCGCCGAACCTGCCTCCGATCCGGACGTGAAGGCACTTGACGGCGCAAGAACTGCGACCGAGAACTATAAACTAACGGATCGTGTCTTGTATCTTCACACCCCGGATGGAATTGGCCGTTCCAAGCTTGCCGCGAACGTAGAAAAGTATCTCGGAGTTGTGACGACCGCACGAAACTACCGGACGATTGACAAACTACGGTCAATGGTTGCGCAGAATGATCCTTGAAATCACAGGGTAAAAATACGCTGCACCACCATGCCCCGCCTCCGTCACGATTCTTGCAGAAGCAACTGGCGCGCCGTAAGCTGATCCAAAGTTTGCCTGGACATTGGCAGCAGCCTACACACCCTCATGACAACCAAACATCATCTGGCACAGGTCAATGTCGCCCATATGCGTGCGGCTCTTGACGACCCTCTAATGGAAGGTTTTGTCGCCCGTCTCGAGCCGTTGAACGCCCTGGCAGATTCCATGCCTGGCTTTGTTTGGAGACTTCAGACTGATGAAGGCGACGCAACCTCGGTACAGGCTTTCGATGACCCGCGTATTCTTGTCAATTTATCGGTCTGGGAGTCTGTAGAGGCGCTCGAGTCTTATATCTATCGATCCGATCATGTAAGTGCTCTCCAGCAACGCGTCGAGTGGTTCGCTCGTCCTACTAAGTCGCCGTTCGCTTTGTGGTGGGTGGTAGCTGATTACATTCCGTCTGTCGAAGAAGCTAAGGCACGACTGGAGCTGCTTTGGCAACATGGCCCAACCGCTGATGCGTTCACATTCAGGCATCGATTTGAGCCTGATGAGAGTGCTACCGATGAAGGAAGAAGAATATGAAATCGTTGTCGTTCGTCTGGTTCGGGATGCTCGGTTGTTTAAGCATTCAAGTCTCGGCACAAGAGCTTGGTACCGATGCGAATCCTCACATATTGACGCCATCTCCCGACACCGTCGTTTGGGGCCACTATTGGTCCGAAACACCGCCGGTTTTACGAATAAAGTCCGGTGACATCGTCAAAGTGCATACCCTGATTACGTCCAATCCGTCCGAGTTGGAGAGAATTGGTATCCAATCCGATGAAATTGAACAAGAACTGAGAGACGTTCAAATCGTACATAACCGGGGGCCCGGTCCGCATGTCTTAACCGGCCCAATATTCGTAAAAGGTGCCGAACCAGGCGATGTTCTGGAGGTCCGCATTCGGTCAGTGGAACTGGCCATTCCATATGGCTATAACCGAATTGCGAGCCCCGGATTTTTATCCGATGAGATTTTCATTCGAAATGCCAGAACGATCAGCCTGGACAGGGACAAGATGATCGCCAATTTCGCCCCGGGAATTGAAATTCCGTTAAATCCTTTCTTTGGCAGCATGGGCGTCGCACCGCCGAAGGAGGCCGGCAAGTTCAGTAGCATCCCTCCATGGATTCATGCCGGAAACCTCGACAATAAGGAACTTGTTGCTGGCACGATACTGTTTATACCGGTACACGTCAGAGGAGCAAATTTTCTCGTCGGGGACGGCCACGCTGCACAAGGCAACGGTGAGGTGGGATTAACGGCAATAGAAACCTCATTGACCGGAACCTTGCAGTTCATCCTGCGCAAAGATATGAAATTGACGTGGCCGCGAGCCGAGACGCCAACCCACATAATAACGATGGGGACAGATCGGAATCTCACTGCGGCAACCAAGATCGCGCTTCGCGAAATGTTGCACTATTTGACAACAGAGAAAGGCTTGTCGGTAGTCGATGCGTATCCACTAATGAGTATTGCAGTGGATTTGAGCATCACACAACTCGTCGACGGCAGAAAAGGCGTACATGCGATGTTGCCAAAAGCACTATTTGTTTCAAAAAACAGGAGGTGATTGATGTACTACATAGTTGATACGGAAAAGACGTTCGAACAAGCATCGGCTGACCTCGAATCGGCCGTTAAATCTCACGACTTTGGCGTGTTACATGTCCACGATCTGGGCTCCACACTGCGTAGCAAAGGATTTGATTTTGAGGAACAGGTCAGGGTATTTGAGGTTTGTAATCCGGGGCAGGCTGTAAAAGTCCTGTCCACGGACATGCGCCTGAATATGGCGTTGCCGTGCCGCATATCGGTATTCACCGAAAAAGGACAGACGAAAATTGGTCTTATCCGGCCGGCACAAATGCTATCTTCACTATCTCAGGATCCAGCATTGGTTCAGGTATCCGAGGAGGTCGAGGCCAAAACCATTCAGATGATTGACGAAGCGAAGTAAATGGAGATTGGCGATCGACACTGATAATTCGAAGTTCGTTCCTGCATTGGGCTATCGGTGGCTAACGCCCTACTATGACGCTGTTGTGGGAGCCACAACCCGAGAGCGGACGTTCAAAGAAGCGTTGATCCGGCAGGCCGAAATCCAGTCCGGTCACCGCGTACTCGATGTCGCCTGCGGAACGGGCACTTTGTCAGTCTGGATAAAAAAAGGCAGCCCACAGAGTGAAGTCTTCGGCATCGATGGCGATTCCGATATTCTCTCATTTGCCGTCAAAAAGGCGAGCCGCGCCGGAGTTTCAGTGCATTTCGACAAAGCAATGTCGTTCGATATTCCGTTTCCGGACGCACACTTCGATCGAGTCGTGTCGAGTTTGTTTTTTCATCACCTGAGTTGGGAGGACAAAATTCGTACAGCGCAGGAGATGTATCGACTCCTCCGGCCGGGCGCACAGCTTCACATTGCTGACTGGGGAAAAGCCGCAAATATTGCAATGCGATCCCTTTTTTGGACTGTTCAACTCTTGGACGGATACAAGAATACTCAGGACAATGTAGCCGGGAAACTTATTGAGGTGTTCGAATCTACGGGTTTCGCCGAGGTAGAACAACGGCAGACATTTGGCACGATGTTCGGAACGATGGCACTGTACAGTGCCGTGAAGCCCGGCTAATTGTCCGCTGACCCGAATGAATAAGTTCGTCACCACCACGCTTCTTTCCCTGATTTTTTTCCTTGCAGCTGCGGCTTCGTCGGACACCGGGCAAACTGGTCTTGTTTTCGTCGCAAACTATGACGCAAGACTAAGCGTCGGGCAGGCATTTTCCGAAATCAAGGCGCAGTCCAAGGTACGCAATGGCAGTACGTTCCCAATTGAATTTCGGCATCACCGAATCAACATCACCGTCGCTGAGAAATCCGACGGACAGTATCTGGCCACGCTGAACATTCTTGAGCTGTCACAAAGTTCATGGTTCACGGTCAATGCCGAACCACTGTCTTTTGAAGGATCCTACGCCGCCCCGGTCGAGTTTAAATGGGCTGTTGGCGAATTCTCGATGGACCTCGCAATAGCGATCTCCATTGTTGCTCAGTAGCGGCACATACTCTTCCCCGACTATCGCAGCCTGAAAAAGGGGGAAATTGAGCGTTACTTTCATGAGTGTATTTTGGGCGCCGAACAGGGATATCAATAATGCAAAGCACCTGCTTTTGATGCGAAACGACACTTACCAATCCACGACGCTTCTTGCCGTCGTACTTTTGCTGCTAATCCTGTTCATCTCGTCGGGCTATCTCCTTTTGATTCCGCCGCCCGATGGAACGACCCGGCCAGCCGCAATGCTCGCTGAATTGCGCTCTAACCAGGAGACCTGGGAAAACGATCGGCCACTCTCCTTTCGCTACGTCGTTCGGCGATCCTGCAACTGCGGATCTGTCGTGGTGGCGCCCTATATCGCGACGGAATATCGGGGGCAGAAAACCGCATCGTTTCGAATTGACGTGGAGGACGGTTCGGGAGTGTTTCTGAGTTCGCCGCCAGACCCGGTTTGGATTTCGGATATCTTCGGCGAACTTGTGGGCGCCATGACTTCCGAGGCCGGCCCTACCATCGAAGTAAGCTACGATGAGCGTTACGGCTACCCTGCTGCCGTGGAATTTCGGTATCCGCAGCCGGATGCCTACATGCGCTACGAAATCCAGGATTTCGAGATACTTGAGCATCGTTGAGGAGATTCTTGCATGCACCAACTGAAACTGGACTATTTCGATTTTAACGGCGGGCGCGGAGAAGTAATTCGCCTTATCTTTGCCATCGGCAACATTCCATTCGAGGACAACCGGATTCCTGTTTCCGACTGGCCGTCCGTTCGAGACGATGCACCACTGCGCTCCCTTCCGGTCCTGCACATAGACGGAGAGGCCGTTACGCAATCCAATTCAATCAATCGATTTGCGGGTCGCCTGGCAAAGCTGTATCCCGAAGATCCTGTGCAGGCCTTACGCTGTGACGAAGTTATGGATGCCGTCGAAGACGTGCTCACAGACATTGTCGCGACATTTGGCATGGACGATGAAGCGGAGAAAAAGGCCGCGCGGGAAAAACTGGCCGATGGTGAAATCACACTTTTCCTGACTTTTTTGCAGGAACTCCTTGAACAACGTGACAGTGAGTACTTCGTCGAAAATCGTCTGACAATCGCCGACCTGAGAGTATTTGTCTGGACGCGCAGTCTTCGTTCCGGTGTGCTCGATTACATTCCCGGTGACATCGTTGAAAAAGTCGCCCCTGAAATCGCTGACCATTGCGATCGAGTCGCCGCGCATCCCGGGATAGTCGCATGGTCCGAGGCGCACTGATTACAGGACCTGGGCGCCCTGCGCTTCGCCTACCTCGTAAAAGCACGCCCTTGTGCGGGCTTCGACTGCAATTTTGTCAAGTTTCCGCACAACACGCGGATTCGCTTCATCGCCTGAAACAGGGTCGTAGATCTTCAGCAGTTCGTCGAACGGCAATCGTTGTATGGCCGCCTGCACTTGCGCTATGTCCACGATGCAGTTGGCAAAACCCTCGATTAATTTCGGAGTAATTTCGGCGGCCTCTTCGGCGCTCTTGCCACCGGCCTCAACACTCGCGCGCATTTCCTCGATCCGGGACTTCTTCATATTGTTGATAATATTTTGTCGAACCATGTTTGTTTGCAGGCTGAGAGGCAATTCTGGCGGCCGCTTCCACTCCAGACTGAGGCCGCTTTCATCGATACCGGACATCGTATTGCCATCACGTACCAGCATCTCCGACCCCCATTCCTCCGCTTCGTAGGACAAGCTGACGCGTGTTCCTCGTACAACCAGCCTGGCCTTGCTGGAGTCCTTTGTTACCGACATGCAGCGCTCACTCGTGATCCATACGGTCACCATTGCTTCGTATGTTGGCCTTTTGGTATCGGCAACGGTTCCGGTCACTTCCAACTCCGAAAAGATCAATTTCCTGCCGCAGCGCCCCTGCGGAGCCGTGCCCGCGAAGACTGAGGCCCAGGTGCCTGCGAAATCAGTGCTGTCCTGCGCAAACAGCGGTCCTGCGGTCAGAATGAGCGCCAGCAGTGGCAGCGAGTGGTATCCGTATTGATTCACTTCCGGGGTTGATCCTCTTTGTTCACACCAAAGTACGATACCGCAACCCTCTCGCGAAGTAATCGTCTATCGCGGCGCTTGCATCGAGAGCCACTGATCCAGATACTTGGCAAACAATGGCTACCAGAGTTCTTTTGTGGGTGGGTCCGCTGCATGTTGTTGGCGGTCTTCTGCTTTTTCTCACGGCATTCCTGCCGGAGCTACAAAACACGATAGCAGCAACTACCGGGCTTGCGGGCGAAAATTTCTCGCCGTTCCTGTTCGCCGTCTTCGGTCCGACTGTCGCCAGTTGGGGCGTTTTATTTACCGCCGTTGTTTGTCAATTCAATGACTACCCGACGCGCCGACTATGGAGGGCCATGGTACTGGCTGTCGCGGTCTGGGCACCACTCGATACCGGCCTTTGCTTGTACTACGGTGTCTACGGCGGCGTAGTTGTAAACGGCGTGGTTGTCGTACTCTTGTTTGGCTTGCTTTGGACAGTCAGACCAACGGGCAAATAACGTGCGCACAGGCCGGTGCTTCTGCTCGTACCGATAGTCTTTTGCACGGCCCCGCCGTGGCAAAAGCACTATCGAATCAGCACCTCATTACCTCTTCATTGCCTCGAAGAATTGTGCGTTGGTCTTCGTGTCCTGCAGCTTGTTGAGCAAAAACTCGATCGCGGCGAGCTCGTCCATTGGATGCAGTACTTTTCTTAGCACCCACATCTTCTGCAGTTCTTCCGGAACCGTCAGCAATTCTTCCTTGCGCGTTCCCGAGCGGTTGATGTTGATTGACGGGAACACACGCTTCTCGGAAATTCGACGGTCCAGGTGGATTTCCATGTTACCCGTGCCTTTGAATTCTTCGTAAATCACTTCGTCCATCTTCGAACCCGTGTCCACGAGTGCTGTAGCAAGAATCGTCAGGCTGCCGCCCTCTTCAATATTTCTTGCCGCACCGAAGAATCGCTTTGGACGATGCAATGCGTTTGCGTCGACACCACCGGTCAGGACCTTGCCTGATGACGGTACAACCGTGTTGTAGGCACGTGCGAGCCGTGTAATCGAATCCAGCAAAATCACAACGTCACGCTTGTGCTCCACGAGGCGCTTGGCTTTTTCGATAACCATGTCAGCGACCTGAACGTGACGGCTTGCCGGCTCGTCAAAGGTCGATGACACTACTTCACCTCGTACAGTGCGCTCCATTTCGGTCACTTCTTCCGGACGCTCGTCGATGAGCAGAACCATCAGGTCGACGTCCGGGGAGTTCGCCACAATTGACGAGGCAATATTCTGCAGTAGCATCGTCTTGCCAGCTTTTGGCGGTGACACGATGAGGCCACGCTGGCCCTTGCCGATCGGCGCAACCATGTCGATGATGCGTGCGGTCAGGTCCTCAGTACTGCCATTGCCCTGCTCCAGCGGCAGGCGTTGCGTCGGAAACAGCGGCGTCAGGTTTTCAAACAGCACTTTCGAGCGCGCGTTTTCGGGCGCATCGTGATTGATCTGCCCGACTTTCAGTAGCGCAAAATACCGCTCGCCGTCCTTTGGCGGACGGATGAGGCCGGAGACCGTATCGCCCGTCCGTAGCGCAAAACGCCGAATCTGGCTTGGGCTGACGTAAATGTCGTCAGGACCGGCGAGATACGAACTGTCCGAGGAGCGCAGAAAGCCGAATCCATCCTGCAGTATTTCGAGGACGCCTTCGCCATAAATATCTTCGCCCAGTTCCGCGTGCGCTTTCAGGATCGAAAAGATGATGTCCTGTTTGCGCGACCGGGCGAGGCTCTCGAGACCCAGCGTCTCACCCAGTTCAACAAGCGCTGCCGCTGGCCGGGTTTTCAGCTCGGTCAGGTTCATGACACTCTTGCTTGCTTCGAGTTGCTCGGGCGGAATTATCTCGAGGCTGCCGCCATCATCCTCAGGATAGTGATCCTGTTGTGGACGACGTCTGCGTCTTCGGTTGGAGTTGCCTTTGCTTTTGTTGCCGGATTTGTTTGGCCGAGTTTTCGTTTGATTACCCAAGTACCCTCTCACAGATTACTGTCCAGAAATTCATTCAGTTTCGATTTCGACATAGCCCCAAGCGTCTGCGCGTGCGGGGCGCCGTCCTTGAAAAGCATTAACGTTGGGATGCTGCGGACACCGAACTTTTGAGCAAGGTTCGGGTTTTCGTCGATATTGAGTTTGACGACCGCGAGCTTGTCAGCGTACTCGTCGGCTGCCTCGTCCAGCAGTGGCGCGATCATTTTGCAGGGACCGCACCACTCTGCCCAGAAATCCAGCAAAACCGGTTTATCGGATTGCAGAACGTCCGCGTCAAAATTACCTTCACTAGTGTGCACGATCTTGTCGCTCACCGGTCACTCCCTACTTGTAGAAGTAAATATTGCATGGTTGCTGATTGTGTTCGTTATCAGCTCCCCGATGAACGAACACTTAAAATGGATGACGCTGCCCTAACTATCAGGCAATATGTCGCAGCTTTATCGCGGTTATTTCGCGGCTTCTCTCTGGATTCGATGAAAAGCGAAAGTGGCGGGTGCGACGGGTGTCGCGTCGGTATACGCTAATTTGAACGCTTCGCGAGCCAATTTGCAAGCCTTTGTTGCACTTTTTCCGGTTCTTTTCATATGTCACAAGACCATCTGAGCGACCTCAGATTTGACGCACTTGCGCTCGATGACCGTGTGCAGGCCGGCGTCCGCGATGCGGGCTTCGAGTTTTGCACACCGATTCAGGCAAGTACGCTGCCGATCGCTCTCCAACAGCACGACGTCGCCGGCCAGGCCCAGACCGGTACTGGCAAGACGGCCGCGTTCCTGATCGCCACCTTCGAGCGCTTGCTGAAGTCCGAGCCACCGGCGGAGGGCCAGAAACAGCCTCGCGCCTTTATGTTGGCACCGACTCGCGAACTCGCTGTACAAATAGCGAATGATGCGGAATCACTGGGCAAGCACACGGGACTTGTCGTCGGGCTCGCGTTCGGCGGTACAGATTACGACAAGCAAAGAAATCATATCCGATCGGGTATCGATATCCTGATTGGCACGCCCGGGCGAATTATCGACTACTTCAAGCAGGGTGTATTCAAGCTGGATCAGGTCGAGGTCGCCGTGCTCGACGAGGCCGATCGCATGTTCGATCTGGGTTTTATCAAGGACATTCGTTACCTTTTGCGGCGACTGCCGCCGCCTGACAAGCGCCTTAATATGCTGTTCTCGGCCACGCTGTCGCAGCGTGTAATGGAGCTTGCGTACGAGCACATGAACGAACCTGAACTCGTGCGTATCGAGCCAGACAAGGTCACCGTCGATCGCGTTCGCCAGGCAATTTTCTTCCCGTCCAATGAGGACAAGATGCCGCTGCTTGTTGGCCTCATTCGAGAGATGGGTGACGCGCGCATCATGGTTTTCGTGAACATGAAACGCGAGGCTGAGCGCGTGCAGGCGTATTTCGAGGCAAATGGCATTACGGCTGCTGCAATCTCGGGCGACGTACCCCAAAAGAAGCGATTGCGGATGCTTATGGACTTCCAGAGCGGCAAACTTCCGGTGCTCATAGGCACCGACGTTGCCAGTCGCGGGTTGCACATCCCTGATGTGCAGTACGTTATGAACTACGACTTGCCGCAGGACGCCGAAGATTATGTGCATCGCATTGGGCGCACGGCGCGCGCCGGTGCATACGGCAACGCCATCAGTTTTGGTTGTGAGACCTACGCGGTTTCGCTGCCCGACATTGAAGACTACATAGGCCACAAGATTCCCGTCGCGAACTATGATGTGTCGATTTTGCCGGAGCTGGTCAAGCCGAAATACAAGCCGCGACGGAAGCCGCCGGGACGGCGAGGTGGTGGCGGGAGACCACGGCGGTAGTCACCCAAGAGCCGTTGGCGGAACTGCTCACCCTCATGGCTCGCTACGCTGCGCTTTACTTCGGCTGAACAGATACCCCCAACGGCTCTTTTTGAAGCAGTTCGCGCAGACCCTCGACCCCGACGAATTCGCTGTCTTCGCGAGCGTCCGTCGAGGTATCGGGGTAGGTGACTTCCAGCAGCATCGAGACGCCGTATTCCGCGGCGCTCCGCAGTACGCGCGCAGTGTCATCGACGAACAGCGTTGTTTTCGGGTCGAAGTTTTCTTCTTCGGCCAGTGCATGCCAGAATGCCTGCGATTCCTTGGGATGGCCGAATACGTGAGAGGAATAGACGCCGTCAAAATATTCGCTGATGCCGGTGACTTCGTCCTTGATGGCCAGTGTCTCCCCGTGCGAATTCGTGACCAGCAGGACACGAATGTCACGCTCGCGAACCTTCTTCAGGAAATCTTCGGCGCCCGGCAGGTAGCCGATACGATGATTCTGATCGCGGTGCAGTTTGCCGATGTCCAGTCCGAGGTAATCGCTCCAGTGATCCAGGCAATACCACTCGAGGCGGCCCCGCATCGCCATGAACTTGGCGAATAACTGCTCGCGCGCCACCTCCGGCTCAAGCCCGTTCGCAGCTGCAAATTGCTCGGGCACATGGTGCATCCACATATAGTTGTCGTAGGCGAGGTCCAAAACTGTACCGTCCATATCGAGCATCAAGGTCTCGCTGCGGCTCAACGCGGTTTTGGGATCGATTTTCACTGCTTTATACTGCGCGCCCGGTCTGCTTACCAAGGAAGAGGATGAACTACGGAGATTTGATCGAACCTGTCGTTGCGTTGGCCATCGACGCCGGCGACAGAATTCTTGAAGTGTACGCCACCGACTTCGACGTTCAAAGCAAGGCAGACGAGTCGCCGTTGACACTGGCCGACCTCGCGTCAAACAAGACCATCGTTGCCGGCCTCGAAACGCTAACGCCCGACATACCGATCATTTCGGAGGAAGCCGGCTTGCCCCCCTTTTCTGAGAGACTTGGATGGAGCCGTTACTGGCTTATTGACCCGCTCGACGGCACCAGGGAATTCGTCAATCGAAACGGCGAGTTCACGGTCAATATCGCCCTTATCGAAGATCACCGGCCCGTATTCGGCGTTGTGCATGTCCCTGTGCAGAGCAAAACCTATGTTGGCTGCGAAGGCCACGGCGCCGAGCGGCGTAGCAGCGACGGATCGATCGAAAAAATAAGGGTCAATGCTGCTGCCAGTAATCCAGTTCGCGTCGTCGGCAGCCGCTCGCACCGTGGTGCCAGCCTTGATGCTTACCTCGAAAACCTCGGTGAACACGACCTCGTACCAATGGGCAGTTCACTTAAGTTCTGTGTGATTGCCGAGGGCGGCGCCGATATTTACCCGAGGCTGGGCCTCACATCCGAGTGGGACACGGCGGCTGCGCAAGCCGTTGTCGAGCAAGCGGGCGGCTCAGTTGTTGAGCTGGACGGCAGGTCGTTATCGTACAACGCGAAAGAAGACATCCTCAATCCATGGTTTTTTGTGATCGGAGCATCGGATCGTGATTGGCTGGCACTGCTGCCCGACGGCGAGTAGCATGAGGCCGAAATGACCGACAAAGTCGAAACTGAGTGCTTCAAGGAACTTGAGCGGCTCCGTGAACTGCGCGTCAGTCACAGGGATCTCGACTACCTGATCGATCGGCTTCAGAATGACCCGATGGTGGATCAACTTCGCATCCGCCGCCTCAAGAAACGCAAGTTGTTACTCAAGGACATGATCGCGACACTCGAAAGCGAGTTGATTCCCGATCTCGACGCCTGAGGCGTCACGCCGTACGCGGGCCGGGGATCGCCCGCATGGCGGGCTCCTACGAGGAGCGGGGTCCGATGTGGGTCTCGCCACGCTTTTTCGCCAGCCCGACC
>CAYLTW010000081.1:0-12489 GCA_964386735.1 uncultured Woeseiaceae bacterium
CGCTTCAGAAGCGATCCTCCGCCAGGTGATTGGGATGGAGTTTTCGACCATTTGAGCAAATAAGGCGCACTACTAAAGATTGCTTCATCGTCCGACCCGGGGGAGGGACTGAAATCCTATGCAGGCCGCACGAACAAGATTAATCGGCCTCTTCAGCATGTTCGCACTGCTGACAGGCACCGCTTTCGCTCAATCCAGCCAGACGCTCGAGGTCCAGGCGAACGTCGCCACGCAACAGCTGTTGCGAGACGCAGAATCGCGCCTGGCCAGTAATGACAGCGCCGGCGCCTATGCGCTGCTTGAACCTCGCGAGTACGAACTTGCCGGCAATGCGTATTACGACTACCTGCTCGGTGTTGCCGCATTGGACACAGGGCGTATCAGCGAAGCGATCTTCAGCCTGCAGCGTTCGCTCGCCGTGGAGCCGCGATTCTCAGGTGCGCGCATGGAACTGGCGCGCGCGCATTTCGAGGCCGGCGACAAGCAACAGGCGCGTCCGCTCTTCGTGGCGCTGCTTGGCGAGAATCCGCCAGCAGGCGTTCGCAACATTCTGAATCAGTACATCGATGCGATCGATGTTCGGCCCGCGAAACCGCGATCGCGCTTCACGCCGTATTTCGAAGCAGCGGCCGGTTATGACAGCAACGCGACCGGCTCGACCGACGACCAGCAATTTTTGGGTTTTACCCTGAGCCCCGACAATATCGAGACGTCGTCATCGTTTGGTGAAGTTGGCGCCGGCTTCAACTGGTCAGTGCCAAGCAGTGCAACAGCGGCCTGGTATGCGGCTGCGCGCGCTTCATATCGGAGCAACCCCGATGCGTCATTTATTGATCCGGGCGTCCTGAGCGGACTCGCCGGTTTCACGTGGCGCCGCGGCGCGTTCTTTGGTCGCGCTGGCGTCGACGGATACTGGGCCCTCAGAGATGGCAAATCCAATGAAGCCTACGGCGGATTGAATGTCTTGCTCGGCCGGAGTGTCAGCGACCGCTGGGACCTGACCCTGGGCCTGCGCGGCGGCGCTATTCGTTACGACGAGTCGATCGAGGTCCTCGATGTCGACCGGGTTCTGTACACACTCGGCGCGTCGTATCGGATCTCGGCGCTGTCGGCACTGAGCCTGGAGGCTGTCGGGGGGCAGGACAGCGAGAAACAGGTTGGTTCGCCCTATGGCAATTCCAAAGCCGGTGGGCGGATAAGTCTGACGGCACCGCTCGGCAACAGTTACCTGTTCGCATCATTCGGCAGCCTGTCGACTGACTTCGATGGACTGTTTTTCGGTTTGCCCAGGAAGGACACCCAGCTAACGTCAGTATTGCAAATCGAATTTCGCGATTTATTCACCGAGGGATTGTCGCTCATCCCGCGTGTGCGCTACGTCGATAACGATTCCGACGTTGCACTCTACAAATACGACCGAACTGAGTTCGGCCTGATGATTCGATGGATGCCACGATGAATATCAACAAGACAAGGCGCCTGGCGCTGTGCGTCGGTACCGTTTTACTGATGGGCAACCTGCCACTGGTAATGGCGCAGGATGCCGGCTCCGTCATGTTCGTCAAGGGCGACGTCAGTGCCGAGCGCCAGCCGCCGGAACCACTCGCAAAAGGCGATACGATAAGAACCGGCGATACGATTGTCACCGGCAGCGCATCGCGCGCGCAGTTGCTCATGCTCGATGGCGCCAAAATCGCAATCCGCCCCGACAGCCGGCTGCTCATCGAGGAATTCTCGTACGCGCCGCCGGCAGCACCCGGCGCGACGCTCTCGTCGAGCAGTGACAAGAGCGTAATGAGCCTCGTCAAAGGCGGCTTTCGCACGATCACGGGCGCGATCGGCAAAGACAATGAAGCCGACTACCAGGTACGCACGGCGGTTGGCGTACTGGGAATTCGCGGCACCGATTACTCGGCCGTGTTTTGCAACGGCGACTGCAACCGGGTGCCCGGTGTCGCGGCCGGCGCGCCCATTCCCGACGGCCTGTACCTCGGTGTAACAGAAGGTGTGATTTTCTTTCGCACTTCGACGGCGACCATAGAACTGACAGCCGGAGAATATGCGTTCATACCGCTCGATGTGCCCGAGCCGCAACGACTCAATTCGCCGCCGCCGGTATTGCTCGACGATAACGATCTGCGCTTCGACCCGGGCGGCGACAACGCCGGCAAGCCTCGTCCCGATGTTGACGGCAGCACGATCGGATTCAATTCCGCGCTCGGCACACGGCGTGCGCCGCAGTCGAGTTCGGCGCAGCCCGGCAGCGGCGACTCAGATCAGGACCCGAATTCGGACGGCAGCGACTCCGAAGCGCCCAAACAACCCACGATAGCCACCGACCCGGACGGCTCCGTGATCGATATCACGCCGGGCAGCCAACCGGACCCGACCGGAAACCGCACGATCAGTTTCTCAACGGGCCCGTTGGGCGCGGCCGATACGATCTGGTCGGCGACGCTGGATAATCAGCCGACGCAGTTCCGGCTGGACGGTGGCAATAACGTCACCGGGTTCTCGGGCCTCTATCCGGGCGCGGCCACCGGGCCCGGTATTGCTGACTTTGACATCAACTCGTCGGCCAACGTCGAGACCGGCTTCGACTCGATGACGGTCATGCGCTGGGGGCGCTGGTCCGGCGGTACGGCCGGGATTACGCTTTTTGACGGCAGCCTGGCGAACCAGGATCTCGGCAGTCAAAGCATTCACTGGGTGAGTGGACCCGAGGGAGGGGCTCCGCCGGCGATGCCCATCGTCGGCACGGCCAACTACTCGTTGATCGGCTCCACGTCCCCGACCGACAACCAGGGCAATGTTGGCGTACTCGGCTCGGCGACATTCCTTGCGGACTTCACGAACATGGTCGTCGACAGCACGCTGCAGATCGACATCGCCGGATCAACATGGTCTGCGGCGGGCGCCGGAAACATCGGAGCCGCGGCAAATCTGCCGGCGCACCTGTTTCAGGGCATTTATGGTGCCGTCATCGTCAACGGCGTCACGGGCGGACGGGGCGCCTTCTCCGGGTTTTTCGCGTCGCCGGGCCCGACATCCAATCCCCTGTTTCCCGGCGGCGTAGGCCTGACTTTCAGCCTGCAGGACGCCCAGGGAGTCTCAAGCGTATCCGGCGCAGCGGTGTTCGGTAATCCGTGACCGTAGTCCGTGAGCGCAGCTTATGAGCTACGAGCTCGTAATCGTTGGTGGCGGGCCGGCGGGCTTAAGTGCGGCAGCACGCGCGCAGGAACACGGTCTTTCCTACCTGTTGCTTGAGTCAACGAATGCGCTCGCCAACACGATCCAGAGGTACCAAAAAGGCAAGCACGTCATGGCGGAGCCGGCCGTTGTGCCGCTTCGCAGCGACCTCAACTTTTCGGCCGGCCCGCGTGAAACGGTACTGGAAAGCTGGCAGAAAGACCTCAACAGCCGCAACGTAAACGTTCGATACGGCGCCGAGGTCCGGTCCATTACGGGAACGAGGCCAAACTTCGAATTAACTCTCGACGATGGTGAGACCCTGCAATCCGCGGCCGTCGTCTTGTCGATCGGCTTGCAGGGCAATCCGCGAAAATTAGGCGTAGCCGGCGAAGACGATACCTTTGTGCAATACACGCTCGATGACCCGGATGAATACCAAAACGAGCGCATCGTGGTCGTGGGCGCGGGCGACGCAGCGATCGAAAATGCTGTTGCGCTGGCGCGAAACAACACGGTCATCGTAGTCAACCGCCGCGACGAGTTCGCGCGTGTCAAGGAAGGCAACCTCAACCTTGTTTTGCGCGCCATAGAAGACGGCTCGGTTTCCTGCTTTTACAATTCAAGCGTTTCAGGCGTCGTTCCCGGCAGTGCGATCACGCTCAGCACTGAAAGCGGCGAGACGCAGGTTGCATGCGACCGCATCATCGCCCGCATCGGCGCGATACCGCCGAGACGGTTTGTCGAAGCCTGCGGCATCGAATTTCCGGGTGCCGATCCGACGACATTGCCCGAGCTGACGAATCACTATGAATCGAACGTTCCCGGGCTCTATGTGATCGGCGCTTTGGGCGGCTATCCGCTGATCAAGCAGGCGATGAACCAGGGTTATGAAGTCGTCGAGTTCATCAAGGGCAACGACATACTGCCGGCGGACAACGGTATCCTTGAAGAAAAATTTCGGCACCTGCCCTTCGGCAAGGACGTCGAAGGCACGCTCGCGCTGATTCGTGAGCGCATTCCATTGTTCAGCGACGTAAACGGGCTTGTATTACGCGAGCTCGTGCTGGCGAGCGAGCTGCTGACGCCAGCCCCTGGTGATGTCGTATTCCGCAAGAATGATTACACCAACTCGTTCCTTACGGTCCTCGAAGGCGAGGTCGAAATCGAAACCGACGATGGCAAGGCTATTCGCCTCGGGCAGGGACAGTTCTTCGGTGAGATGAGCCTGCTCTCGGGCCGGCGTCGTTCGGCAACGGTCAGGGCAGCGGAGGGCTGCGTGCTACTCGAATCTCCACGCCGCGACATCATCAAACTGATGAATACGTATGAGCCCGTTCGAACGAACATCGATCGTTTTTTTGTCGTGCGCACGCTGCGTGCGGGCTTGGTACCCGACGCTCCGCAGGAAGAACTCGAGGCTATTGCGTCAAGCACGGAGTTACGGAAATACCAGGCCGATGATTTGCTGTTCAGTGAGGGAGACGGCGCCGACGGCCTGCACCTGATTCGCAGCGGCTCGGTGTCGGTCTCGCGCCGCATTGGCGGTCGCAATATTGTCACGTCCTACGTTGCAGCCGGCAATTACGTCGGTGAAATGGGTCTCGTCGGCCAGGCGAATCGATCCGCGACGGTTCGGGCAACTGTAAGCACCGAGTCCGTGTTTCTCAGTGCGGCCGTTTTCGAGCAGATGCTGGAACGCAATGCCGGCCTGCGTGAGCGCGTGCAAAAAACCGTGAAGGAGCGCCTTAGCGAAAATCTGCGTATGGAAGCCGCACCTGAAACCGGCGATCTGATTTCCTTCCTGATGCAACAGGGCCTTGGGGAAGCCACCGACGTCCTGCTCATCGACGAATCGCTCTGCATCGCTTGCGACAACTGCGAAAAAGCCTGCGCGGAAACGCATGATGGCACCTCCCGGCTGGACAGGTCGGCGGGACCATCCTACGCGCAGGTACACGTGCCAACCTCCTGTCGCCATTGCGAAGACCCGCACTGCATGAAGGACTGTCCGCCCGACGCGATTCGGCGCGCACCGAACGGTGAGGTCTATATCCAGGACAGCTGCATCGGCTGCGGAAACTGTGAACGCAATTGCCCGTATGGCGTTATCCAGATGGCGGGCCGAAAAGAGGAAGCGCCGGGACTGCTTGGCTGGTTGTTGACGGGCAAGGGACCGGCTCCGGGCGGGCGGCAGGCGCTCGACGGCAGCAGCGCCGAAAAGAAGGCCGTGAAATGCGACATGTGCAAGGACCTGTCCGGTGGCCCGGCCTGTGTTCGCGCCTGCCCGACCGGCGCCGCGCTGCGCATCAGTCCGTCCGAGTTCGTCAAGCTGTCAAAGAGGGCGAACTGATGCACGAGTCGATTCTTGCATTCCGCAGGCGCCGCTATCTTTGGGTCGCCTCGTTCATTGTCGTACTCGCGCTTCTCGCCTACTGGTTCGACGATCCGCAGGAGCCCGCGAACGGAGGCACGGTTCTGGGTTACACACTCGGCACGATCGGCGCGCTGCTCATTGTCTGGCTGGCGTGGTTCGGCGTCCGCAAACGCCGCTACGCGTCGACGCTGGGTTCGGTACAGGGCTGGCTATCGGCGCACGTGTATATCGGCATCGCACTTATTGTCATCGTATTGCTGCACGCCGGTTTTCAATTTGGCTGGAACGTGCACACGCTGGCTTTTGTGCTGATGATGGCCGTGATTCTCAGTGGCCTGTTTGGCGTGTACGTCTACTTGAAGTACCCGGAACGAATGAGCGAAAACCGTGGCGGCGCCCCGCGCTCCGAACTCATCGATCAACTCGAGGATATCGATCGTCGTAGTGCCCGGGTTGCCGAAGGCCTTGGCGCGGATTTTCTTGAGTTCGTCACGAGCGGCATACAACGCACACAACTCGGCGCAACATTGTGGGAACGTTTAAAAGGCCATGACAGCTCGCGAATTCTCGTGCGCCAGGGGGGTCAGACAGAGATCGTCGGCAACGCCGGTCAGGAAACTGCGCTGGACTGGCTCGCTGAGCAACAATCGATTTCCAGGGACGCCGAAACCGCTGCGGGTATCGGCGAACTATCGGCGCTGCTACGTAACAAGCGCCGTCTTTTAAAGCAACTTGGCGAGGATCTGAAGCTCCAGGCCAAACTGGAAATCTGGTTGTACGCGCACGTCCCCCTGAGCGCCGGCCTAATTGTCGCGCTGCTCGTCCATATTCTTACCGTGTTCCTGTACTGGTGACACCGTGAGATACCTCATTCGATTCATCACAAGAAACGCGGCCGGCGACGCCGGGCACAATGACAAGATCATTTCGGCTCCGGCCATCACGATCGGCCGCGCGACGGATCAGATGCTGCACCTTCGAGACCGGCGCGCGCGTCTGCAACACGCCTGCATCAAGCCGGAGAATGGCGATTTTCATATTTCGACGAACACCATGGCCGGCGTTACTGTCAACGGGCGCTCGCAGAGGGACACCCGGCTCGCGCCCGGCGATGTCATCGAGGTCGGTGCCAATATTCTTCGTGTGATCGAGCCGCCGGACGGCGTCGACTTCGCTCTTTCATTTGAATTGCGCGATGACGCCGGAGCGGAGCACCTGGAACAAAGCTGGACGACGCCTGCAACCGGGGTCGCCGGCTGGAGCAAGCGGCGCATTTCCTGGTCGCTTGCGGCGCTCGTTCTGATTTTCGCCCTGGCGCTGCCGGCGATTACATTGTTGCACCCGGATATTGCCGCGGTAATGCGTGCTTCGGGCGCCCTTCCCGACGACAGCTGGTGGCTCGCCGGGCCGGTTCACAGCGCCCACTCTTCGACGGCAGCGAGTTGCGAAAACTGTCACTACCGCGCATTTCAACGCGTACCGGACGATGCCTGCCTGGACTGCCACACCGTGAACAAACATGTGGCGAGCGCCGAATTAAGCGTACTCGGCGACGCGCGCTGTGCCAGCTGCCACCTTGAGCACAACGAACCACCTGAACTCGTCAATCGACACCAGGGACTGTGCGCCGATTGTCATCAGGATCTCCCGGCAAACACGGGTATTCGGCCCGCCGGCGACTTTCTCGTTGCGCATCCTGATTTTCGCGTAAGCCTGTTGCAGCCGGCGACCTCGTCGGCGGGTGAGATAGAGTGGCGCGTCGAACACTTCGCGCAGGCCGACGCAACGACCGCCGATCGTTCCAACCTCAAGTTCGACCACAAAGTACACCTGGATAAAGACGGAATAATCACGCCCGACGGTAAGCGTGTCATCGAGTGCGCCGAATGCCACGTTCCGGAACCTGGCGGCGCGCGAATGCTGGCGATCTCGATGGACGAGCACTGCAGTAACTGTCACGCCCTGAGCTTTGATCCGGACGACCCGACCCGGGTTGTTCCACACGGCGACCCTGAGGGAGTATTGCGAACGCTTATCGAGTACTACAGCGCACGCCTGCTTGGCGCCGACCCCGATGCTGTCGAGCAACGCGTTCGCAGGCCCGGCGCCGCGCTGACACGGGCGGATCGCGACAAAGCGGCTGCCGAAGCACGCCAAAAAGCGCTCGCGGTTGCCGAAGATCTTTTTGAACGTCGCGCCTGCGTGAATTGTCATGAGGTCACCAGGGTCGGCGGCGACCCGGAGTTGCCATGGTCGGTGCTACCCGTGCGACTAACGACATCGTTTTTCCCGCACGCGGCGTTCTCGCACGCCGCGCATGACACCGAAGTGACGAACTGCAACAGCTGTCATGCGGCGCTCGAGTCTGAATCCGCACACGATCTGTTGATGCCGGACATCGACACCTGCCGCGATTGTCACGGTAGCGCGTTCGCGCGGCGCAACGATGCATCGCAAATTCCGAGTACTTGCGTTATGTGCCACAGCTTTCATTTCGAGGCCAGGGGACAGTACGAATGACATGCCGGGCTGTCGGCTTGGCACTCACTTCGCTATTACTTTTTGGATGCGGTGGCGGCGGATCGACACCTGCGGTTCCGGGCGTTGACAGCAACACGCCGGCAACCGGCTGCACAGGTGGCTGTGCGGATACGCCCACGCAACTTACGACCGGCGATGTCGAGAACGCCATCGCGCAGGCCGTCGCCGAGGCGCAGGCTCGTGGGGTCGGTGCAACGATTGCCGCGGTTGATCGGGTAGGAAATGTCCTTGCAGTCTTTCGTATGAACGGCGCAGCCAGTTCCGTAACGATCCAGTCACCGGGTGCCGCCGTAAGCGGCGGCCTCGAAGGCGTGAATATCATTCCGGACACACTCGCGGCCATTGCGAAAGCCGTCACGGCTGCATACCTCTCGACCGAGGGCAATGCATTCAGTACACGCACGGCAAGCCAGATCGTGCAGCAACATTTCAATCCAAAAGACAATCTCCAGCCGGGTGGCCCGTTGTTCGGCGTGCAGTTCAGCCAGCTTCCCTGCTCCGATTTGCTGGCACGATTCTCGGGTGGCGCGCCCGATGTGGGGCCGTATCGCTCGCCGCTGGGGCTGTCGGCTGACCCCGGTGGTCTGCCGCTTTATAAAGGAGGCACGCCCGTCGGGGCGATCGGTGTCATCAGCGATGGCCTGTATACGCTTGACCCCGATGTTGGTGACATCGACATTGACGACGATGAACTGATCGCTGTCGCCGCGGCGTCGAGCCTGGCTGCGCCCGCTGACAGGCGCGCAAACCGAATTTCGGTCGATGGACGCTTGCTTCGTTTCAGCGATGGTACGAGCAATGACTTGTTCGTCGATCCTGCCGCTGCACCGGCTTTCAACACGATAAACAATGTCGCGGGCACCTTGCTCGCCGTTCCCGGCTATTCTGCCGCTACCGTTAGCGCGGGCGTGCCATTCGGTCAACCCTCATCCGGTGTCCGGGCGGACGCGCTGGACTTTCCGGGCCTCGATGCGTTCGTACTCGTTGATTCGCTGAACGCCGAACGTTTCCGGCCGCAGGCCGGCACGGACGGTGCCATGGCCCTGGCTGCTGTCGAAGTGCGGACCATACTCGTCGAGGCGCTGAGCGTAGCAAACCGCGCTCGTGCACAGATTCGACGACCGGCGGGAACACCGGCGCGTGTGTCAATCTCAGTCGTCGACTCGAATGGTGTGATTCTTGGCATCGTCCGCAGTCGCGACGCACCGGTTTTCGGCATCGACGTCGCACTGCAGAAGGCACGAACGGCCGCTTTTTTCTCCTCGAGCGCCGCTGCGGCCGCACTGAACGGGGTACCGGATGCCACTTACCTGGACGGCGGTCTTGTCGTATTGCGAAAAGAAGCGCTGTCTCAATATGTAACGGCCGTACGAAGTTTTCTCGCCTTGCCAAACGCGCTCGCCGATGGCGCCGTTGCATTCTCGGACCGCTCCGGCGGCAACCTTTCGCGTCCATTTTATCCGGACGGCGTCACGGGTAATCCGAGCGGGCCGTTCAGCAAACCGGCCGGACAGTGGAGTCCGTTTTCGACAGGACTCCAACTCGACCTCGTGTACAACGCACTTGTCCAGCACGTCGGATTCGTTTTGGCGGCCGCACCCGATGTGCCGCTGAACTGCACCGGAATCGACGGATTCGACAATGGCTTCGCACAGGCCGGAGTAATTCCGCAGCTCGCGAACGGAACACAGATTTTTCCCGGCAGCGTGCCAATTTATCGCGGTTCGGTTTTGGTCGGCGCGATCGGCGTCTCGGGTGACGGCGTTGATCAGGACGACATGATCGCATTTCTGGGTGTGCACCAGGCCGGACAGCAGCTTTCCGGGTTCGGCAATGCAAATCCGACAATGCGCGCCGACACGCTGGCGCCGCAGGGCAGCCGCCTTCGCTACGTCAATTGTCCCGTGACTCCTTTCATCGATAGCGACGAACAAAATGTTTGCGCAGCTAAGTAAAACGCGCGTCTTGCTGACCGTATTGCTGTTGCAGTCTGCGGCCACAATGGCAGACACACCTGAATCGGGTTTAAGTTTGGGGTCAGAGTACAAACCCGGCACGGGTTTTTACTCTGACCCAAAATCTAGTTGCGTCACTGTTAGCGAGGACCTAAGACGGCGCCCCGGCGACCCGCAACCCGAGCGCGAATACTGCGAGCCCTCCGGCCTTCGCCCTGCCGTTTGGGATGGCCTTCCGGCGTTTGCGGCCGTTCCCGATCGCTGGCGAATTGTCTCCGCGCTCGGCTATCCGGAGCGCTGGTGGGACCCCTACAACGGCAACAACGTATTCAAGGGTGATCGCCCCGCATTCGGCGATGACTGGTTTGTCGCTTTCAGCCTGATCTCCGACTCCACGCTCGAAGGGCGTAATATCCCGACACCTGTTGCGATCACCAGTTCGCCGAATCCCGACGCCCTCGATACTCTCGGCGAGCCCGGGCAAACCGCGTTCACACAAAATCTGATCACGGAATTCGTTCTGTATAAAGGTGAAACCGTTTTCAAACCGCCCGACTACGAGTTTCGATTTCTGCCCGTTTTTAACTTCACGAGCGTCGATGTCGAGGAAAACGGCATCCTCAAAGCGGACCCGGGCTCCGGTACATCCCGCCGCGAGGGCTTCGTTGGCATCCAGGGCCTGTTCATCGACAAACATCTGCGCAATGTCAGCGATCGCTACGACTTTGACAGCATTCGCATCGGCATTCAGCCGATCACGGCGGATTTCCGCGGATTTCTGTTCCAGGATAGTCCGATCGGCGTGCGCCTGTTCGGCACGCGCGATAACAATCGCTGGCAGTACAACCTGGGCTGGTTTCGTCGTATCGAGAAAGACACCAACAGCGGACTCAACGACCTCACAGAGAACAGCTGGGACGAGGCGATACGCGATGACGACGTGTTCCTGTTCAATCTTTACCGGCAAGACTTTCCGGTGCTCGGTTTCACATCGCAGGTCGCCGTTGTTCATAATCGCAACTCCGAATCCGGCAAGCAGTTCATCGATGACAATGGATTCGTCGTTCGACCGGCCGCACTGGGTGTCCAGCAATTGCGTGATTACAATGTCACTTACGTCGGATATAACGGCGACGGGCACATCGGGCCGTGGAACCTGAGTACATCGTTTTACTACGCATTCGGCAAAGAGGAACTGTCCGTATTCAGCGGTCTCAAGAGCGACATCAGCGCGGCGTTTGCGGCACTCGAAGTATCTCGCGACTTCGACTGGGTTCGCATCAGGGGAACGTTCGTTTTTGGCTCAGGTGACGATGACCCTTACGACGACAAGTCCACGGGCTTCGACGCCATTTTTGAGAACCCGCTGATTGCAGGTGCCGATACCAGCTTCTGGATTCGCCAGTCCGTGCCGCTGATTGGTGGCGGCCGTGTCGCACTGTCGCAGCCGAACGGCATATTGAATTCACTTCGTGCCAACAAATTCCAGGGACAATCGAATTTTACGAATCCGGGTATCGTGCTCATCGGCGCCGGCGCCGACTTCGATGTTACGGCCAAGCTGCGGGCCTCCATCAATGTTAATCAAATCTGGTTCGACGACACGGCCGTACTCGAGGCCGCGCGTAACCAGGGAAACATCGGCAAGAGCATCGGCCAGGATCTGTCGCTGTCCGTGATCTATCGCCCGTTCACATCACAGAACGTCATTATCCGCGTCGCCGCATCGGCGCTGTTGCCGGGCGACGGCTACAAAGACCTGTACGGCGCTGACACGCCTTACTCCGTGCTCGCCAACCTGATACTCGCGTACTGAGCAATGCCGAAAAGAATCAAAATAACGATTGCCACATTGCTTTTTTTGTCGCTAAGCGCAATGGCCTCGGAAGGTGAAAAACCACGCAAGCTCGAGTATCCGTACTACCCGCCTGCGCCCGAAAAGCAGACATGGCTCGACGCCGACGGCAAAAGCACGGGCTGCGTAAGTTGTCACAGCTCAAGTGATGCCTCGACGATGCACGTCAGCCGTGCTGTCGTACTCGGCTGCACCGACTGTCACGGCGGCGACGCGAGCATTCGTCCGCCGCCCGGTGTAACGGCCGGCGGGCAATACGACGCGGCGCGCGACCGTGCGCATGTGCAGCCGCTGTACCCCGACGCCTGGCACTACCCGTCAAGCGCCAACCCCGAACGCTCCTACACGCTTTTGAACCACGAAAGTCCCGAGTTCGTTCGTTTTGTAAACCCGTCAGACTACCGCGTCGCCACAACGGCCTGCGGTGCCTGCCACCAACCCGTCATTGACGCCAACGTTCGCAGCCTGATGGCAACTGGTGCGATGCTCTGGGGCGGCGCCGCCTACAACAACGGAATCCTGCCATTCAAAAACTACATTCTCGGCGAGGGTTACACGTCCGACGGTGAAGC
>CAYLTW010000082.1:0-12317 GCA_964386735.1 uncultured Woeseiaceae bacterium
GGGAGTCCTGGAATATTCGGCGCTCCGGTCGAATGCCGGGATCCTCATCGAGCGTGCCGGCCGGAATGACAGCGATGCTGTTATCGGCGGCGACGCGCGGCAACGGGCTGCCGCATTCACGGCAAAACACGGTTGTGAATCGCCTGGCCTCGGGAACTTTGTAACTGAGTAGCAGATTTTTGCCCGCCGTCCAGTTAACGGATGCCGGTTTCACGATGATGTTAGTGGCGTGTCCCGTGCCGGTTGCTTTGCGGCATCGCTCGCAATGGCAGTGGTTAAACTGAAGCAGTTCGCCGTGAATCTCATACGCTACGGAGCCGCAAAGGCAGCTGCCAGACAAGTGAATTTCGCTCATAGTCCCTCCCGAATACGAGCCGGGATCATAGCGCATTCGCGCCATGATCCGGAACTTGGAAAGAGTATGGTTCTGCGGCTAGCTGGTGAGATTTGCCCAGGTCGTTTCGATCGTTTCGTCAACGACATTGTCGCCGTCGTTGTCGATTTCGACGCGAACATTGACATTGTCGAGCGCGATCAGGCGCACGCTCGAACCATTTCCGATTACCAGCAATTCGCCGGAACTCGGATAGTCCTCGCCGAAGCCCTGGAAGGGTACGGGGGTTGAGTAGCTGAATGCACCGGCCAAAAGCGTGCTTTCAAGTGTGCCGGATGAATCCAGCGTGTAGGGAGATGGTGGCAGGCCCGAATCGATTGTCTGCACCGTCCGAAATTCGAACAGTGTCTCCGAACTCGCATTGGAATCTGTTGTCAGCGCTGAGCCAGTTATCGAGGCTGATACCAATGGAAACATTGTTGTATCCAACATGACGGTCACGGCACCATAGGTCAAAAATACATCTTCCGCGGTTGTGACCTGAAGATTTGTCAGGGTCAATGTCGCCGTCAGGTCAAAAGTACCCAACAACAGGTTGCCAGTGAACGAATCAATGTTCATTTGCACTATGCCATTGATCGATTCCCCGAAGCCCTCGTCACAGTTCCTGAAATCCGAAATGAAAAAGTCGCCTTTGGTAAGCGTGGGTGTGATTGGGTCGGAAATTTCACCCGAAATCCTGATGAACCCGAGTTGGCAACTGACGTCATTGGGGCCGAACGGAATGCCTGCCAAAGTGCTACCGCTCGAGCCAATCGCCATGACCGCTGACTGCAACTTGTTGACGCTGCCAGGACTACTGGCGATCAAGCCGGAACTGTCGACAAAGTCGGCCATGTCGGCGCTTTGATTGGCCGCTTCCCAGGAAAGTTTGCCTACCGAGATCGCATTGGCGGACGTCAAAGTAAGTCGTGGTAGCGGAGCTGGCTGGCCCGTGGGTGCAGCGTTGTCATCGCCACCGCTGCTACAGGCCGTCAAAACCAGCGAAACGAAAAAGATCAGAATAATGGAGCGTTTCATGGTGCGTCTCCTCATCTGGCATTGTGCCAAACGTCGGGAATAACGCTTCGAGTTTACGGTCGGTCGCACATTCTTGTGTGACGTGGCGCACATCTACGGTACATCAACTAGAACATCTCGCCGGGGTCAGGTTTGTCGTCCGTTGACTTCGTCCGGCAACGGATGAAATCGCCGGTAATCATTTTGTCATAACTCAACCCGGGACCGACCATCGGGTAAACGCCGGCATCGGGGTCGATGATGACCTCGAGGAAAGCAGGTCCGTCAAATGCCATGAATTCCGCAATGACCGCAGGAATATCCTTTTTAAATTCGAGTTTTCGTGCAAAACCGAAACCGTCGGCCTCGGCTGCCCGGACAAAGTTCTTGCGGTGCAGGGACTTGTCGCTTCCGGACATGCGGCTGTTGTAATAAAGCTTCTGCCACTGGCGCACCATGCCGTCGCCGTAGTTGTTCAGCACGATGATTTTCACGGGCAATTTGTAGGTCGTCGCCGTCTCGAGTTCACCGAAATTCATGCGGATGCTTGCGTCGCCGTCGATGTCGATGACGACGCGATCTGGTTGTGCGAGCTGTGCTCCAATCGCGGCGGGCAAACCAAAACCCATCGTTCCCATGCTGCCGGATGTGAGCCAAAGTCGCGGCTCGCGAAAATCAAAGTATTGCGCTGCCCACATCTGGTGCTGGCCAACACCCGTCGTTATGATCGCCTCGCCCCGTGTGTGCCGGTTGACTTCCTCAATGATTGCGTACGGCTGAATCAATTCGCTGTCGCGATCATAATTCAGGCAATAGGTTTCTTTCAAAGCGGCGATTTCCGCGTGCCAGTCCGCGAACGACTTGTTAAATCCGGTTCGCTTGCCGTACTCAAGGACGTCGTCAAGATCGCGCTTCAGAACACCGACATGATGCCAGCTTACGTCCTTGACCTTGCCGATCTCGGCGATGTCGACGTCGAATTGGGCAATATTTTTGGCGTTCGGCGCGAAGTGAGGCGGGTCGCCGGCAACGCGGTCGTCAAAACGTGCGCCAGCGGCGATCAAAAAATCACAGTCTTCGACTGCGTAATTCGCAGATGCGATACCGTGCATACCGAGCATGTGCAACGCCAAAGGGTGGGTCGTGTCGCTTGCGCCCAGTGCCATGAGTGTGGTGGTTACAGGAATTCCATATTCGTTAGCAAGGTGTCGCATCGCTTTTGTTGCGTTGCCGTTGATTACGCCGCCGCCGGCAAAAATCAACGGCCGTTCGGATTCGGCCAGCATGCGGAAGAAGCGTTCGCAGGATGCTTCACTCAGGCGATTGTTGATGACGGCATCCAGCCGCCGTTGATAGCCTTTCAGGGAAAGTTCGCCACATCCCTTGAAATCGCATTCCCAGTTCTGAATATCTTTTGGAATATCAACGACGACGGGGCCGGGACGACCGGTTCGCGCGATCTTGAAAGCGCTCCGAATCGTTGCTTCGATCTTTTTCGGGTCGGTAACAAGAAATATATGTTTCGCCACGGCACCCATGATCGCCGAGACCGGGGCCTCCTGAAACGCATCGGTGCCAATTGCGGCGCGCGGCACCTGGCCGCAGATAACGACGATCGGTATTGAGTCCGCCATACAATCCCGAACGGGCGTAACGGTATTTGTTGCGCCCGGACCCGACGTGACGATCGCAACCCCGACTTTGCCGCTCGCCCGCGCGTAACCGGCCGCCATGAATCCGGCTCCTTGCTCGTTGGCTGGAACGATCAAGGGCATCGCAGCGCCGCCACCGGGCCGGCGATTCGCGTCGTTGTATCGGAAAACGGCGTCGTAGGTGGGCAAAATTGCACCGCCCGAATAGCCGAAAATTGTATCGACGCCTTCATCGGCAAGTACCTGCACAACGATATCGGCGCCCGTCATCACGGTTCCGGCCATCGGATGTGCAGTCGCATTTGCTGCGTTTGAGTCGCTGCTCACTGGTTGCTCGCTCGGTATTCGAAAAGCGGCCTAAGTGCCGGATTTCCGGCGAGTGTTTACTAAATTTTATTGCATTGCAATACTGAGCAGGGTAGGCGACTATCCGCGAGTATGGCGCCCCGGCCAAGGGGTTTTTAGTTACAAACGAAATGAGCTGATCAGGCGGGTTTTGACGAGTGATGCGGCATGCAATATCAGTGCTTCTTGAGAACGAAGTCGGTGCGCTAACACGTGTGACTGGTATGTTTTCGTCTCGCGGCTACAACATAGAATCGCTGAATGTCGCACCGACGAATGACCCGGTCGTGTCACGTGTAACGATCGTGGTATCCGGGTCCGACGCGGCGATTGCGCAACTGAACACGCAGCTGGCCAAGCTGGTCGATGTTATCAACATTCACGACATGACGATCGGTGACCACTTCGAGCGCGAGCTCGCCATTGTCAAGCTTAAGCTTGCGGCCGGCGGACTGGCGCGGGCAATGGCGCTGGCGAAAAAACACAAGGCGGACTTGCTGGACGACGCGCAGGTCAGTTGTACACTGCAGCTAACGGGCCGAGTGGCGGAGATCGACAGCTTTATTGCTGAAGCGAGCGACGTCGGCGAAATCTCCGCAGTAGCCAGGAGCGGAAGCGTGGCGGTTTCAAAAGGTGAGGTTACGCTGTCGAGTTTTGATCGGCATCATTACCTGTCTGGCTAGCCAATGTCCGGGTTTTCCCTTGAGGCGTATCGCCGACTCGTCATCAAGGTCGGCTCATCGTTGTTGATTGGCGAAGATGGCGAGCTCAATCGAGACTGGCTGGACGGCCTCGCTGAAGATATCGCCAATCTCCATCGCAGCGGCCGTGAAGTTCTGGTCGTTTCGTCGGGTGCGATCGCCATCGGAAGCACGATACTTGGCCTTAACAAGCGCCGTGCGAAGCTCGAAGACCTGCAGGCAGCGGCGGCGGTCGGGCAGGTGCAGCTCGCGCACGAATACCGCGAAGCCCTTGCAGCGTATGACATCACGACTGCGCAGGTGTTGCTGACGCCCGGGGACACCGAGAATAGGCGACGATTTCTGAATGCTCGCGGAACTCTCGGTCGCCTGCTCGACCGCTCCGTAGTTCCCGTCATCAATGAGAATGACACGGTTGCGACCGAAGAGATCCGATACGGTGACAACGATCGGCTCGCGGCACGCGTTGCGCAACTCGTAATGGCAGACGCCCTGTTGCTACTGTCTGACGTTGACGGTCTGTATTCGGCGGATCCCGGATCCGATAGCGATGCGCAGCACATTCCCGAGGTGCAAGGCATATCAGACGATATTCTCGCGATGGCGGGCGAGACGCGCTCTGATATCGGCAGCGGCGGCATGTCGACCAAGGTTCAGGCGGCGAGGATCGCGACGCACGCCGGTTGTTCGACGATTGTTGCAAGCGGGGTCGTAGAGAGACCTGTCAACAAGCTGTTGAACGGCGCCCGGTGTACCGTATTTCGTGCCGAGGGCACGCCGGCGGCTGTGCGCAAGCAATGGCTCGCCGGCGCGTTGGAGGTCAGTGGCGTACTGGTCGTCGATGCGGGTGCGGTCCATGCGCTTCGCGATGGTGGCAGTTTATTGCCTGTCGGTGTCCTTACCGTTCGAGGCAATTTCAGCCGCGGCGATATTGTCACGCTGTCTGATCCGGATGGCAACGAACTCGGTCGCGGACTTAGCGAGTACTCGAGTGACGATGTATCCCGACTGCTGGGGTGCCGTTCGAATCAGATTGAGGAGAGGCTGGGTTATCGTGGCCGCTCGGTAGTGATCCACCGGGATGGGCTGGTATTGTTTGGCAATGAAAGCTGAGGCAGGAAAGGGTGATTCCATTGCCGGGATCATGCGGGGTCTCGGTTGCGCCGCGCGGGAGGCGATGCACTCGCTCGCCGCGGCAGATGCCGCGCAACGTGACCAGGCCCTGCAACATTCGGCCACGAATCTGCGTGAACGGCAGGACAGGATACTGGCAGCCAATGCGATGGACATGCAGATCGCCGGGACGCAAGGTCGTGGCGCGATGCTGGACCGGCTCAGGCTGGATCCCGAGAGAGTGGAGGCGATGGCGGCAGGCCTTGATGTCATTGTCGGGTTGCCGGACCCGCTGGGGCGGATTCTGGACGAGTGGCACAGGCCCAACGGGCTCTCGATTCAGCGAGTCGCCGTGCCACTGGGTGTCATTGGTATCATTTATGAAAGTCGGCCAAACGTTACGGCGGATGCGGCAGCGTTGTGCATAAAATCAGGCAACCCGGCAATACTTCGCGGCGGCTCCGCGAGTATTCGGTCAAACCACGCGATCTTCGAATGCTTGCGGGACGGCGTCGGTGCTGCAGGCATCGATACGGCCGCAGTGCAAATTGTGCCAATCGCGGACCGTGAGGCTGTTGGCTTCATGCTCACGTCGATGGCCGAGTGGCTGGATGTTGTGATACCGCGCGGCGGCAGGAGCCTGGTCAAACGTGTTCAGGATGAGGCGAGAGTGCCGGTTATCGGCCATCTGGAAGGGATTTGTCACGTCTACGTTCACGCCGGGGCCGAGACCGAAATGGCTTGCGAAATCGCCGTAAACGCCAAGATGCGTCGAACCGGTATTTGCGGCGCGGCAGAAACGATACTAGTGGACCGAAACACGCCGGACAATTTATTGCCCTCGCTGGTCGAGGCACTCGGGACTGCGGGTTGCGAGGTCCGGGGAGATAAGGCCGTTGCGGCCACCAATTCTGATGTGATACCGGTCACCGAGGACGACTGGTCGACAGAATACCTGGATGCCATCGTCTCCATGAGAGTTGTCGACGGCATTGACGCTGCTATTGATCACATTCGCGAACATGGCTCCGCTCATACCGAAAGTATCGTGACCGGCGACAGGGCGGCCGCGGAGTACTTCTTGAAAAACGTGGACAGTGCGATCGTATTGCACAATGCCTCAACGCAATTCGCGGACGGCGGTGAGTTCGGCATGGGCGCGGAAATCGGAATTGCCACCGGACGCATTCATGCGCGAGGGCCCGTCGGCGCCGAGCAGTTGACGAGTTTCAAATACGTCGTGCGTGGCAGCGGTCAGACGCGGCCCTGATGGGAACGGAAAAAGACTTCGATCTTGCGGTGATCGGCGCCGGCGTCAATGGCGCCGGTATCGCTCGCGACGCAGCGCTGCGGGGCTTGCGAACAGTCGTTCTCGAGCAAAACGATCTTTGCAGCGGTACGTCGGCCGTATCCAGCCGCCTGATTCATGGAGGGCTTCGATATCTTGAGCACGGCGAGCTTCCACTGGTATACGAATCCCTGCACGAGCGCCGCTACCTGCGGCAAATCGCGGCGCACCTCGTCAAACCCCTGCGCATCAGCATTCCCATTTATGCGTCCGCAAAACGCGGCCCGCTCCTGATACGAATCGGCATGATCGCCTATGACCTGTTATCGATGGGCAAGCGCATGTCCAGGCACGAAATGCTCAGCCGTGATGAGATGCGAGCTGCGTCACCAGGCCTGAACAGTGATGGCTTGCGCGCGGCCGCGCGCTATTTTGACGCACAGGTCACATTCGCGGAACGACTCGTACTGGAAAACGTGCTGGCGGCGCGGTCTGCCGGAGCCGTGATAAAAACCTATCACCGGGTAACCGGGATCAGTGTGCGCAATGGCAAAGTAGAGGCGGTCACCTACGAAGACAGAATCAGCGGTGAGGAAGGCTCACTGACCGCGAGCGTCATCGTTAACGCTGCAGGGCCATGGGTCGACGAGGTACTCGGCGTTGCGAAAACCGGTGCGAAACAACTGATTGGTGGCACCAAGGGCAGTCATATCGTGGTCGGCCGATTCGACGGCGCCCCGGACGACGCATTCTATGTCGAGGCCAGGGCCGATGGGCGTCCTTTTTTCATCATTCCCTGGAACGGGCTGTTGCTGATTGGTACGACCGATATTCGTTACCGCGAATCCCTGAACGAGATTCGGGCCAGCCGCGCCGAAATCGACTACCTGCTATCCGAGACGAACCGCGTTTTTCCTTCCGCCAGGCTTGGCAGAGGAGATATTCACTACGCATACGCCGGTGTTCGTCCCTTGCCGCATCGAAAAAAAGGCCCCGAATCGGCCATCACGCGAAAGCACATTATCAAACGAAATCGCAGCATCGCCCGGGGGCTTGTTTCAATCGTGGGTGGCAAGCTGACAACCTATCGACACCTTGCCGAGGAAACCGTCGATCGTATCGGCAAGATTCTCAAACGGCGATTGCCGCCCTGTCGGACTCACGATACGCTGTTGCCGGGTGGCCGGGGATTCGATGACGCGCGACTAGCACTTGCGTCGGCGGGCATTCTGTCCGATGGAGGCGTACAACGGATTGTATCGATTTACGGCGGGCGTGCCGCACAGCTGCTCGAACTTTGCGTACAGGAACGCGAGCTATCGCGATGCATCGATGACGAACGTACGGTACTCGCCGCCGAAGTCGTATTTTGCATTCGTGAAGAGATGGCGCGAACGCTCGGCGACATCGTGTACCGGCGCCTGATGCTCGGGCTTAATGCGGACCAGGGCAGGCCTCACTATGGAAAAATCGCCGATATAGCCGCCAGGGAGATGCCGTGGAGTGCGCAACAAAAGACGAATGAACTGCAGGCGCTCGTTCGCTACAGCGATTCATTTCGAGTGGCAGAATAACGCAAGTCAACAAAGAACTCACGACCGCGCCCTGGAAAATAACGGTAGTTTCCGAATGCGTAATCAGCGCGGTCAGCAATCGCCTTGTCGCTTACATTGTTGACGCTTACGCCGACGCTGATCCGCGGAGACAACGCAAGATGGCCTCGCAGGTTGAGCAATTCATGCCCGGAATACTCGAAGCGATTCTCGGCGTCAATAAAATATTTGCCGATTGCTACCCATTGCGCACCCAGGTCGAAATTGTCGGTCGCGTAGAACATTAGCTCTGCACTGCCAAGCCAGCGCGGCGCCGTATCGACGTCCCTGCCGGGCACGAAATTCTCGCCGCGAGCGGCAATCAGGGCGAAATCGTATTGGTGCCTGGCGTAGCTTGCATCGACCTTGAGCTGCCATCGCTCATGTAATCGCCAGTTCAGCGCCGCCTCGACACCCGCGTGTCGGGTGCGCGCATTACTGACGTTGAAACCATTTGCATCGCGAATGATGCTATTGCGTTTTCTCATCGTATAAGCCGATGTGTCAATGGTAAATGAGCCGCGCAAGGCTCGAATGCCAACTTCGAAGCTGTCAATTTGCTCCGAATTCAGATCCGCGACTTGTTGGCCGTTTTGCAGCCGATAGAGCTCAGTCATTTGTGGTGCGCGAAAACCGCGTGCGATCGACGCGTACAAGTGCGTACTGTTGTTTATCGCGAAACTCGCGGACAGCTTGGGCGCGAGGTTGACGAAGTTGTCGCTTCTGTCTGAAGGCCTCGTGTAAAGACATCCACCGAACCCGCAAGTGCTGCCGTCATCCCGAGTATTTCCACTCAGCATTCGATTCCTGTAGTCATACTGCACGTACTCTGTTCGCAGACCCGCAGAAATGATCAAGCGGCTGGAAACCTGGAACTCGGACTGCACGTAAGGTGCAATCGCAATGCTCGCGACGTCATAGTCGTAGTGTTTGCCTTCCGGACGAGTCTCGCGGAGAAAGTCCGAACCTTCGGTCTCTCCGAACTGTGTCTCGCGCAGAAATACATTGCTCCAGTCGAGATCGAATCCGGCGACGATCGACACTCGATCGCGCTCGAAGCGTGCAGCGGTGAGAACACCGGCGCTGACATGGCCGTTTTCCTCGAGTGGCTGGCCGGGAAGGAAATGCTGCAGGAAGCGCATATCAGAGCGCCTGATATAGGGTCTGATATCGATTTTCGCATCGCCCAGATTTCGACTCCATACACCGTAGAGTCTTTGACTGTTTGCGTCGCGGAAAGCCTCCGGATTCAGGTTTTTGCGATTGAGTGCCGGGTCCTTGTAAGCATCCTTGCCAACGATAAAGCCGGCCGTTTCCTGGTCCAGATCGCTCAGTGACAGCGCTGCCAAAAAGTCACCGCCAAACAAATCCATTTCTACCTTGAAGTGAGCTTTGCCTTGACGGTAACCCGACTCCTCCCGAAAACCGCCGTCATCGGAAAGTACAAATGCGGCTACGAAGGGCAAATCCGTGCTCGTCGACAATTCGCCACGTACGCGTCGGAAACCGTGTGCGCCGATTTCCAGGCCTAAATTTGTGGCCGACGTCGCGCCGGGAGCGGGCATCAAAACATTAATAATGCCGTGCAGCGCGTTTGACCCATACAAAGCGTTGCCAGGTCCGCGAATCACCTCGATGGACCGGGCCTGTTCAGAATTGATCTCAATCAGTTGATTCGCATTGCAAAACCCGGAAGGCCGAACCGGGATGCCATCCTCGAGAAACAGAAATGCGCCGCAGGAGCCGGCGCCCGAGAGAACCGGCGATCGAATGGCCGTGAGGTGTTCCTGGCCGCTGCCGCGGCTGACCCAGACGCCGGGGACCCGTACAAGCAGTTCCTGTATGTGCTTGTGTTGGACGCGGCCGATCTCGTCTGCACCCAGGCGCTCAATATTGCCGGTGTGCGAGAGCAAGGTTTGAGCGCGGCGTTGGCTCGTTACGACGATCTCGTTGATCGAGTTGTGTTCCGTCGCCATTGCCGGGGCCACCGGCAAAACGCCCCAGAACACGATTGCTGCAAGCGATGCGCGCAGCTTGATCGCCCGTTCTGGTGTTCTTGTTTGCTGCATTGTCAAACTCTAAGTGGCCACTGTGATCGGCTGATCATTATAATCACGCCTGTTTCGAATCCAAGCGGGTTGAAGAGTTGCCGAGATACCAGGAGTTACCCGTGCAGTCTTTGCTTGTGTTGATCGGGTTTGTATCGCTTTGCGTGTTTCCCGACATGAGCCAGGCGGACGAGCAATCGGTGTCAAAAGTTCTCGCGGATGCGGCTGCCGGGCGACCCCGCGTAGGGCTGGTACTCGGCGGAGGCGGGGCCAGAGGTGCCGCTCATATTGGCGTGCTTCGAGAGCTCGAACGAATGCGCGTGCCGATTGATGCGATCGTCGGTACCAGTATGGGTGCCATTATTGGTGGGTTGTATGCGTCCGGGATGAGCGTCGCGGAGCTTGAGGAAATGGTTTCTACGCTTGATTGGGCCGGTGCTCTTTCGGATCGACCACAGCGCAGCGACTTGAGTTTTCGCCGTAAACTGGACGATGAGCTGTTCCCAATCAATTTCGAGATTGGCTACCGGGATGGTGAACTGAAATTGCCGCAAGGCGTCATCCAGGGTCACCGGCTGGATCTCATTCTCCGCAAGCTGACAATTCATGCTTCGGCTGTCAGTGATTTCGATGCGTTGCCAGTGCCTTTTCGGGCTATCGCGACCGATATCGTTGAGGGCGAGACTTATGTCATGGGGAAGGGCGATCTCGCGCGCGCGATTCGCGCGAGTATGTCCGTACCGGCTATCTTCGCGCCAGTACCCATCGACGGCCATTTGCTGGTCGACGGAGGTTTGACCGGCAACCTGGCTGTGGATGTTATTCGTGACATGGGCGTTGACGTCATCATCGCTGTTGATGTCGAGTTTCCGCTTTACGGCATTGATGACCTCTCGTCGGTATTGGCCATTTCCGAACAAGTGCTCACGATGTTGATTCGCAAAGAAACGCGGCGCCAAATCGGAACTCTTGGGCCACAGGACATCCTGATCAGTCCGGATCTGGGTATGTTCGCTTCAGGCAATTTTTCAGACGTGGTTAAGACGATTGAGCCAGGCGCCGCGGCGACGCGAGCGGCGTCTGACAAACTGTCGGAGATCTCAGTCGACGAGGAGCAATATGCACGGCTTCTTGCGATGCGGACCGGGATAGCTGCTCCGAATGGGAGTCTGGCATTCGTCCGCGTCGTACATGATGCGAAAGTAGCACCGAAAATTCTCGAATCGCGAATGAAGGTCAAAACGGGCGACCCGATCGATCCGGACACCCTGGCCGCCGAAGCGGACCGCATGTACGGCCTGCTTCTGTTCGAAAAAGTCGGGTACCGCCTCGTCGAAGAGCTGGATCAGACTGGCGTGGAGTTCAAAGCCCGATCGAAGCGCTGGGGACCTAACTATCTTCGCTTTGGACTCGCAATCGAGGACGACTTCGAGGGATCGACGGCCTTTAACCTGTCGACGCTCTGGCGGCGGCCGGAGTTGAATAGCCTCGGCGCGGAGCTGTTGACTGTCATTCAACTCGGAACAGATCCGCTGATATCGACCGAGTTTTACCAGCCATTGCGATTCGACTCCCGCGTTTTCATTGCGCCAGCCGTTTCGGTCCGGCAAACGAATCAGAACGCTTTCCTGATGAACGATACTGTTGCTCGTCTGCGTTTGTCAGAGGCACAGCTGTCGCTCGATGTGGGCGCAGAGATAGGAACTGTGGGCGAATTTCGAATGGGTCTCTATCGTGGGGTCGGCGAGGCACGCGTGAAGGTTGGTGATCCATCGATACCCAACGATAACTTCGAGACCGGCGGTTTCGTAACACGTATCAGATTCGATACGTTCGATGATGCGCAATTCCCGAGACATGGTGTGCGCGCAGCTGCGATCTGGAATTCGTCGCGGCCGTCCCTGGGTGCTGACACGCGCTTCGACACGATTGAATTTAATGTCGGAGCCGCGCTGAGTCGCGGCAAAAACGCGCTGCTGTTCGGACTCGATTATGCGACGACACTCGACTCGATCAGCCCGGTTCAGAATTATTTTCCACTTGGCGGATTCTTGAGATTGTCGGGACTGGAGCGCGGTCAAATCAGCGGGCCACATTCCGCGCTGGCCAGAATCGTGTATTACCGGCAAGTCGGCAGTTCTGCCGGGGGCCTGGTGAATGTGCCGCTCTACGTCGGTGCATCGAT